>JBBPZY010000331.1:0-3037 GCA_038276315.1 Mycobacteriales bacterium
TCCCCAACGCGGGAGATCGCGTACAGGGTTCGAACTGTGCGGTTGTAGATCACATGTTTGAGTCGGCGGTGGCGGCTTGGTGGAGGTCAATCGGCGGCAGGGGCAGGTACCAGATTCGGCTCTTCGGCTGGCAAGATCTTGTGACCGGCAAGCCGGTGATGTTCACCGGTTCGGCATTGGTGACTTACAGTGCGACCGCCGCGACAGTGCCGCCCAGATCAGCCCAGGTCACGACCCAGTGCCAGCGGGAACGGTTTTTCAGTGCGCCACCGCCCAGACCACACCAAATCCGTCGCGCTGCAGAATCCGGCATGTCTCTTGCAGAGGTGGCTCAGGTTCTCGACGGGACCGGGCTAACTCTCGTGACCTGATCACGCCGCAGCTTACGGGGCCGACGAGCAGATCGCTGTGGCGAATCGACTCCGTCGCAGGTTATGAGGTGTTCTGTGCTCCGCGTCTCGACAGTGCTTGCGAGCCGGCGCATGGGTCCTCCGCGGTTACGTGAGTTTGCTGAGGAGTTCCGCGTCAATGCCCGCTTGGCGGAGGATATCGGCCTGGGTGCCCTGTCGCAGTGGGTCCCGATTCAATGGGACGATCACGGTGCGGAACCCGCTGCGGAGCTTGCAGTGACTTCCTCGGGTATGCACGATGGCGAAACCGGCTCTCTCCAAAGTCTTGATCATTTCTTTGCTGGACAGGCGGGGTGTACGAGAGTTCACGCCGCGCCGACCGTGACGTCAAACGAGGTGACGACCGGATGGGCAGACTGGTCCGGAATGGGCGCGTCTTCCAAGTAGAGTTCGACGGCCTCACGCAGCATCGTCAAAGCCTCCTCCACCGTGTCCCCTTCGCTGGTGACGTCGAGTTCTACGCACCGCGCGACGTAGCCACCGTCTTCAGCGGTGAGGCTTGCGGTCAACGTGATCGTCCGGGACATGTCCTCAGTATCGCTCATTGGTCGAGCAAACGGGACACCCAGTCGACGCCCACCGAGCCAGCTTGTGGGTGCCGAAGACGAGGAACCTCACTGCCCTACGGCGAGCGGCAGCGCACGCTCCTGGACCGCGGCCGCTGCGTGCTCAAGGGCAGCCATGATGTCCACGTGCTCAAGATCAGGGAAATCCTGAAGGATCTCCGCCTCAGCACACCCCGCAGCGAGCTGACCGAGCACGGTGCTTACCGGAATACGCAAGTCACGGATGGAGGGCGGCCCGCCCATGTTCGCGTGATCGATGCTGGTCCGTTCAAACGCCATGACCAGCACCTCCTCCGAACCATAAATAGATTGATCCACGTGACGGCAACCTTCAACACCCACGCTGATCGTCGGCATGTGCGCGACTGGCATCCTCGACGACGCCGCGCTCGACGAGCCCGCGGACCGGTTGCGCTGGCCAGACCGGCCGCGCGTCCACCACCGGCTGTCCTGGCTCGGACCGGAGTGGGCAGCGCTCGGCCTCGGGGCCCGGATGGTAGACAACGAGCGGCCGCCCACCCGACCCCCGCGGCTGCGCTGGGCCGTCGGACACCTGCTGCGCCGGCAGCGGACCGATCTCCACCGGTTGCGGCCAGCGCGCCGCGTCGCTCGACGACGCTGGTCTGACGGGGCGGTGTGCCGGAAGGGGTGACGGCCTCGACGGGTACGGTCCGTCACGCGATCTCAAGGCCGGGAAGCGATGCCGGAAGGAGACGAGGATGACGAGTCGTGCACCCACCGATGTCGCTGCCGCCGCTGGGGAGGCCGCGCTGGTCGGTCAGGTCGTGGAGTTCGTCAGGTGGGTCGGGGACGGACGCAAGCTCACCCAGAAGGCAGCGATCACCCTGGCCGATGCCCGGGTCCTCGTCGACCGGTTGGGCACCGGGGACGAGGTGGATCCCGCGATCGGCGCGCGGGTGTTCAAGACCAGGTCGAGCGTGGAGCTGCTGGGTCTGGGCCTGATCGTGGAGTGGGCCAAGGCGGCTGGGCTGGTGCGCGTGGTCCGGGGGCGGCTGGTACCGGTCAAGAAGGCCGCCGCGCTACTCGACTGCCCAGCGCAGCTGTGGATGGCACTGTTCGAGTCGTTCAGGGGCAGGCTGGGCACCGCGTTCCTGCCCGCAGGGTGGGGCGAGTCGTTCATGCGCCGTGAGTTTGCCGCCGGCGCCGACGCGGTGCTGCACGCGCTGCACGGCCGGGGCGGCATGGTCGCTCTGGACGAGCTGTGCGATCTGGCGTGGGACGGCTGTGACGGCGCGCTACAGGCTCGATGACGCCACTGAGGAGCAGCTGGCCACGGCCCGTCGGATGAACGACCGCGACGTCCGGCGCACGCTCGCGGCGCTGGCCCGGCTGGGTGCCGTGACGCTGACCGAGGACTCCGCCGAGCTGACCGCGATCGGCCGGTTCGGGATTCGTCGGATGCGGGGGGAGCCCGAGCCCGGTGATCCCGTCCACCGGATCACCGTCACGCTGGCCGAGGTCACCGAGCCACGGGTGTGGCGGCGGCTGCTGATCCCGGCCACGATGCCGCTGAGCCGGCTCCACAGCGTGATTCAGACGGCGATGGGCTGGCGGGACCACCACCTGCACAGCTTCACCGCCGGCAGCCGCAGCTACGGGCTCCCGGACCTGGTCCTCGCCGACGCGGGCGACGAGGAGCACGACGACATGGTCACGTGGTTGGGCTTTGACCACGCCTGCGAGTTCGATCCGACCGCGTTCGACATCGAGGCGGTCAACCCGCGGGCTCGTCGCGGTCGGCTCGCCACGGTGACGGCGACCGGGCGAACTCTGCTGTACGGACCCGAAATGTGGCGCGCACACGCCGGTGTCGAGTGGTCGCACTGGGATCTGTGGTTCGCCCTGCTGTGTGCGACCACGGCGGCGACTGGGACGGCCTCGACGCGGCGATCGCGAAGATCGGCCGATCCGACGGCGAGGCGAAATGGAGCCTCCTGCTGGACCTACGGCAAAGTCTTGCGGCGTTCGGGCTCAGCGCCGGTGAGCTGGTCGCGGAGGCGATCGGGGAATAGAAAGTGATCACCCGCGCCCGCACAAGAA
>JBBPZY010000332.1:0-5562 GCA_038276315.1 Mycobacteriales bacterium
ACGTCATCGAACAGACAATCGCCAACTTCAAGACCTGGAGAATCATGCACACCGACTACCGTCGCCCCCTTGCAACATTCGCAACAACCATCTCAGCTGTAATCGGCCTGCACTTCTACACGGTCGGCTGAATAATCCTCGTTGTCTCGCGGACTTCTTCTGGTCATAGTTTAGGTGCCGACTGGACTGTGCCGTCGCAGGACCATCCAGTTAACGAGGGGGGACTGCAATGAGTATGGTCGGGTAAAGCATTCAACGTGGCTCGATCGCGCTGGCGGGACGTGCCTGGCCCTGGACTTGACCGGTTTCAGCGCCACGGCCGTGGTTCGACGAATAGTGTGGCCACTCCCGCGGCGGCGAGCAGGCTGGCGGAGCCGTCGGAACACGTCCGCAGTGTCCAAACGGGCTGGTGTCCCACTCCGATAGGGACACCTGCGACCCCGTGGACCGCAGCAACGACTAGCACGCCCACCCCGGTGCAAAAACAAACATCGCAACTTAATCTGCCGGTGATGGCAGGGTACAGCGCCTAATCGGCCCAACACCCTTCCCACGCTCAACGCCTCCCGTGCGTGACAACCCTCAGGTCGCCGCTGGCGTATCCACAGTTACCACCATGACCCCCGGGACCGCAGCCTGGCTACCCAGCCCAGCCGGGCCTGGCGCGCCACCTCCGCCCGCGCCCGTATTAGGCGGATAATGCCTACCCAATCCCGTGTAATAGGCCCCACCGGGCATGGGCCCACCGCCTTGGGGTTACTCCGTCGGTGCTGTGTTGGGCCTCGGAGCGGTGATCGCCATCACGGTAGCGCGCGGTCCCAGCGGCGCGCCGATGCGATCCGGTCTGGCGCCGAGTGGTCCGCGCGTCGGCGTAGCCTCATTGGTCAGCGAGCCGCAGCGATTCGCAGCGGCCCGGCGAGCCACTTCCGCGCGGCTGGTGAGCCGAACGCCGGCTAGCTCCGGGATGTTGCTGGTGCAGTCGCGTTCGGCGCTTCGGGCATAGGTGGTCCACGCCCAGTGCACGACGTGTTGACGGTCGGTGATGAAGGTCCAGCGGCGGCTCGGGGTTGCCGTTCCACAGCACCTGGCGTCGTACCCGTCGACGAAGGGTGCGACCGACGACCAGGTGTGAACGTGTGACAGTCTTCGCTCACCCCACCGCCGCCAGACCGCGGTGTGCCTCCTGGAATGCGTCCGTCACCGTCGCGGAGATCCGGCCACTCCATCGTCCGTCACCTACGAGGGCCAGGACGCCAAGGGGCTGAACGGTTACGGGCACTACCACGAGGTCGCGGGTCGGTGGCTCATCGCGACGTTGAGGCTGACCCGGCTGCGGCTGGAACCGCTGCCGGGCGGCTCGCCCGACGCCTGATCCCGGCCCAAGAACAGGGCGGGGCACCGCCGCCGTCCTTATTACCACACGAAGCCGGGTCGCCCGCGGGCTGCCCCGCAACCATGCAAGAGAAGAGCCACCATGAAAAAGATCGCCGTCGGAATCATCGGAGCGAGCCTCGGAGGCGGGCCGCCATCAACCATGTTCCCGCTCTTAAAGTGTTGCCGGACTACCAACTGCGCGCCATCAGCACGTCAGGCCGCGAATCCGCGCGGACGACGCCGCCGAGGAATTCGGCGCCCAGGCAAGTTACGACAACCACGTGGACTTGATCGCTGATCTCGCTGTCCACCGCGTGTCTATGTTGAGACGTTTGTTTTTACACCGGATGACGTGCTACTCGTTGCCGCGGTCCTCAGGGTCGCAGGTGCTTCTATTGGAGTCGGACACCAGCCCATTTGGACACTTGCGGACGGTTTCCGACGGCTCCGCCAGCCCAGTCGTCGTCGCAGGAGTGGCCGCACCACGTCGTCCCACCACCGCCGTGGCGCTGAAACCGGTCAAGTCCAGGGCGAGGAACGTCCCCGCCATTGCAATCGAACAACGTCGCACGCCCACCACGACCATGCTCATCGCATTCTCCCCTCGTTCACTCTGTACCCCTCGATGGGAAGAGAAACCCCAACTCGACAGATCGAGTTGCAGCCTACTAAATTTCGATTTGCCGCCTATCAGATTTTGAAGCTGATACCTAGCGCTGTCAAGGCGGTTCCACCTACCTAGCTCCGGACTGATCTCTACGGAGAACAAGCAACCGAGTCCCCTCATGCAACACCGACCGAGCACCTGCTGAAGCTCGACTCGATCGTCTCCTTGCTGGTGAGCCCGGTGCCGGCACGAAGCTTAGCGCCAACCCGTTCGGCGCGGTTTGCACCGGACCGTGGGCCGTTTCATCCACTCCGGCATGGTGACGCATTGCGCTCGGGGAGTGAAAACAGTCGATACTACTTAGTCCATCTGCGGACGTCCCGCACCGGAGACTGGAGAGCCGGCTCCGCACGAGGCACGCCTCCCTCTCCCGAACACAACCACGGCACGGCCACATCCCGGCACCGGTCCTCAGGACGATCAAAACGACCTAACGACAATTATCGGATCGTTGGAACCGATCCGCATCCAGGCTCCCTACCAGCCGAAACACCGTCATCGGCCACCTATCTGCGATCACACCCGGCAGCTCGGGCCGGTCGAGCCGCCTACGCCAGGTCCGCCTGAACAGCAGCGATCCCCGAGCGCGGCCACCGTGTCGCTCACGACAGGTCTGGCGCGAAGGTGTAAGGCTGCGGCGGGACGGTCGGGGTGCCGACATCGAGCTGGATCACCGCGTGCGGGTACAACGGAATGCTTCGGGGGTAACCGGTAAACCGTTGGCCGTTGAGGAACGCGGTGACGGTGCCGTGCGCCGGGCCGACCTGATCGGGGTTTCGCGGTTGGCCCCACAGGTCAAAGACGTTGCCCAGGGTGAAGCCGCGCCGCGCCGCGGACTAGATGTGGATCACGCCGGTCTCGTCGTGGGTGTGCAGCCAGTAGAAGGCCTTCGCGCCGGTGACCAACGGGCCGTGCTGGGAGCGGGTGAGCTGGTAGGGCGCCACCATGCCGATCCCGTAGGGGACCAGCTTGGGGACGCCGTTGACATAGATCTGCAGGTGGCTGTGAAGGTGGAACAGCACCTGCTCGGTGGCGCTGGAGGGGATCTCGTCGACCGCCGGGCCGGTCAGGCCCGCCTGGGCAGCCAGCACCGCGGGGTTGGTGTCCGGTTCGGCGGCGGGGCTGCTGGGGCTGCTGGAGTGCCTGTCCAGGTGCATCGCTAGGACGCCGACAATCCCGACCAAGACAATCGCACACACCGCGACGCCGGCACGGATGCACCAACCGCGCCCACCACGCCGGTGGCGGGCCGAGGCCATCGCGGAACGCCCGGCCCGTACCGGGTAAGCCTCGGTAGTCTGCGATGCCCTTCTCATCCCAGTGGTGTCCTTCCATCTGTTGAAACAGTGCAGCTGGTGAGCACTGACGTGCTCCGGCGGCGATACGCGACAGGGTCGCCGCTGCCGACAACTCGCGGGCTGATGCCGCCCTCGCCGGCACCGCTGGCCAGCTCGTGGCGGCCATCAGTGCGTCAAACTCATAGGCGGAACGACCGATACGTGGTTGCGGGTGTGGGCGGTTGTCGACTCGCCTGGTTCGACCGAATTGGACGTGCCGCAGGAACTCCTCCATGGTTTCGACCGGTGTCAGATTGACCCGTCGAGCGGCGACCAGTAGCCGATCCTCCGAGGGCATCAGGAGGCGCAACGACCGCAGCCAAGCGACGAAGAAACCAGCGATCGCGGCGATCCCCAGGCCGCCGCTGATGAGTACCGTGGGCGCGAAAGCTCCCTGGTTGGGGGCAGCGATGATCGCGAAGGTGATCCCGGCAAACCCACCGAGCTCAGCGCCGCCCCGAGTACGTCGACCCATCCGGTGGCGGTGGGGTCATGTGTCTCGGGCACGTGTCGGTGCTCAACCGCGGGATGGAACAGGTCGCGGGCAGACAGCCGGAACCTACCTGTAGTCGTCCTCATCGAAGGGGACCGACCGGCGCTGATCGAGTGCGTCGAGGGCATCGGCTTCGGCTTCGAAGGGAAGCCGAAGCGACCGCATGGCCACCTCGTCGTGTTCAGTGGCCGACCGTTGTTGCTCCGCGACGTCGTAGTCAGAACCGTTCGAGAACACAGCCCCGGAAGGTTGAGCGGCGGCGCTGAAGGTGGGCCGGGCCGCTGGCTGTCGGCCCTGGGGGTCTTGACCAGCAGCGCGAAACAGGCTCTGGTCGTTGGCCTGTCGCCGATCGTCGGGTTGGGTGTGTCGTGAGCTCTGCTCGGACATGTTGTCACCCCTCATCATTCGCGGGACGCGACCGCTTAGTCGCTGCACGGCGGGCGACACTCTATGTCGCATCGCCAGCCGCGGCGACTGCTGGTCAGCCTGTGCGCATGCCTGCATCCGACGAGACTGACTGTTGCGTGGGCGGATGACGGGTCGGGCAGGCTGGGCACCCGACACACCTGTTCGGCCCGTCGGCTGCGGCCCACCGGTCGAGGGGGGTGGCGTTTCCGACGCCACACCCGGGGTCAAACCGTGAGGAATACACCAGCGCGGGGGAATTTCGGGACAGTCCACACGAGTGAGGATCGAATGGGGTGGGTGACCCGTACGATCAGCGGGAGGCGCCCAGGCCGAGCTCGCCCGTGGATGGCTTATTGGGAAGGTGCTTTTGATTTTTTCGCCGGCTTGCTTGAGGTTGCTCGTATCACTTACAACCGGGGTGAGGAGGTGAGGATGGTAAGCGTCGCCGCCGCATCCCGCGAAAGCCGCCGAGTGATCAAGGTATCCAGGAAGATGCAGGAGGCGCCGGTCGGGACTGTGGAATTCCAGCGCAGCAAGCCTCATCCAGCGTCCCTGCCCGATGATGACGTCCCGTTAGCCGGTGAGGGCGCCGAGGATCCCGCGGAGCCGATGGACACAGTCGAGCAGTCCGGGGAATTCGCCTGGGACGAAGAGGAGTCCGAGGAGCTGCGCCAAGCCCGCAAGGACGCCGGACTCGCACCGTCCGCTGATTCGGTGCGGGCGTATCTCAAGCAGATCGGCAAGGTCGCGCTGCTGACCGCCGAGCAGGAGGTGGACCTCGCCAAACGCATCGAGGCCGGCCTCTACGCCGCCGAGAAGCTGCGCCGGACCGAGGACATCCCCGACAAGCTTTCCGCACACATGCGCCGGGAGTTGTGCGGGAGCGTCCGCGACGGTGAGCGCGCCAAGAACCATCTGCTGGAGGCCACCCTTCGCCTGGTCGTCTCGCTGGCCAAGCGCTACACCGGCCGCAACATGGCATTCCTGGACCTGATCCAGGAGGGCAACCTGGGTCTGATCCGAGCGGTGGAGAAGTTCGACTACACCAAGGGATTTAAGTTCTCCACCTACGCCACCTGGTGGATCCGCCAAGCCCTGAGCCGCGCGATGGCCGACCAGGCCCGCACCATCCGCATCCCAGTACACATGACCGAGGTCATCAACACACTGGGCCGCATCCACCGCAAACTGCTCCAGGACCTAGGCCGCGAACCCACCCCCGACGAGCTCGCCAAGGAAATGGACATCACCCCGGAAAAGGTGCTGGAGATCCAGCACTACGC
>JBBPZY010000333.1:0-4430 GCA_038276315.1 Mycobacteriales bacterium
GGGGGGGGCCCCGGGGGTCGGGGTAACCCCCCCCCGCGGGGGGGGGCGCCCCGGCGCCCCGCCCGCCGCGGGGCGGGCACCCCCCCTCCCCGCCCCTGCCTTCCTGCGGCAGGCCAACACCCCGCGTGTGCCATTAGCGTGCCATTAACACCGGTCAACCACGGTCAACAACGGGGCACTGTGACCCGGCCTGACCACCGATCGAGGCCCCTGACGGCGCAGTGGGCGCAGCCTTCCAAGCTGGCCATGCCGGTTCGGCTGTAGCCAGCACGGCGTGTAGGAGTCGGTAGGCCTTGGCTGTCACGCATTCGGATACCCCGTGATCGCGAAGCCTGCGACGCCAGCGCCGGATCGTGGTCGGCACGACGTCGGCGAGGTTGAGGTGCCCGATCCACGGTTGGATGTGGTTTCACAGCAGCCCCCGGTTGAGCTCTGCGGTCCGCATGCTCAGATCTCGCTACCTCGATCCACCGGGTCCTGTACTCCCCCAGCGGCATCCGCCCGGCGAGCGGATCGAACCAGTCGCCCCAGGCCATGTCGGTCTTGGTCTCGGACAGGAACTTCTCGGCGTCGCCCTTGCGCGCAAAGGTGGTCGGCGCGGCCCTGAGCTGACCATCGGGTCCCGGGTATCGGGTCTGCCAGCGTCCGGAGGCAAGTTGCCGACCGCGACCAAAGCGGCGCCGCGGGTTTGCCGTTCTGTCTGCTGGTCACGACGCCCTCCGCCACGCTTGACGCACCCCAGCGGCCCGGAATGGTTCCACTCGTTGCGCCTCCAGCCACGTCTCTATGCCGGACAGCGCGAAGCGCACAGTCTCGCTCGTCTAGCCTGCGGACCAGCCCAGTGAGGTGGTGATCACCGGAGATTTTCGCCCTGAGAGTCGCGCCATCAAAATCTGTTGTTCAGGGCGTCTGGGACGTTGCTGGCGAAGGTGAAGTGCTCCCGCAGTCCGGTGCTCTCAAGCGTCAGGTTGGCGGTCGGCGAGTTGCACACCAACCGCAGGTGGCGGTCTTGTTGGGTAGCGAGTTCGTTGGCCTCGAACAGCACCTGCAGCCCGGCAGATCCCAGGAACTGCACACCATCAAGGTTAACCACCACAAGTCGGGCAATAGCCAGCTGCGCGGTCAGAACGGCGGCCAGCTGCGGCGCAGTCACCGCGTCGACCTCACCAGTCGCGGTGACGACACGTGCATCGGGACCGTGACCGGCCACCTGTAGACCGAGAATGTCCGCCGGAGATGCGCTATTCACACCCTGCACGATAGAGCGCAAGTCACAGACAGGCACTCGCAGTCGGGTCAGCGGCTCAGAATTTGCTGATTGGTGCTACCTGGTCCTACGCCCCATGCAGCAGCTCGCTCCCGCGCCGCGCTCTAAGTCGATCACTATCCAGCGATCCCCTGCCGATCCCCTGCCGTCAAACCGGTGCCCGAACCACGACGCTCATAGGGCTTGAGACCTGACCGCCATCAGCAGTCCGGGCTGGTCGGGTCGGCCGATTCGGTGGCACCGACCGCAATCGTGTCGCCGTCAGGTCGTGCCCGGGGGAGACGGTGGAGAGTCTGCGTCGGTCGGTGCACGAGCTCGGCTGGAGCGGCGGGTGTCGATTGTGCCCTCGGATGACGGCAGTGCACCCGTCGCGTGATCATCTTGAAGTCCACCCGCCGACCTCGAAACCCAGAAGTACCCGCACCGCACCGCGCGCATCGATGAGAGGATTTTCCCGGTGACTCAGTCACTGTCGGTGAGAACCAGGGTTACTCCTGCGCTAGCGACCTACAGTCTTGGTGTCCGCAGCCGGCCTCGGGCCCGTCGAGGACTGCTGCGGTGTCCGCGTTCGGTGTCCGCGGCGCACCCGATCAGAGGCCGGTCCCAGCCGGCGTTACAGAAGCGTCGAACCGCTCGTGCTGAGGTCCGGACTGTTTTGTCCGGCTTCGTGCGGAGCGACCGCCGAGAGCCTCCATCCGGCCGTCTCCGCGTCGGCTTCCGGCCATCGGGCGTGCACCCGTTTAGACGGGTACAGGTCGCTCATCAGCATTCCCCAGCTCTGCTCCAGGCGACTACCCGGTAACAAGAGGATCCAAATAAGCCTTGCAGTGCACCCTGGATAACGACCCTAGGCCTCGACGGTATCGGCACCAAACCGCAAACCCGGCAGCTCACGTTGCCATTGCGAATGAACAATATCTGAATGATCATTGCTCCGGCGCGGATAGTGTGGCCCGGCTACTGTCGTCCCCGCTGGCCGGTCGACTCACACAAACTCAGGCACACGTCACCCTGATGGCAGCCATAGGTGCGCCCGCCGACCGGGATACTCAACACCACGTGGGGTCCCAGGCGACCCCACATAACACGGGTGCGTCGACGTGGATGAAGGGGATCAGATGGCGAGTAGGTCGGACGGCCCGGATGGCGGCGTGCGCGCCGTGGAACCAATGACCACCCCCCTTTTGCTGGAAGCACACTTCCACGGTCGCATCCTGGAAGTGCGACCGGTGGGGGAGCTGACCCCAAAGACCTACGAGCAGCTACGGGATTACCTGCTCAAATGCGCGGCCGATGAACCCGCAGCGATCATAGTAGACCTGGCCAACATGCGGACCACCATTGCGTCGTTGCTCACGGTGTTTCCCACCGTGCGTGACCGCATCAGAGACTGGCCCGGGGTGCCGCTCGCGTTGGCAGCGGCACAACAACCGCTACGCACCTTGCTCGACGTCAGCGCCGTGCTGCGGTTCGTCCCGACCTACCACAGCACCAGCGACGCCCTCGATGGTCTCGACGCTGCACCCCGCCGTCACCGGCACCAGATGCAGCTGCCCTGTGAAGCGGCTAGCGCCCGGCTAGCCCGGCGACTAGTCGAGCGGACATGTCGACAGTGGGAGATCCCCGCCACGGCCCCCGCCGCCGTGGTCATCGCCTCGGAGCTGACCGACAACATGGTGTACCACGCGCGTTCGGAGGGCTGGCTGCGCCTGGAGTTGCGCAGCAACAGGCTTACCGTCGCGGTGGCCGACGCGGACCCGCGCCCACCCCAGCTACGAGTGCCCAACCTCCGCACCGCCGGCGGTCGCGGCCTGGTACTCATCGACAAGCTCAGCCGCGCCTGGGGAACCGCATCCCGGCTTCCCGCCGGCAAGGTGGTCTGGGCGATACTCACCGTTCCCTCGCGCTAGGAACGCTCCTCAAAACGCGTGCCGGTGACCCCAGCCCAGACCCGACCTGTGGCTGACCTACGTTTCCATGTCGATCAGCATCGTGTGCCTGCGCTGGTGGTCGTGATCGGAGGGTTTGATGGCGCTTCCACCACCCGGGCGGTAGCCGACATCGGGGAACCGTCAGCGGAAGCGGCGAGACGACCCCGCACGGGCCCGATCCACACCGTCGCGTAGTCGCCGCTCAGCGACATACAACGACACTCGCAGGCACGCGGACGTGCGGCCGATCAGCGTTCACACCGAAGGGCCCAACCGATCTGAGATCGACAATCTCGTACCTCCGGCGGGCCTCTGCTCCAGGACGGTCCAGAGCTGGCCCCGAAAGTGGTGGGTCACCAGGGCGCGGGTATCCCCGCTTCCGCGCCCTCATGTCCTGCGGCAGGCCGGCACACGCGAGAGTCCGCACCTTTGCAATGCGGGATCGAACCCGGCACGTCGTGCCACCCGCGTGCCACAAGAAAGGGTCAGCAACGGTCAACTGGGGTCATCCCTGACCACGGTCCGGCGCAGGTCAAGACCTGGACCAGGGCGTCATTGTAGGGTTCCCAATCTCTAGACGCGGGTTCAATTCCCGTCACCAGCTCCACCGTAAAGACCAGCTCAGGGACATTCTATTATTGTTGGCAGTGTCGAAACCTCGCGTGTCCTACATATGCCACCAACGTGCCGGGACGAGAACACTGGAGACCCGCATGCGCTTTTTTCAGAATGTCGGCGATATCCGGCGGTGACTATTGCTGGACCAATCGACCATCAGCAGGGTCGCATCGTCTTGCAACCGCCCACACTGATGTGCGAGCACCGCGGCGGTCAACCGTCGTAGGGTCTCGGGTGCGGAGAGGCGTGAAAGCGAGGCGCGCTCGGTGAAGTCGACTAGCCGCTGTTCGCCGAAGAAGTGCCGGGCTGCGTCCCGAGCCTCCGTGATGCCGTCGGAGTACAGCAGCAGCCGATCTCCCGGTTCAAGCTGTTCTTGACCTGTGACGACGTTACTGGCCTCTGGGGGCGGCAAGCCGAGTGGGCCAGGGCTGCTTCAAGATCGCGTACGACGTTTCGACAGTTGCATCTCGCCCGGTCCCGGGCTGGCGGTCAGAGGCGGGACGCGACGACGTCGCCCGGCCAGCTGGCTGTCATGGCGCGCCACGGGCTGAGTGTCGCCCGGCGGGTGCCTGCTCCGCCACTTCTGCCCCATGAAGAGGTGGGTGGATCCATTA
>JBBPZY010000334.1:0-11209 GCA_038276315.1 Mycobacteriales bacterium
GCGGCAGCCACGAGTAGATCCCCGGGGCGACGCGGCGGACGTACCCGGCGCGCACCAGCAGTCTGTGGCTGGGCACCTCGGCGTCCGCCGGGTCCTCGCGCAGGGTGCGCAGGAACAGCGTCGACAACCTGGTGATCATGCTAATGAGGCTCCTCGGGCAGAAGGATTGAGAGGTCGCAGCCTAACTGGCCGCAAGACTGTCGGTCCTGTCGGTTACCGTCCGCGCCATGGGTCTTTCAATCGGCATGGTGACCATCGACTGCTCGGATCCGCAGTCGCTGGCTGAATTCTGGACCGCGACGCTGGGCACGACGGTGGCCGGAGATTACGGCGAGTTCGTGTTCCTGGCCGGGACGCCAGGGCTCGGCCTGCAGAAAGTGGCCGAACCACGGGCCGGCAAGAACCGGGTGCATCTAGACCTCGCTGCCGACGACCGGGCGGCGGAGGTCGCCCGGCTCAGTGGACTGGGCGCGTCGGTGCTGGCCGAGCACAGCGCTCCGGGGCTGTGGTGGACGGTGCTGACCGATCCGGAGGGCAACGAGTTCTGTGTCTGTAGCCACCACGGGTAACCGGACGGCGGCCGCGGTGCTCGCCCTGATTGGCGCTGGTTTGGCCGTGGATCGGGTCGACGTGGCGCATCCGCGCCGGGCGGACCTGGCCCGACGCCGATACCGGCCGGGCCACCTGGCTGAGCCGTGATGCCGAACCAGCCCCATGTGCCCGCAAGTATGTCACCGAGCACTCCGAGAATCCCGAAGTCACTGCAGGTCTAGCCGACGGTCCGGTGTGGCTTGGGCCGGCCCCTGCGGTACGTGCACCCGATCCGGAGGTGAGCCTGCGATCCCGCCAGGGTGACACCATCGAGCTGCACGTCTCCTCGCCACGCTCCGCCTCCACGGTGGTCCTACAGGTTGATCACCAGGTCGATGAGGTCATCGTCATCGCGCCTGGGGCTGACACCCACCGGCCTCCGCCTCAAGGGCATCCGGCCTGGTCGATGGCCGACGGAGGTGCGCTTCGATGACCTACCCGCTGAGGTATCGACGTAATGTTGCGGGTCCCACAGGGACGGCTGAAAATCGCCGCCTACGACCTGACACAAGGGTTGACCGAGGTCCCAGGATTCGTCCCCCGACCGCAAGGTCTCGAACGACCGCCGCGCTCCGACAGCGACGCCATCGTCGTGACCCGGACTTATCAGTTCTAAGCGGTGATCGTCATGACAAACGCGCCAGCAGCGACGACTGGGCCACCGACACCGCCGACGTCATCGACGAACTCCACTACGCCGTCTCCCAGTTCGAGGAGAAGTCGGGCGCGCCAGCGAGGGTCTGGTACACGACGCAGTAGCGCTCGGTGAGCCGGATCAGGGTGTCAAGCTGCTCGGGCGTAGCGGCCGTGTCCAGGGTGTACCGCAAGCGGATGGCCCGGAAGCCAACGGGCACATCCTTGGAAACGGCCAGCGTTCCCCGGAAATCGAGATCGCCCTCGACGTGGATCTTGCCGCCCGCGACTGGGATGTCGAGAGATGTGGCCACCGCCCGCAAGGTCACGCCAGCGCAGGCAGCCAGGGCTTCGAGCAGCATGTCGCCCGAGCACAGCGACAGCCCATCGCCACCAGTGGCGGGGTGCAGGCCGGCCTCGGCCAGAGCCCGGCCGGTCTGGACCGAGCACGTGATGTCCTCGCCGAGGGTGCCCTCCGCCCTCAGGGTGACGAGCGCGGGCGCGGCGTCTTGCCGGTACTGCTGCTTGAGCGGGTCTTGGAGGGCTCGGAGCTGCTGGCGGTCCATACGTCCATGGTGGCACCGCGGCGCCCGCTTAACGGTAGGCGGCAACCAGCTCAGTTCACGCCGCGGTACCTAACCGCCGATCGTGCGGTCGATGCGGCGCAGCGCCTCGCGCAGCAGGGGCAACGAGGTGCCGTGGTTGAGCCGAATCCGCCCGTTGCCCTGTTCGACCGGCAGGGCGAAGTCGCGTCCCGGGCTCACCGCGAGGCGGCCCCGGTCGAGCAGCTCCCCGGCCGGGTCTTCGCCCAGCCCACTATCGCGCAGATCCAGCCAGGCCAGGTAACCGGCCTGACCGGGATGCGCCCGTACCCCAGGAGCACGCCGGACCCAGTCGGCGAGCTCGGCGCGAGTCCGGTCCAGGTGGACCCGCAACTCGTCGATCCAGCCGCCGTCGTCGGTCCAGGCCGCGATGCTGGCCGCAACACCGAGCACCGACGCACGCAGCCGCTCATACTGCGGCACCGCAGCGGTGACCCGCGCGCTAGCGGGCTGCGCCTGCAGCAGCGCGCACTTCAGGCCAGGCGCGTTCCAACCTTTGGAGATGCTGGTGACGGTCACCGAGTAGGCGGCGGCCGCGGGTGCGCTCGCGACGTACGGGTTGAAACTGACATCGGTGGCGAGCAACGGGGCGTGCACCTCGTCGGAGATCACGTGGGCGCCCCGGGTATCGACGATCTCCGAAACGGCAGCCAGCTCTTCGCGGGTGAGCACCCGGCCGGTGGGGTTGTGCGGATGGCACAGCAACACCCCGCGGGCACCGTTGTTCAGCGCCGCGCCGCCACACATCACGCTACGGGTCGCCAACTGCCACCACCGGTCCGATCACCACGATGGCGGGCGGGGGGCTGCCGGCCGCCCCGCCGGGGCCATCCGCCCACAAGCAGCGCACCCCCCGGCACCCCACCGGCCCCCACCGGCCCGACCACCACGAGGGCGGGCGGGCGGAGGCCGCCCGCCGCGACGGCGACATCCGCCAAGATGCAGCGCACCACGCGCTGGCCAGTCAGGGTGCCGTCGGCGACCACGGCGACTGGTGTGTCCGGGGCCCGGCCGTGGGTGATCAGGGCGCCGGCGAACACACCGATCCGCTCGACCGCCATGAGTAGGACCAGGGTGCCGCGCAGCCGCCCGAGTGCCGACCAGTCCACCAGCGAGGTGGGATCGTCCGGGGCCACATGCCCGGACACGACGACGAACTCATGGGTTACGCCGCGGTGCGTCACCGGAATCCCCGCCGCCGCCGGCACCGAGATGGCGCTGGTGATTCCGGGGACCACGGTCACCGGCACCCCGGCGGCCGTGCAGGCGAGCACCTCCTCAAAACCGCGCCCGAAGACGTAGGGGTCTCCGCCCTTGAGGCGCACCACGAACCGGCCAGCGCTGGCGTGCTCGATGAGCTGAGCGTTGATCTGTTCCTGGGCCATCGCGCGGCCATAGGGCACCTTCGCGGCGTCGATCACCGTGACGTGCGCACCGAGCTCGTCAAGTAGCTCTCGAGGCGCGAGCCGGTCGGCCAGCACCACATCGGCTCGGGCCAGCAACCGCCGCCCGCGCACGGTGATCAGGTCGGGATCGCCCGGTCCCGCGCCGACCAGCGCCACCCCCGGAAACGCGACGTGGTCTTCGGCGTCCGGGACGTCGTCGACGACTCCGGTGCGCAGCGCATCAATCAGCGCGTCCCGCACGGCGGCGGAGCGGCGCGGCCGGCGCCCGGCGAGCACGCCGATGAGCAACCCTTCGTGGTCCCCGGTGGCCGCGGTAACCGCGCTGCCACCGGTGGCATCGTCGGCGCGGACGCAGAACACCCGGCGCCGCCGCGCCTCCTCGGCCACCGCGGCATTGACCGTGGGCTCAGAGCTGCACGCCAGGACATACCAGGCGCCGCCGAGATCACCGTCGGCGTAACGCCGGCACTCCCAGTGCAGTTCCCCCGCCGTAGCCATCGCCTCGACGGCCGGGGTGGCCTCCGGGGCGACGAGCAGCACATCGGCACCAGCGGTGATCAGTCGCGGCAGCCGCCGTTGTGCGACGGTGCCCGCGCCGACCACCACGACCCGGCGTCCGGCCAGCTCCAGCCCCACCAGGTACGGCTTCACTCGAACGGCCTCCAGGACAACAGCGCGTTGACCGCCGCCGCAGCGACCGCGGTTCCGCCCTTGGCGCTGCGGTTGGACAACGCCGGCAAACCCGAGGCTCGCAGCGCCGCCTTGGCCTGGGCGGCGTCGACGAACCCCACCGGCAGTCCGATCACCAGCGCCGGGCGCAGCACGCCGTCCTCAGCGAGGCGGATCAGTTCGCGCAGCGCCGTCGGCGCATTGCCTACTACCCACACCGCTCCTTCGGGGTGTTCGGCAGCCGCCGCCCGGATACCCGCCGCGGAGCGCGTCAGCCCCTGCGACGAGGCCACCGCCAGATCAAGCGCGACCACACATTGCCGTGAGGTGATGCCCGCGGCAAGCATCCGAACATCGACCACCAAGGGCGCCCCGCCGACCAGCGCGCGGTGCCCCGCGTGCAACGCATTCTCGTCGCAGACCAGGTCAACGGCGTAGTCAAGATCCGCACTGGCGTGGATGACCCGTTCGGTTACCGCACGGGTCCCGGGCGGCAGCCTCTCGGTGCACACCTGAGATCGCAGGATCCGGTACGACTCGATTTCAATCGGATGCGCAGGGCGACTCACGTCTGTCCTTCCAGGCCTCGGCACGGCGTACAGCTTGCCGCCACAATGGTGCTGCACCGACGGTGGTGGGCCGAACGGAGACCGCGGATGAGCGACGAAGATCACGATGATGAGCTGGCCACCCAATATGTCCTCGCGCGGCGTCTGCGTCCGGACCTCGACGGAGCTGGGCTCGCTAGCTTGATCGTCTCCAGGCTCAGCGAGGATCAGCTGCTGGGCCTCGCGGGGGACGCGCTCGCCTGGGCGCCGCACCCAACCGATCGCCAGCAATTGGCGCTGCGCTACGTCGAGAATTTCGTCCTCGCCATGGAAAGTGACCCTGATGGTCAGTAACGGGTGTCGTCGGACGCACACAGATCGTGCACAATTGCACCCATGAGTGAACGCTGGGGGGAAGGACCTCACACAGCGTTGCGACGACTTCTCATCGTCGGCACCGTCATGGCCGTTGCGCCGATGGGCAGCGCGTACCAGGCGATCAGCATGCCCACGCTACCGGCCGCTTTCGACAGGCCGGAATCCGCCGTTTTTCTGTACGGCAGTGGCACGCTCACGACGCCTAATCCTGCCTCGAAAGCCATCACCTACAACCCGGACCTGGCGCCGATCGGTGCCGCGATGACGGCCAGCCTGATCCCCTCGTCGGATGGGTCTACCCGGGCGGAGCTCACGGTCTTGGGACTGTTGCCCAACCGGGGCTACGCGGCGCACGCACACACCAAATCCTGTGGTGCGGCCGCGGATGCGGCGGGACCACGCTTCCAGAATCAGCTCGATCCCGCGGCGACGCCCCAAGCGCTGTCGAGCAGCCCCCGGTACGCAAACCCGAACAACGAGATCTGGCTCGACGTGCGCACCGCCGCCGCCGGCGCCGGCACGTCGAGCACCACGGTGCCCTTCGTCTTCACCGATCGGGTGCCCGGATCGATCGTGGTGTACGAAGCGATGCGGACCCTGACGGATACTGGCCACGCCGGCAACGCTGGCGCCCGAATCGCCTGCCTCACCCTCGCCGAGCGGTGACCGCCAGCGCGTTACCCTGGGATTATGGGTACTGGGTTGATCGGTACTGGGCTGATCTCGTTCGTAGGCGCCGGACCCGGCGCGCCGGACCTGCTCACACTGCGTGCCGCGCACCGGCTCGCCACCGCTGACGTGGTGGTCTGGGCGTCGTCGCTGGTGCCCACCGCGGTGGTGGAGCACTGCCGCGACGGTGTCGAGCTGCACGACTCGGCGGGCATGACGCTGGAGGATGTGCTCGCGGTATACACGGCGCATCCGGACGCTGCGATCGTGCGGCTGCACTCTGGAGACATCTCGCTGTATTCCGCTCTGACCGAGCAGATCACCTGGTGCACGAGTCACGGCCGAACCTTCGAGATCGTGCCTGGGGTGGGCTCGCTGGCCGCCGCGGCGGCCGCAGCGGGGGTGGAACTCACCGCGCCCGGGGTGGCGCAAAGCGCCGTGCTGACCCGGCTCGGCGGCGGCCGGACCGAGGAGTCGATGCCGGCCGGAGAGAGTGTCGCCGGCTTCGCCCGCCATGGCACCACGATGGCCATCTATCTGTCGGCCGGCCGGCCGGCCGCGTTGCGGGAGGAGCTGCTGACCGGCTACCCACCGCAGACCCCCGCTGTCGTCGTCGCAAAAGCCAGCTGGCCGGACGAGACGGTGCTCACCACCACGGTGGACGGCCTCGCCGATGCGTTGACCGCATCCGGCATCCGCACCGCAGCGGTGGTCCTGGTGGGGCCAGCGCTGTCGGGGGCAGGCGCCCGTAGCCGACTCTATGACCCCATCTACTCGCACGGTTGCCGCCGCCGTTCACTGCCGGGCACCACCACCGGACGAGCCATCCCCACCGCCAAGCGAAGGTTGCCGTGACCGGCTCGCTCAGCATTGTCGGGCTGGGGCCGGGCGGTCCCGCGCACCGGACCCACGCCGCTGAGGACGCCGTCCGGGACGCCCAAGTCGTCCTCGGATACCGGGGTTACCTGGCGACTTGCACCGATCTCACTGGCCCACACCAGATCCTGGTGTCCAGCGAGATCGGTGCCGAGCAGCAGCGCGCCGAGGACGCGGTCCGCGCGGCCGCCGACGGTGCCCGGGTGGCGCTGGTGTCCTCGGGTGACGCCGGCATCTACGGGATGGCCTCGTTAGCGTTGTCCGCCGCCGCCGCGCTGCCACCGGCACGACGCCCCGCGGTGCGGGTGGTACCCGGCGTCACAGCAGCCACTGCGGCGGGAGCGCTTCTGGGAGCTCCCCTGGCTCGCGACTTCGCCTGCCTGACCCTGTCCGATCTGCTCGCTCCCTGGGAAGCGGTGGAGTCACGGCTGCGCGCGGTAGCCGCCGCTGATCTGGTCCTCGCGCTGTACAACCCGCGCTCGAGAGGGCGTCCATGGCAGCTTCGCCGGGCCCGCGACATCCTCGCGGAGTACCGGTCCGGTGACAGCCCGGTCGGGCTGGTCACCGACGCGGGGCGAGCCGGCGAGCAGGCGGAGATCACCACGCTGGCCGCACTGGACCCCGACAGCGCCGGGATGCACACCGTGGTGATCGTCGGCGCCGGAGGTACCAGCCGGTTGGGTGACTGGCTGGTGACCGCACGGTCGCTCAGTGCGTCGCGGTGACCGTTCATCTGGTGGGCGCCGGACCCGGCGACCCCGAGCTGATCACCCGGCGCGGCGCGGCGCTGCTGGCCCGAGCCGAGCACGTGGTCTACGACCGCCCTTCGATGACCGAGATCCTGGCGCTGGCCCCGACGGCCAGCCGGCACTGCGTCGGCAAGCACGGCGCCACCCCGGCCCCGCCACAGCACGAGATCAACGCGCTGCTCGTCACGCTCGGTCGCACCGGGACGTGCGTGGTGCGCCTGAAGGCCGGTGACCCGTTCGTGGTGTCCCGCGGCGGCGAGGAGGCGGTGGCACTGGCCCGCGCCGGAGTGGACGTCAACGTGGTACCCGGGGTGTCCGCCGCGGTGGCGGCGCCGGCGGCGGCCGGGATCCCGGTGATGGTCCGCCAATTGTCCCGCACGCTTACCGTGGTCGCCGGCAACGACGACGTCGATGAGGTGAACTGGGACGCGGTGGCCCGGCTGGGCGGCACCGTGGTGCTGCTCACCGGACGGACGGCGCTGCCGCGGGTGATCGCCGCGCTGCTCGCGGGCGGTATGCCGGCCGCCACCCCGGTCGCCGCCATCAGCGCCGCCTGCCGCCCGGCTCAGCGCACCGTGCGCGGCACCCTCGCCCAGCCGCCGTCGGCGCGGCTGCCCGCCCCGCTGACCGTGGTGATCGGCGATGTGGCGGGCATGGACATCACGGGCAGTGGGCTGGGCTGTCCGCATCCCCGGCTGGAACCTTCGTGAGTGCCACCCACACCGCCCTGCTGGTTCCCGCCGACACCCCGGTGCATCGGATGGCGCCGCAGTGCAAGGTGGCCGCTACCGCACTGTTCGTGCTCGCCGTCGCAGCCACTGCGCGGGGCGTGTACTGGCCCTACCTGTGGTATCTGCTGCTGCTCGCCGGGGTCGCCGCGTTGGCCCGGCTACCACCGCTGACGGTGGCCCGCCGGCTGCTGGTGGAGGTGCCATTCGTGCTGTTCGTGGCAGGGCTGCCGATCCTCGGTGGGCCACCGCGGCTGACAGTGCTCGGGATCGCGCTGTCGGTGCCTGGCCTGCACGCCGCGGCGACGATCGTACTCAAGGCGACGTTGGGGCTGCTCGCCACCGGAATCCTGGCCGCGACCACGCCCCTGCCCGAGATCATCACCGGGTTGGAGCGGTTACGGGTGCCGCGGGTGTTCACCGCGGTGGCGGCCTTCATGGTGCGTTACACCGAGGTGCTGGCGGCCGAGTTCGCCAGGATGCGTACCGCCGCGCTGTGCCGGGGCGGCAACCCGCGCTGGCTCTGGCAAGTCCGCGACATGACGGCCGGGCTGGGCGCGCTGGTCATCCGCTCATTCGAGCGTGGTGAGCGGGTCTATCTGGCGATGGCTTCCCGCGGGTATACCGGAACCTTGCCGACCGCACTGACCGGCGCCGCGGCGTCCGGGCTGGCATGGGTGGGCGCGCTGGCGGTGCCAGCGCTGGCCGCGATCGCAACGGCGCGGGCATGAGACGGGCGATGCTGGTGGTGGGTCACGGCAGCCGGGACGCCGACGGGGTCGACGAGTTCTGGGTCTTGGCCAGCACCATCCGCGCCGCCGCAAGTGATCTACTGACCGGGTTCGGCTTCATCGAGCTCGCCTCGCCGAACGTCGACGAGGCCATCGACGACCTGGTCGCCGCGGGCGCCACCGAGATCGTCAGCGTGCCGCTGGTGCTGCTGGCCGCCGGGCACTTGAAGAACGACGGTCCCGCGGCACTGGCCCGGGCTCGGGCCCGGCACCCCGAGGTGCACTTCTCGCTGGCCCGCGACCTGGGCATCGAACCTGGCGTCCTGGAGATCGCCGCGGATCGGATCCGGGACGCAGCCGGTGACGCCGACCCGGAGAAGCTGGGGGTGGCGCTGATCGGGCGAGGATGCAGCGACCCGGACGCCTGTGCGGACCTGTGGAAGGTCAGCCGGTTGCTCGCCGATGGACGCGGCCTGGGCACCGTCGAGCCCGGTTTCGTCTCCATCGCCACCCCGTCGGTCCCCGAGACGTTGGAGCGGCTGCGGCTGCTCGGCACCGGGACCGCGGTGGTCGCCCCGTTCTTCTTGTTCTCCGGGGTACTACGCAACCGGATCTACAATGAGGCGGCGGCCTGGGCGCAGGAACACCCCGAGGTCGAGGTCCGCTGCGCCAGCCACCTGGGTCCCGATCCGCGGCTGGTCCAGCTGGTGCTGGAACGCTACCGGGAAGCGCGGGCCGGCGACGTCCGGATGAACTGCGACCTGTGCGCATACCGGGTCCAACTGCCCGGGTACGAGTCCAAGGTGGGCACGCCGATCTCGCTGAGCCCGCACGGCGACGGCCCAGCTCGAGGTTCCCGGCGAGCTCGTCGGGCCACTCGCGCGGGTGCCCCTGCACCGCAGACCCGTCGCGGCCGATTCATCGTTTCTCAAACCTCAGACTCTCAGCCCCCAGGCTCTCAACCCTCAGACTCTCAAACCTCAGGCGAGTGCCCCGCGATCGAAGTGCGCAGGCTCGACTTTTCTTACCCGGACGGGCGCCAAGCGCTGTCCGAGGTCTCGATGCGCGTCCAACCCCGCGAGCGGGTCGCGCTGCTCGGACCCAACGGTGCCGGCAAGACATCGCTGGTGCTGCAGCTCAACGGGGTGCTCACCCCCTCTGCTGGGTCCGTGTTCATCGGCGGAGTGCAGGTCGGGCGGCGCACCCTGGCCGAGGTCCGCAGGCGAGTCGGCGTGGTCTTCCAGGATCCCGATGATCAGCTGTTCAGCCCCACCGTGGGTCGCGATGTCGCGTTCGGACCCGCTCATCTGGGGCTGTCCGGCGCCGCGCTGGAGGCCCGGGTCGCCGAGGCGCGGGCCTATGTCGGCCTGACCGATGCCGCCGACCGCCCACCGCACCGGCTGTCGCTGGGCGAGCGGCGGCGCGCTGCGGTGGCCACCGTGCTGGCTATGCATCCCGAGGTGCTCGTACTCGACGAGCCCACCGCCAACCTCGACCCCGCGGCCCGGCGGGAGTTCGCCGATCTGATCAAGCGGCTGGGCATGACGACGCTGCTGGTCACCCACGATCTGCCGTACGCCCTGGAGCTGTGCCCGCGCGCGCTGGTGATCGACCACGGGCAGATCGTCGCCGACGGGCCAACCCGGGAGTTACTCGCCGATACCGGATTCATGAGCGCACACCGGCTGGAACTCCCCGCGGGCTTCAACCCGCTGGGCGGATGATTCCAGTAGGCGAGTGCTACGGCGTGAGGCGGTGAAGGTCGCGGGGGAACAGCGTTGTTCGTCGAATGTTGTCAACCCCTATCAGTCTTGCGGTCCACCGCTCCAAACCGAGGGCAAAACCACCGTGTGGCGGCATGCCGTGTCGGAATGTCTGCAGGTAGGCCTCATACGGTTCGATTGCTTCACCGCGATCGGCCAGCGCACGCTCATAATCCGCGTACTCGTGCAGCCGCTGACCCCCAGTCACCAGCTCGACACCGCGAAAAATCAGATCGAACGAGTTCGTCCAGTACGGGTCGTCAGGCTGCGGATAGGTGTAGAACGGGCGCTTCTTGGCCGGATATCCCTCGACGGCCAGGAAATCGGACCCGAACCTCTCCTTCGCCCACCGACCCAGGTGCCGCTCATGTTCCGGTGCCAGATCGGGTTCCGAGGGGTCCGCTCCGACCATCTGCAATGCGTCCCGGAAATGGACGATGGGGATCTCGTCCGGCACGTCAGGAAGGCGGGCCTGAGCGAGCTTGGCGTCGTCAGCAGCGGTACGCCGGATCTCGTCGATCATTCCGACCAGAACGTCACGGAGCACGGCCAGGACGTCCCGGTGGTCGGTGATGAAACCGACCTCCGCGTCGAGCGAGACGTATTCGGCGAGATGGCGCGCGGTGTCGTGTGGCTCAGCACGAAATACCGGTCCGGTCTCGTAAACGCGTTCGAAGACTCCGACCATGATCTGCTTGTAGAACTGAGGTGACTGAGCGAGATACGCGTAGCTATTCAGTTGGGGTAAGGGCTGGTGGCAGCCAGGGGCCGGTGGTGAAGAGCTGGCGGAGGGCGTGGAGTTTGTCGATGCGCCACTTGGTGGCGGTGTCGAGGTAGGAGTGCACGATCGCGAAGTCGGTGAGTCC
>JBBPZY010000335.1:0-36180 GCA_038276315.1 Mycobacteriales bacterium
CCGCCCTCGGCTCCCGCGCCGGCACCGATCACGGTGTGCAGCTCGTCGAGAAACAGCACCACCGTCCGGCCAGCGGCGGTCACCTCGTCGATCACCGCGGTGAGGCGTTCCTCGAACTCACCCCGGTACTTGGTACCCGCCAACATTCCGGGCAGATCCAGCGCGATCAGTCGGCGGTTGCGCAGCGGTTCCGGTACCGCGCCGTCAGCTATCCGCTGGGCGATACCGTCGACGATCGCTGTCTTGCCGACGCCCGGGTCCCCGATCAGCACCGGGTTGTTCTTGGACCGCCGCGACAGCACCTCGAGGACCTGCTCGACTTCCTCCTCGCGCCCGATGACTGGGTCGAGGCGCCCGGCTCGGGCCGCGGCTGTGAGGTCGCGGCCGTAGCGGTCCAGCCGCTGCGTCGACGTGCCCGGTTTGGTTATCCCGCCAAAGGACTGCTCAAGACCGCCGACCAACCGGCTCACGAGATCCTCAAGGGGGTTGAACCCAGAACCGAACGGTCCATCGGGCATAGCAAGCCTCCTCGTCCGCCGCACGGGGCCCGCGCTAGCGGTCTCCGACACCACTCTCGATAATGCCCTCCACCAGTCCTCCGCGCCCTACGACTCCTCAAGCACCTTTAGGCTGACCAGCGGCGAAGGGAGGACCGCGATGGCGGGGCTGGCAACCTCGGGGGGCCTCGGCGTGGGGCGATCCCCATCCGGCAGGTAAGACCAGTGCGATTGGGGGCCGTCGAGGTAGGCGGCACGAAGGTCATCTGCCTGATCGGGTCCGATCCTGATCACATCGTGGCCCGAACTCGGATCCCTACCGGAAGCCCGGCTGAGACGCTCGCCCAGGTATGTGCTTTCTTCCAGCAAGAAGTGGTGGCCGGCGGCCCGCTGGCGGCAGTCGGGATTGCGTCGTTCGGACCGCTGGAGCTGCGTCGATCCCATCCCCGGTACGGGTTCATCACGGCCAGCCCGAAGCCTGGCTGGTCCAATGTCGACATGGTCGGGCCAGTCCAGAGCGCGCTGGGCGTGCCAGTGGGGTTTGACACTGACGTCAACGGTGCCGCGCTGGCCGAGGGCCGCTGGGGGGCCGCTCGTGATCTGGGCACCTTTGTGTACCTGACCGTCGGCACCGGCGTCGGCGCTGGAGCCGTCGTCGAGGGCCGGATACTCCATGGGCTCGGGCACCCTGAGATGGGTCACCTCAGCGTGCCGCGCCAGCCCGGCGACGGCTTCGCCGGCGATTGCCCGTTTCACGGCGACTGCTGGGAGGGGATGGCGGGGGGCGCGGCCATCGCCGCCCGCTGGGGCCGGCCAGCCGAGCAGCTCGACGGCGACGAGCTAAGGGCCGCTGTCCAACTCGAAGCCGCCTATCTCGCCGCCGGCCTCCGCAGTGTCGTCTACCTGATCGCGCCGCAGCGCATCGTGATCGGCGGCAGCGTGGCCGGTCTGCCGGGGCTGTTCCCGCTGGCTCGAGCCCGCCTCGCCGAGGAGCTGGCCGGGTATCCCGGTCTGTCCGAACACGCTGCCGACGACTTCATCGTCCCGGCCGCGCTCGGCTCGCTGGCCGGCCCAGCAGGGGCCCTCGTCCTCGCCGATCGTGCCAGCCGATCAAGGGTGTGAGAACAATCGCAGCGGGATAGGGAGTTGCCCCCTCATGTATTGGCAACCCCGTGCGTGGCCCCGTGCGTGGCGGCGCCCGTGACGCGCTACTGACCACCGACCCAGCCATGACCGCTCTCCAGAGGGGAACAGCCATGACCGGTATGACTACCTCAGCAAGAACCTCACCGACGACCACACCCGCTCCCGATGCGACGGACCGCAGGGGACGAACCGCGCAGTTGCGGGACCGCCAAGTCGAGCAGGTACTGGACCGCATCGTGGAACAAGGTCGCCCCCGGCTGCACCAGACCTGGGCTGAGTTGCTAGCCACCGCGGTGGTGGCGGGCATGGAAGTCGCGCTCGGCGTCCTCGCGCTGCTGGCCGTCAGCCATGCCACCGGCAACGCCCTGCTCGCCGGACTCGCATTCTCCGTCGGCTTCATCGCCCTGCTGCTGGGCCACAGCGAGCTGTTCACCGAAGGGTTCCTCGTCCCGGTGACCGTGGTGGCGGCGCGGGAAGCCACCGGGCGGCAGCTACTGCGGTTCTGGACGGTCACGTTGGTCGGCAACCTCGCCGGTGGCTGGGCGCGACCTGGCTGATCGTGCTCGGGTTCCCGGAGCTTCGCGCCGAGGCAGTGAGTTTGGGAGCCCACTTCGCCACAGCGCCGCTGAGCCCGCAGACCTTCAGCCTGGCCGTCCTTGCCGGCTCCTCGATCACTCTGCTCACCCGGATGCAGACTGGCACCGATAACGACGTCGCCAAAGTGGTCGCCTCGATCGCCGCGGGGTTTCTCATCGCGGGCCTGGGCATGTTTCACTCGGTGCTCGACTCACTGCTGATCTTTGCTGGGATTCACGCCGGAGGCACCTATAGCTACGGCCAATGGGCGGCGTGGTTCGGTTGGACCCTCTTAGGCAACCTCCTCGGCGGCATCGGCCTGACCACCCTGCTCCGCCTGGTCCGCAGTTTCCATCGGCTCACCGAATGGCGGTCCACCTCACCACCCCCCACGTCGGACTAAGAAGGCGGAGCGGCCCGTCGGCTCGGCTCGCTCAGGTGTGCAGCTGGGGCAGCACGCGCTGGCCGTAAAAATCGATGACCCGCCTCGGGTCGGCTTGCGGGGCGTGGATGAACGGGGTGGCGCCGGCATCGAGCAGCTTCTGCGCCGCCGCGATGTGCACTGCCGGGTCCGTTCCCAGAACCCACGAGGCCTGCGGCTGCGGTGCTTGCTGGGAGATCTGCTCGATAGTCACCGGGTTGGGCTGGTACAGCAGGCGGGCCGTGGGCGGGGCGGCCAGGAACCGCCAGCGCTCGGCGGCGTAGTCGACATCAGACCGTCGCCCACCACAACGAAGGTCTCCACAAACGTCGGCATCCTCGCCGGATCTTTCCCGGCAGCGCGGGCCCCCTGCTCGAACGCTGTCCGCAGCCGGGGATCCATCCCACCAGTGGTAATCCATCCGTCGCCGTACTGGCCGGCGAGGGTGGCGCTCTTCGGCCCACCCGCGGCGACGTAGATCGGAGGCGGCTGGGTGGGCAGGTCGTACAGCCGGAGCTGCTCGGTCTGGAAGTAGCGACCGCGAAACGACACCCGCTGCCCGCTCCACAGCTGGCGGATCAGCGTGATGGCCTCGATGAGACGGTCGTGCCGCTCGGGATAGCGGCCGAACTGGCCGGTACCGGCTAGTTCGTTGATCGCCTCACCGGTACCCACCCCGAGGAAGACGCGCCCGGGGGCTAGGCCGGCTAGGGTGGCGAACGCTTGGGCCACGTCCGTGGGATGGTGCCGGTAGGTCGGGCAGGTCACACCGGTACCGAAGGTGGCAGCCCGGGTGCGTTGGCTGACCAGGCCAAGGGTCAGCCAGGGGAACGACGAGTGACCTTCGTTGTCCTGCCAGGGTTGCAAATGGTCGCTGGCCCACAGGTAGCCGAACCCGGCCTGCTCGGCTGCGGCGGCGAACTCCACCAACTTGGAGGTCGGGAACTGCTCGTGGGAGAGCACGAACCCCACCCTCGCCTTGCCTACTGTCGGCGCGGCCGCGGGCGACGACGGGGCAGGCGAGCTGCAGGCGGCTGTCAACCCCGCGGCGGCACCGCCCAGGGCCAGTGCACCCAACGCGCCGAACTTCCGGCGGGGCACGCCCCGTGTCGGTCCGCGTGCTTTGTCGTGCTCATCCATCCGCCCGGATTGCCCAGGTAACGGCCCGTACGAAACCGCCGGCGGGTCCTGCCGTCGAGTGTCGAGATCGAGGAGGCGAATCATGTCAGCCGACAGCGGTTCTTCGCGGCGAGCCCGGATGTATGGGGAGGATGATCTCAGCTCGATGGCGATTTTTTCGGGCAACTACATCAACTTCGGGTACTGGCAGGACTTCACACCCGGGCTCATCAGCGTCGACGAGCGCACCGAAAGCCAAGCCAACCTTTACCGCGCCGTCCTCCGCTGCTTGAAGATCGGTCCCACGGATGTGGCGTTGGAAGTAGCGTGCGGCATCGCAGTAGGGGCGGCACTCGCCCTTCGTGAATTCCGTCCACGCGCCGTTTACGGGGTCGATCTATCACAAGACCAGATCGACCGCGCCAACCGGACCAACGCCGGGCTACTCGCACAACAACCCGACCGGCTCATACTCCAGCAAGGCTCCGCGCTGGAGCTCCCCTACGCAGGCGAGATGTTCGACAAATGTTACTCCGTGGAAGCGGCCCAACACTTCGAGGACTTGGCCCGGTTCGCGTCTGAAGCCCATCGAGTACTTAAGCCCGGGGGCGGCCTTGCCGTCGCCACCTTCTTCACACCACACACGGCCGCCATCGACGGGCTACGGCCATTGATCGAAACCATCGATCAAGGCATCGACGTTGTCTTCGCGATCGACTCCTTTCGAGACGATCTCCTCAAGGCAGGCTTTGTCGACGTGCGTGTCGAAAGCATCGGTGAGCATATCTGGAGCGGTTTCGACGCTTGGATGGACCAGACAGAGTTCACAGACAGCTGGGGCCGCAACTGGCTGCGGGCATACAACCGCGGGCTCATCGACTACTACCTCGTGACAGCAGGCAAGCCGACGCGTCTCTAGCGTCGCAGCAGCGCGCAGAACATCGCGTCGGTGCCGTGCCGGTGCGGCCAGAGCTGCGCGTAGGGTCCGTCGCCGAGCCGGGGGACGCCGGGAAACTGCGGCCTGGCGTCGAGCTGCGCGGCACCCGTGCGCCGCACCACGTCCGCGACCACACCCACCGTCTCATCCAGGTGCGGCGAGCACGTCACGTAGGCCACCACGCCCCCCGGGCGGACCAGTCGCAGCGCCGCGATCAGCAGTTCCCGCTGCAGCCGGACTAGACCTGAGAGGTCGTCAGCCTGCCGGCGCCAGCGCGCCTCCGGGCGGCGTCGCAGCGCCCCGAGGCCGGTGCACGGCGCGTCTACCAGCACTCGATCGTAGGCCCGTTCCGGCAACCCGCTGTCCCTGCCATCGACGACGTGCACCGTCACCGGCAATCCGGTGCACGCCTGACTGACCAACCGGGCCCGGTGCTCGGCCTTTTCCACGGCATCCACGATTGACCCGCGCGTGGCACTCAGCGAACCCAGCAGGGCTGCCTTGCCGCCCGGTCCGGCGCACAGGTCCAGCCAGCGGGCATCGGCACCTTCTAACGGCACCGACGCCAACGCAAGAGTGACAAGCTGGCTGCCCTCATCCTGCACCTGAGCCACGTGATCGCGTATCGGGACCAGCTCACCGGGGTCACCACCCTCGGCCAGATACACCCCGTAAGGCGAGTACGGCGCAACCTGACCGCCGGTCAACGCGGCCAGCTCGGCGGTGCTGATCTGCCCTGGGCGCGCGGCGAGGTGCACCAGCGGGCGGGCGTCATCGGCGGCCAGTGCTTCGGCCAGCTCTTCCGGGTCACCGCCGAGGGCGTCGGCGAAGGCCTGCGCGATCCACCGCGGATGGGAGTGCGTCATCGCGAGGTGGCCCACCGGGTCGTCGTCAGCGGCCGGAGCGACCGTCTGTACCCAGCCATGTTCGTCTTGGCCGCTGACCCGGCGCAGCACCGCGTTGACGAAGCCGGCTGCAGCACTGCCACGACCGGCTCTGACCAGGTCCACGGTGGTGGCGACCGCGGCGTGTGGCGGCACCCGGGTCCGTAGCAACTGGTAGCTGCCCAGCCGCAGGGCGTCTAGCAGCTCGCCGTCGATCTCCGGGAGTGGGCGGTCCGCGCAGGACTGCAGCACCGCATCCAGCAGACCCTGCGCGCGGCATGTTCCATAGCACAGCTCGGTGGCCAGCGCGGCGTCCCGGCCGTTGATCCCGCGCTGCCGCAACAGGCCGGGCAACACCAGGTTGGCGTACGCGTCACGCTCGCGCACCGCGGCCAGAGCGTCCAACGCAGCTTGCCGAGGCGGATCGTCCACCGGTGGCCGGGGTGGCCCGGAACGCCCCCGAGGGGGACCCGGGCGGGGCGGTCGGGACGGCTTGCGGGGCACGGTCACGGCAGTACCAGGACGTTGGCCGTCACTCGAACCGCTCCCCGGGTTCGGGCCGGGCACCGCGGGCCCAATCCGGGGCGGGCATCGCTCGCTTACCTGGCGCGGTGACGTCACCCAGCCGCACCGCCCCGGTGGCCGTGCCAACGAGCACTTCTCGTTTGGCCACATGCAGCTCACCGCGGGCGAGCCCGTCAACGTCGCGGACGTCGGCGACTCGCACTGGGCCAAGGCCGATGCGTTGGTCCCTGAATCGGGTCCAGGCTCCCGGGGCTGGCGTGACTGCGCGCACCTGGCGGTGCACGGCAAAAGCCGGAGCGCTGAAGTCCACGTGTGCGTCTTGCCCAGTGAGCTTCGGTGCATGTGAGACGCCATCGGCTGGCTGGGGTACCGGGCGGATAGTCCCCTCCGCTATCCCGTCCAAGGTCGCCACCAGCAGGGCTGCTCCGGAGTAGGCCAACCGGGACAGCAGCTCGCCGGCGGTGTCCTCTGGACGGATCACCTCGGTGACCGTGCCATACACCGGTCCGGTATCCAGCCCCTCCGCCAACGCGAAGGTCGATGCGCCAGTGATCTTGTCCCCGTGCCGGATCGCGGCCTGCACCGGAGCCGCACCACGCCATGCTGGCAGCAGCGAGAAGTGCAGGTTCACCCAGCCATGCCGGGGGATGTCCAGCGCCGCTCGCGGAACGAGTGCGCCGTAGCCGACGACCGGGCAGCAATCCGGGGCCAGCGCGGACAGCCGAGCCAAGAAGTCCGGTTGTGCCGGGCGGCGCGGAGTAAGCACCTCCAGCCCCACGTCATCTGCCAACGCGCCCACCGGGGAACGGGTCGGGCGTCGACCGCGTCCGGCTGGTGCGTCCGGCCGGGTCACCACTGCGACGACCTCGTGCCGGTCGCAGCCCAGCAGCGCCTGCAGCGACCGCACCGCCACGTCGGGTGTACCTGCGAAGACGAGCCGCACAACTCAGCGCGCCTTACCGAGGCGCGGGCGCGGATGAGTGGGCTGGACGAGCATCAGCGCATTATGCCCGGTGTGTCCGTCAGCCCAACTGCTGCGGGTCGAGCTGGACCCGCAGCGCGTTAGGCGTTTTACGCGCGCTGCGCCCGGCCTGCACCGCGGCCAACGCACTCGCCAGGGCTGCGCCATCGGAGCGGGGAACGCGGATCAGCAACCGTTCCCGTTCGCCCTCGGATTCCCCCTGGACAGGTACCGGACCCAACAGCACGGCTTCCGGTGGCAGATCAAGTGACTCAGCGGCATCCGCCAGCGTGGCCGGCGCACCATCCAACGCGGCCATCCGCGTCGCGGGCGGCATCCCGACCTCCGCGCGCGCCGCCAGCTCGGCCGCGGCGTGGCCGGCCGGATCCCATCGGATGAGGGCTTGCACAGCAGCAAGCGACGCGTCCGCGACCACCACCACCCGACCGCCGTCGGCCGCCGGCGCCACCATCGCCGCCGCGACCATCCACCGCCGCAACGCCTCCTCTGCCGCACGGAGGTCTGGACGACCCAGCAGCGCCGCGGCATCCAACAACAACGCCGCTCCGTATCGGGCAACTGGCTCCGCCCCAGGCGTGGCGATCACCAGCGACCGTCCCTGCGGGATGCCGACCGGGACCTCGCCCCCGGCAGAGGTATACAGCGGCACCCCGGGAAAGGCGCGGCCGAGTTCCTCCGCGGTGCGGCGGGCCCCGATCACCGTCGCTCGGAGCCGACCGCCACCACAGGTCGGGCACCGGTAACCGGTCTCCATGGTGCCGCACCACCGGCAGGTGGCCGGACCGGCCGTGAGCAGCGCCAGTGGGCCCGCGCAGCGCCGGCAGCGGGCCATGGCCCGGCACTGCTGGCAGGCCAGGGCGGGAACATAGCCGCGCCGCGGTACCTGGACGAGAACCGGCTGATCGCGGCTCAGCGCCGCGCGAGCCGCTTCGAAGGCCACTGCGGGCAGCCGCGCCGCGCGGGCCGCCGGGTCCCGGGCCAGCTGGGTGTCGTCCTCCCCGATCGCGGTGACCCGTGGAGCTGCGGCCCGTACCGTGTCACGGGCGGCGACGATCTCGTGCGTCCATCCCGTCTCGATCGACAGCTGCGTCTCCGCGGTTCGGGCGTAGCCAGCCACCAGCAGCGCGCCCCCCTCCAGCACTGCGCGCTGGCCGAGCACCAGCCGGCTGTGCGGGTAAGGGGCCCGCGGTTCGGCGTGCAGGTCGTCGCCGTCGTCCCAGAGCACCATCAGTCCCAAGTCCACGACCGGGGCGAAGGCCGCGGCCCGAGTGCCGACCACGATGCGCACCGAGCCGCGCCGCACCGCCAGCCACCGGCGGTACCGCTTCGCCGGTCCGGACTCGGCAGCGAGAGTGACCACGGCGTCCGGTCCGGCTAGTGCCGCCACCGCGGCGTGTACCCGCGCGGTATCCCGGTGATCGGGGAGCACTAGCAACGCGCCCCGGCCGGCGGCGGCGACGGTGACCGCGGCCTCCGCCAGCCGGGCCGCCCAGTCCTCCCCCGGCACTGCCTGCCAGCATGCGTGCGCCGCCCGACCCTGATGCAGAGCTTCCAGGAATGCCGGCCCGCGGGGATAGCGATGCCAGCCGTCGGCCGCGGGCCGTGCTGGGCATGGCCCGGGACAAGCGGGCGGCTCCGCCTCGGTGCGCGCATGCCGCGGAGGCACCGCCAACCGCAACACGTCGCTCATGGTGCCCGCGCACCGATCGGCTACCGCCCGGGCGAGCGCCGCGATCTGGGGACTTAGCGCCGGCTCGGCGGAGACCACCCGATCGAGCCAGGCCAGCTCGCCCTTGTGGTCGGATCGCTCGACTCGAGCCAGCAGCCATCCATCCACCAACCGGCCGGCGAAGCGCACCCTGACCCGCACCCCGGGCGCCGCCGTCTCGTCGAGCTCAGCCGGTACTAGATAGTCGAAGGGGCGGTCGAGGTGAGCCAATGGAGTATCCACGCACACCTGCGCAACGGGCAGCGCGACGGCCGGGCTGCGCTGCCCACGGCGGGATCGACCCACACTCACCTGGCGGGTCTACCAGAACGCCCCGTCACCCCACGGTCACCGGTTCAGCCGGGCGGAGACTGCATCCCAGACGTACGAAGCCAGCAGGCTCTTGGGGCCCTCGGGTAGTTCCGTCTCCACGCCGTCGTCGCTGAGCAGCCAGCCGGTGTTGTGGTCGACCTCGAACGCCCCGCCGCGCCCGACAGCGTTGACCACCAGCAGGTCGCAGCCCTTGCGGACGAGTTTGGTCCGACCGTGTGCCAGCACATCGCGCTCGGAGTCGCCGGTCTCAGCCGCAAAACCAACCACCACCTGGCCCTTCGGTCGGCATCGGACCAGTTCGAGCAGGATGTCCGCGTTGAGAACCAGCGACACCGGGTCTGGGTCCGACTGTGTTTTTTTGATCTTGTCGGAAGATGGGTCAGCTGGACTGAAGTCGGCCACCGCGGCCGCCATCACGACCACCTCGGCGTGGGGCGCCCCCTTGAGCACCGCCTCCCGCATGTCACGTGCGGTAGAAACTCGGATGACCTCCACCCCGGCCGGGTCGGCCAGGTCAGCCGTGTGCGCCGCGACCAGCGTCACCTGGGCGCCACGCTGCGCCGCCACCCGGGCCAGCGCGTACCCCTGCCGGCCGGAGGACCGGTTGCCGAGATAGCGCACCGGGTCCAGTGGTTCATGAGTACCGCCCGCGGAGATCACCACTTGCCGGCCGGCGAGATCCCGGGGTAGCGCGTCCGCGCGACGCAACAGCAGAGCGGCCAGGTCGACGATCTCGGCGGGCTCCGGCAGCCGGCCGGCACCCGAGTCAGCACCCGTCAGCCGCCCGGACGCGGGCTGCGCGACAACGGTTCCCCGGGAGCGCAGCACCTCGACGTTATGCACCGTGGCAGGGTGTTCCCACATCTCGGTATGCATCGCGGGAACGAGCAAAATCGCGCAACGGGCGGTGAGCAGGGTGGCGCACAACAGATCGTCGGCCCGGCCATGAGCGGCCCGAGCCAGCAAATCCGCAGTGGCCGGGGCGACCAGGATCAGATCTGCAGTTCGCCCCAGCCGCACGTGGGGCACCTCAGGCACGTCGATGAACAGCCCTCGATGCACCGGTAACCCCGACAAGGCTTCCCAGGTTGGGGCGCCGACGAAGCGCAGGGCGGCCTCGGTGGGAACAACCCGAACCTGGTGCCCCGCCTCGGTAAGCCGGCGGAGCACCTCGCATACCTTGTAGGCGGCGATGCCGCCCCCGATGCCGAGCACGATCCGCCGGACTGAGTCCGGCCGGACGGGCCCGGCTTGGATCACTGGCCCTCGGTGTGCTCGAGTAGTCCGGCGTGGATCTCGCGCAGCGCGATCGACAGTGGCTTTTCCCGTGGCCCAGGGTCGACCAGCGGTCCGACGTACTCCAGCAGGCCCTCCCCGAGCTGGGCGTAGTAGTCGTTGATCTGACGAGCCCGTTTAGCCCCGAAGATCACCAAGGCGTACTTGGAGCTGACCCTGCTCAGCAGATCATCGATGGGGGGGTTGGTGATGCCCTCAGGGGCATTAGCCAAAGACGTGCCCTGCATGCTCAGTTCGGTGGGAATGCTCACTCAATTGTCTCCAGATGCCTTCAAAAACCTCATAGTGGTCGAGCCGGAGGTGTCCGGTCGCCCGTCCCGCCCATCAAGTTTATCAACTCCTGCGCGGCGCGCCCCACGTCGTCGTTGACCACCGTGACATCGAACTCTCCCACCGCGTCGAGTTCCGCGCGCGCCACCCGCAATCGGCACTCGCGTGCCGCGGGATCCTCCGTGCCGCGGTCGAACAACCGGCCGTGCAGGACCTCCCAGGACGGCGGCACGAGCATCACCAGCAGTGCCTCGGGCATGGCGGCCCGAACCTGCCGAGCGCCCTGTACTTCGATCTCCAGCAGGGTCGAGCGCCCGACAGACAGCGCCTCACGTAGCGGCCGGACAGGAGTGCCGTAGAAGTTGCCGGCGTACTCGGCGTACTCCAGGAATTCGCCGCGCTCGATCATGCGGGCAAAGGTGGCGCGATCCACGTAGTGGTAATGCTCGTCGGGCCGTTCCTCACTACGGGGCGCGCGCGTGGTCACCGAGACGCTGACGAATAGCTGCGGCCAGCGCCGCACCACCTCGGCAACCACGCTGGACTTACCGACCCCAGAGGGGCCTGAGACGACGGTAAGCCGGGGCCGGACGGCCGCATCGGACCCCGGCTCACGCACCGTCACCTATTCTGGGGCGGCTATTCGGTGCCGAACTCGCTGAGTAGCGCCTTGCGCTGACGGTCACCGAGCCCGCGCAACCGCCGGCTAGTGGCGATTTCCAGCCGCTCCATGATTTGTTGAGCACGAACCTTGCCCACACCAGGCAAGGCTTCGAGCAAAGCCGAGACCTTCATCTTGCCCAGGATGTCGTCGTTGTCGGACTTCGCCAGGACTTCTTGAAGGTTGGTCCCGCCGCGCTTGAGGCGCTCCTTGAGCTCGGCTCTGGCACGTCGGGCGGCGGCCGCCTTCTCCAATGCAGCGGCCCGCTGCTCCTCGGTCAGCTGGGGAAGGGCCACGGTCTCCTCCGTCGATTGCTAGTGCTGAGGGATATTCCAGATTAGTGCGGCGACCGTATCCCCCACGCGACCAGCCGCTTAACCCGGGGTGCCACCCCTGCGCCGTCCGGCCGCTGGACAGAGCAAGGCACCAGCCTGGTCGGCGATTCGTCGGGCGGCGTGTCGCAACGACGCTGATTGCGGCCCATGGCGCAGCAGGTCACGTGATGTCGTTGCCACGACGTGGCGGATTGCCACCCCGAAGATCTGCGGCAAGTCGGCCAGACAGGCGCCCTGCGCGCCTATCCCGGGCGCCAGTATCGGGCCGTTGAGAGCCTCCAGTCGCAGGCCCCCGAGCGATGCGGTAGCACCCACCACCACACCGACGTCGCCGCCGGGACGCTGCCCGGCGTTGCGGGCGGCGACGGCGTCGACCACGGACTGCGCGACCGTGGCCCCGGTGCTGGTGACCGCGGCCTGCACGTCGGCACCTTCGGGGTTTGAGGTCAGCGCCAACACGAACACTCCGCGCCCGGTCCGACCGGCCACCTTGAACGCCGGATCCAGCGCACCGACACCAAGGTAGGGCGAGACGGTGATCGCGTCGGCCGCCAGCGGCGCGCCGTCGCTGAGATAGGCGGCGGCGTACCCAGCCATCGTGGTGCCGATGTCACCACGCTTGACGTCGAGCAATACCAGTGCACCGGCGTCCCGGGCCGCCAGCAGCACCCGCTCCAACACTTCGATGCCCCGTGCCCCGTGCCGCTCGAAGAACGCCGACTGCGGCTTGACCAGGGCCACCTCCGGCGCTAGTGCCTCGACCGCGCCCAGCGCGAATCTCTCAAGCCCCGCCACGTCATCGTCCAATCCCCACGCCCGCAGTAACGCCGGATGCGGATCGATCCCCGCGCACAACGGTCCCCGAGCCGCCACAGCTGCGCTCAACCGCGCACCGAAACCGCGTTGCGCGGGCTCAGCATTGTTATTGGGCACCGGATAACCCCGCTAAGCCCCCCGGAAAGTTCGCTGAATGCGGGCGGACTGGGGTGGGGGCGGCGCGGAGGGCGGCGTGCAGGGACTGCAGAGGGCGGACGGTGATGTCACCGCGGATGAGGGCTTCGATGCCTTGGACAGCTGCTGCGGCGCCCTGCATCGTGGTGATGCACGGGATGGACCGAGATACCGCCGCGGTGCGGATCTCGTAACCGTCCACCCGGGGGCCGGGATTGCCGTACGGGGTGTTGATGATCATATCGATTTCCCCGGCGTTGATCAGGTCGACGATGTTGTCCGGTCCTTCGAAGTGCTTGCGCACGACGGTGCAGGGGATTCCATTGCGGTGCAGCGTGTTCGCGGTTCCCCGGGTGGCGAGGACTTCGAAACCGAGATCAGCCAGCCGTCCGGCCGGGAACACCATGGCCCGCTTGTCCCGGTTTGCCACCGACACGAACACCCGCCCCGACGTCGGCAGCGAGCCGTAAGCCGCGGCCTGCGACTTCGCGAAGGCCTGACCGAACGCGACGTCGATGCCCATGACCTCGCCGGTAGACTTCATCTCCGGCCCGAGCAGCGAGTCCACCCCCTGGCCCTCCGGGGTGCGGAACCGGTGAAAGGGCAACACGGCCTCCTTGACCGCCACCGGCGCATCGGTCGGCAGGTCACCACCGTCGCCGTGCGGAATCAGCAGACCCTCAGCCCGCAGTTGCGCAATGCTGGCGCCGAGCATGATCCGAGCGGCGGCCTTGGCCAGCGGCACCGCGGTGGCCTTGGAGACGAACGGTGCGGTGCGACTGGCCCGCGGGTTGGCCTCCAGCACGTAGAGCACGTCGTCCTTGAGCGCGTACTGCACGTTGAGCAGGCCGAGTACGCCGATCTCGCGGGCGATCGCCTCGGTCGAGGTGCGCACCGCAGCCAGGTCGGACTCGCCCAACGTGATCGGCGGCAGTGCGCAGGCCGAGTCCCCGGAGTGGACCCCGGCCTCCTCGATGTGTTCCATGATCCCACCGAGGTAGACCTCGGTGCCGTCGCAGAGCGCGTCGACGTCGATCTCGATGGCGTCATCGAGGAAGCGGTCTACCAGGACCGGGTGCTCAGGAGTGATCTCGGTGGCCCTGGCGATGTAACCAGCGAGGGTCTGCTCGTCGTAGACAATCTCCATGCCGCGCCCACCGAGCACGTAGGAGGGCCGGACCAGCACCGGGTAGCCGATCTCGTCGGCGATCTTGCGGGCCTCCGCGAACGACGTGGCAGTGCCGAAGGCCGGAGCGGGCAACCCGGCGCGCTCCAGCACCGCGCCGAACGATCCACGATCCTCAGCGAGATGAATCGCCGCCGGAGATGTACCGACCACCGGGACACCCGCGTCGGCAAGCCGCTGCGCGAGACCCAGCGGGGTCTGCCCACCCAGCTGCACGATCACGCCGGCCACGGTGCCCGAGGTCCGCTCGGCGTGCACCACCTCCATGACATCTTCGAAGGTCAGCGGCTCAAAATAGAGCCGGTCGGCGGTGTCGTAGTCAGTGGACACGGTCTCCGGGTTACAGTTAATCATCACCGTCTCGTAACCGCGGCCCTCGTTGTCAGGAGCAGCGCGCAGTGCCATCGCGGCGTGCACGCACGAGTAGTCGAACTCGATGCCCTGGCCGATCCGGTTCGGCCCGGAACCCAAGATGATCACCTTGGGTCGTTGCCGCTGCTCACTGACCTCCGTCTCGGCGTCCGGATCGCTTTCGTAGGCGGAGTAGTGGTACGGGGTGTGAGCGGCGAACTCGGCCGCGCAGGTGTCCACGGTCTTGTAAACCGGCCGCACGCCCAGCCGGTGGCGCAGCGCGGTGACGTCGGCCTCGGTGAGCTCAGCGCGCACAGCGGCGAGCTGCCGGTCGGAGATGCCGCCCCGCTTGGCGCGGCGCAGCAGCGGCTCCTCCAGTTCCCGAGCAGTCACCAGTTCGGCCCGCAACTCCACCAGGCCGGCGATCTGGTCGATGAACCACGGATCGATCCCCGACGCCCCGGCGACCTGCGCAACCGTCGCGCCCAGCCGAAGCGCCCGCTCAGCGGCGTAGAGCCGGCCGTCATGAGGGACTCGCAGCGCTGCCAGCTCCGAGGCCACGGTGGCGTCGGGCGGATCGGGTCTGGTCCAGAACCCGGCAGCGGAAGTCTCCATCGAGCGCAGTGCCTTGCCCAGCGCTTCGGGGAACGAGCGGCCCAGCGCCATCGCCTCCCCCACCGACTTCATCGTGGTGGTGAGCGTGGGATCCGCGCCGGGGAACTTCTCGAATGCGAACCGGGGCACCTTGACCACCACATAGTCCAGAGTGGGCTCGAAGCTGGCCGGGGTCTCACCGGTGATGTCGTTGGTGATCTCATCGAGGGTGTACCCGATCGCGAGTTTCGCCGCGATCTTGGCAATGGGGAACCCGGTGGCCTTGGACGCCAGCGCGCTAGACCGGGACACCCGGGGGTTCATCTCGATGACGACCAGCCGGCCGGTGCTGGGATGCACCGCGAACTGGATGTTGCAGCCGCCGGTGTCCACCCCGACTTCGCGCAGGACCGCGATGCCGACGTCACGCATGTGCTGGTACTCACGGTCGGTGAGCGTCATCGCCGGGGCGACGGTCACCGAGTCCCCGGTGTGCACCCCCATCGGGTCGATGTTCTCGATCGAGCACACCACCACCACGTTGTCCCGGTGGTCGCGCATCAGCTCAAGCTCGTATTCCTTCCAGCCCAGCACGCTCTCTTCGATGAGCACCTGGTGCACTGGGCTCTCGGCCAGACCCGCGGCACCAAGCCGCTCGAGCTCGGCCGGGGTGTGCGCCATCCCGGAGCCCAGCCCGCCCATGGTGTACGACGGCCGGATCACCACCGGCAGGCCAAGCTCGCCGGCGGCCTGGCGGACTTCGTCCAACGAGCCGCAGACGGTGCTGCACGGTACTTCGGCCCCCACCGCGTGCACCACATCCTTGAACTTCAACCTGTCCTCACCGCGCTGGATGGCCTCGATGTCGGCGCCGATCAACTCGACGCCGTAACGGGCCAGCACCCCGCGCTCGTGCAGGGCGACGGCGGTGTTCAGCGCGGTCTGCCCACCCAGGGTGGCCAGCAAGGCTGACACCGGAAACCCGGCAGTCCGCTCGGCGGCGATCACCTTCTCGACGAACTCCGGGGTGATCGGCTCGATGTAGGTCGCATCGGCGAACTCCGGGTCAGTCATGATCGTCGCTGGGTTCGAGTTCACCAGGCTTACTCGCAGGCCCTCCTCGCGCAACACCCGGCAAGCTTGGGTACCCGAGTAGTCGAACTCACAGCCCTGCCCGATCACAATCGGCCCAGACCCCACTACCAGAACATGCGAGATATCAGATCTCCGCCCCATCAGCCGATCCCCCCTCGAGCGCTATTCAGAGCCGAATCGCGATGCTGGGCCATAAGCCCGGCGAAGCGGTCGAACAGGGTGGCAGCGTCGTGTGGACCAGCGGCTGCTTCGGGGTGGTACTGGACGCTGAAGGCTGGGGTTTCCAGGCAGGTGAGACCTTCGACGGTGTTGTCGTTGGGGCAGAAGTGGCTTACTACCGCGGTGCCGAAGTCGGAGTCGAAGCGCTCGCCCGGGTCCCCCACGACTGCGAAACCGTGGTTTTGTGAGGTGATCGCCACCCGCCCGGTGGCGTGCTCGACAACCGGGACGTTGATGCCGCGGTGCCCGTAACGCATCTTGTAGGTGCCCCGCCCCAAAGCCCGGCCGAGAATCTGGTTACCGAAGCAGATCCCGAACAGCGGCACCCGCCGCTCCAGTACTTCGCGGGTCAGCGAGACCGCGTGGTCAGCGGTGGCCGGATCGCCCGGGCCGTTGGACAGAAACACCCCGTCGGGAGACAGCTCCAACACGTGCTCCAGGGTGGCCGTGGCCGGCAGGACATGCGTCTCGATCCCTAGCGCAGCCAGCATCCGCGGCGTGTTGGATTTGATCCCCAGATCCAGCGCCACCACGCGCAACCGCTGCTGCGCAGCGGGGACGATGTAGGAACTCCTGGTGGTGACTTCGCCGACCAAGTCGGCGCCGGCCATCGACGGACTGGCCAGCACCCGCGCCAGCAGCTGCGTCTTGTCGGCCAACGCGTCACCGGAGAAGATGCCGGCTCGCATCGAGCCGTGCTCTCGAAGCCGGCGGGTCAGCGCGCGGGTGTCCACCCCGGAGATCCCCACGACACTTTGGGCCGACAGCTCTGCGCCCAGCGGCCGCAGCGAGCGCCAGTTGGACGGTATCCGGGCTGGGTCGCGTACCACGTAACCGGCCACCCAGATCCGGTGCGACTCGTCGTCCTCGTCGTTCCAGCCGGTGTTGCCGATGTGCGGCGCGGTCTGCACCACGATCTGACGGCGGTAGGACGGGTCGGTGAGGGTCTCCTGGTAACCGGTCATGCCGGTGGCGAACACCGCCTCACCCAGCGTCTGACCTACCGCGCCGTAGGTTTCGCCGTGCACGATGGTGCCGTCCTCCAGCACCAGCAGCGCCAGTCCGCGCGCCACCGCCGTTGTACTCATCAAAACAGCACCTTCCCGTCCTCAGCGGTGATCGCGCCGCGGAGCATGGTGAGCAGCACCCGACCCGGCAGCTCCATCCCCTCGAAGGCAGTGTTACCGGCGAGGCTGGCCAGCTGCGCTCCGCGCACCGTCCAAGTGCCGCCTGGGTCTACCAGAATCAGTGTCGCCGGCTCCCCGACGGCGATCGGACGGCCATGGCCAGTCGCCCCTCCGATGCGCGCCGGGCGCTCGCTCATCACCCTGGCCACCCCCCGCCAGTCCAGCAGGCCGGGGCGCACCATGGTGGCCACCACCACCGACAGCGCGGTCTGCAGTCCCAGCATCCCGGGCCGAGCCGCGGACCACTCGCAGTCCTTGTCCTGGGCGGCGTGCGGGGCATGGTCGGTGGCCACGCAGTCCACGGTCCCATCGGCCAGCGCGGCGCGCAGCGCCGCGGTGTCGGCAGCGGTGCGCAGCGGTGGGTTGACCTTGTTGACCGGGTCATAACCGGCCAGGCGCTCATCGGTGAGCATCAGGTGGTGCGGAGTGACCTCGGCGGACACCCGGATTCCGCACTCCTTGGCCCACCGCAGCACCTCCACCGTGCCGGCGGTGGACGCGTGGCAGATATGCAATGCCGCCGCGGCGTCCCGGGCGAGCAGGCAGTCCCGTGCCACGATCGACTCCTCCGCGGCGGCAGGCCAGCCGGCCAGCCCCAACCGGGCGGCGATCTCCCCTTCGTGCGCCTGAGCGCCGACGGTCAGTCGGGGATCCTCGGCGTGCTGGGCGATCACCCCGCCCAGCCCTCGAACATATTCCAGGGCGCGGCGCATCAGCAATGAGTCGTGCACGCACACGCCGTCGTCGGAGAACATCCGCACCGCCGCCGCGGACGCGGCCATGGCACCCAACTCAGCGAGTCGCTCACCGCGCAGGCCGGCAGTGACCGCGCCGACCGGGTGCACGTCGACCAGCCCAACATCACGGCCGCGCCGATACACGTGCTCGACGACCACCGCGGTGTCGGCCACGGGATCGGTGTTGGCCATCGCGAACACCGCAGTGTAACCACCCAGCGCCGCGGCTGCCGAGCCGGTGGCGATCGTCTCGGCGTCCTCCCTGCCGGGTTCGCGCAGGTGCGCATGCAGGTCGACCAGGCCGGGCAGCGCAATCAAACCCCCGCCGTCGAAGCACTCGGCGCCTGCTCCGTCCAGTTGGGGGCCCAACTCGGCGATCACCCCGTCGCGAACCAGCAGGTCCACCGGATCGCTCGCGCCGTAGGGCCGGATCCCGCGAACCAATAGTGGCCCCCGGCTGCGCCTGTTGGTTCGCTGGCTGCCCTCCTGGCTGCCCGGTCTGTGGCTGCGCTGCCTCACGTGAGGTCCTCCTGGGATGCCAGGAGGTGGTAGAGCACTGCCATCCGCACATGTACCCCGTTACGGACCTGTTCGGTGATCGCGGCGCGAGGCGAGTCGGCAACCGAGTGCGCGATCTCCATGCCACGCAGCATCGGCCCGGGATGAAGGACTACAGCGTGCTCGGGCAACAACGCCAGACGCGCCTCGGTGAGCCCGTAGTTGACCGAGTACTCCCGGGCGGACGGAAAGAACTGGCCGCGCATTCGTTCCGCCTGCACCCGCAGCATCATCACCGCGTCAGTGCCGGGTAACGCGGCATCGAGGTCGTGCCCGACCGTGACCGGCCAGCCACGCTCTTCTCGTATGCCCCAATTCTCGACACCCCAGGGCAGCAGAGTGGGCGGAGCGACGAGATGGATCCGGGCACCCAGCGTGATCAAAAGATCGATGTTCGAGCGGGCGACCCTGCTGTGCAGCACGTCGCCTACGATGGTGACGGTCCGCCCATTCAGGGTGCCTAATCGATCACGCAGAGTAGCCGCATCTAACAGGGCTTGGGTCGGATGCTGATGGCTGCCATCACCAGCGTTGATCACGTGCGTGGGCACCCAGCCGGCGAGGCGTTGAGCCGCACCCGAGGCCGGGTGGCGGATCACCACGCAGTCCGCGCCCATCGCGGCGAGCGTGAAAGCGGTATCGCGCAGCGATTCGCCTTTGGTCACCGACGAGTCACCGGCAGAGATGTTGACTACGTCAGCACTCATCCACTTGCCGGCGATTTCGAACGACGTGCGGGTACGGGTGGACTGCTCATAGAACAAGGTGACCACCGTGCGCCCGCGCAGCGTTGGTAACTTGTGCACCTCTCGCCCCAGCAACGACTGCTTGACCGCCTCGGCGGTGTCGAGTAACGCGGTGGCGGCCTCCCGCTGTAGATCAGCGGTACTCAACAGATGCCTCACCGCTGGCTCCGGCGGATCACGACGGCATCGGTGCCGTCCGTCTCAACGAGTAGCACACCGACCTCCTCGTCCCGAGAAGTCGGTAGGTTCTTGCCTACGTAGTCAGCACGAAGCGGCAGTTCACGGTGGCCGCGGTCGACCAACACGGCGAGTTGCACTGCCCGGGGCCGGCCGTACTCACGCAGCGCGTCCAACGCCGCTGCAACGGTTCGGCCGGAATAGAGCACGTCGTCGACCAGAACGACGAGCACATCGTCGAGCCCACCAGCAGGCAGCTCCGTAGTCTGCAGTGCCCGGGTGGGTCGCCGTCGAAGGTCGTCCCGGTAAAGGGTGATGTCCAGGGTTCCCAAGCGCGGTGAGGAACCGCCGAACTCCCGGATCCGCTCGGCCAGCCGGCGCGCCAGCGGGACGCCACGAGTAGGGATACCGACCAGCACCACCGGCTCAGGGGCGGTGCGTTCGATGATCTGATGCGCCATCCGGGCGACGATGCGCGTGACCTCGGCCGCCGACAGCAGCTCACGCTGCCGCGGGGGCCCTGCCTCGCCCACCGCGCCCGTCCCGGGCGGGGACGACACGGTGGACCTCCTTCCCCGCCTCGCTGGACGGGCCTTAAAGGACGTCAGGTGCCGGACCGGCGCCGGACCCAGACGCACATTATCACCGAGATTGTCAGAAGGTGCCGCCGCTCTACCGCTGCCCCGTCCGGGTGGTGTGCGTAACTCTGCGCGGTCTTCGACCCCCAATGGCTTGACCTGCGGGGTTACGCAGCGCAGCATTACTCTCCGTATCATCTAGAGTTTCGCGTGGCACCCCAAGGCGTTGGCTGGTCGGGGTCTGAAGAAGGAGAAGGGGCCAGATGGGCGACTACGCCAAGGCGTTGGGGTCTAAACTGCGCGGCATCAGACAGCAGCAGGGTCTGTCGCTGCACGGTGTCGAGCAGAAGTCGGCGGGCCGTTGGAAAGCTGTGGTGGTCGGCTCCTACGAGCGCGGCGACCGGGCGGTCACGGTGCAGAAACTCGCCGAGCTTGCGGACTTTTACGGGGTCCCAGTTCCCGAGCTGCTGCCTGAGGGCCGAGTACCCTCCGGCAGCGAGCCGGCTACCAAGATCGTCATCAACCTGGAGCGCCTCCAGCAGCTGCCGGTCGACAAGGTGGGCCCGCTCGCCCGCTACGCCGCGACGATTCAAAGCCAGCGCGGCGACTACAACGGTAAGGTGCTGTCCATCCGCACCGAGGACCTTCGCTCACTGGCGATCATTTACGACATGTCGCCGGGAGATCTCACTGAGCAGCTGATCGGCTGGGGTGTGCTGCCTCCCGAAGCACGCCCGGTGAAGGACAAAGAAGAGGCCTGATCTGCGCAGTCTGTTTTAGGGCTGATCGCCGCTCAGGAGCTGCGCGGCAGCGCCGCTAGGGCGCCGAGCACGCCGTTGACGAAGCGCGGCGAGTCATCGGTGGACAGTAACTTGGCCAGCTCGATGGCCTCATCGATGGCTACTGCATCGTCGACCTCGGTAGAGAACAACAGTTCGAACACGCCGAGCCGGAGTACCGCCCGATCGACCGCGGGCATCCGAGTCAGGGCCCAACCATGGGCTTGGTCGGTGAGCAGCCGATCGATGTCGTCAGCGTGCTCGACCACACCGTGCACCAACGAGACCGTGTACTCGCTCACCGGAGCCAGGTCCGCCGCGCCAACCCGCTCGGCGAGCAGCGTCAGCGGGTCCAACCCACGCAGGTCGGACTCGAACAGGATGTCGACGGCGCGTTTGCGGGCCTTGCTGCGGGCACCCACGTCAACTACTGACGCGGCCGAGGTATCGGCCGTCCCGGGTGTCGACTTTGACCTTGTCGCCAGTGCTGACGAACAGCGGCACCTGGATCTCGGCGCCGGTCTGCACGGTGGCGGGCTTCGTACCACCGGTCGAGCGGTCCCCCTGCAGACCCGGGTCGGTGTGCGAGATCACCAACTCCACCGAGGTGGGCAGCTCGATATACAGCGGGGTACCGTCGTGGATGGCGATCAGCACGGTCTGATTGTCCAGCAGGTATTTCGCCGCATCGCCAACAACGTTGCCAGGAACCGTGATCTGGTCGAACGTGTCGGCGTCCATGAAAACGAAATCGGCGCCGTCGGCGTACAAATAGGTCATATCGCGCCGATCGACGGTGGCGGTCTCGACCTTGGTGCCCGCGTTGAACGTCTTGTCGACGACCTTGCCGGACAGCACGTTTTTCAGGGTGGTCCGGACGAAAGCGCCGCCTTTGCCCGGTTTGACGTGCTGGAACTTCACGATCGACCACAGCTGGCCGTCGAGGTTGAGCACGAGCCCATTCTGCAGGTCGTTGGTGCTGGCCACGTCAGCCCTTCACTCTCGATTAGGTCATGGTTGGCGGGTCACGGTTAGGGGGTCACGGTTAGGGGGTCCCGGTCAGCAGGGCACGACCACGAGATCCTTCGTGGTCAGGGTGAGGAGTTCTGGCTCGCCGCCGGAAACGACGAGAGTGTCCTCGATGCGCACGCCGCCCCGCCCGGCCAGGTAAACTCCCGGCTCGACGGTAACCGCCATGCCTGCCGCGAGTGTACCCACTCCAAACTGCGACAACGCCGGAGCCTCATGGATCTGCAGGCCGACGCCGTGGCCGAGGCCGTGCACGAAGTCCTCACCATGCCCGGCGTGCGCGATGACGTCCCGGGCGGCCGTATCGACATCACGGAGCTGAGCCCCGGCGCGCAGCGCTGCGCGACCAGCCGCCTGTGCCGCAGCGACCAGTTCATAGAGATCTCGCTGCCACTGGGCTGGTTGACCGAGCACCACAGTGCGCGTCATGTCGGAGTGGTAACCGTCGACCAGCGCACCGAAGTCCATCTTCAGCAGATCACCGCTGCGCAGCACGGCGTCGGTCGGGCGGTGGTGCGGTACCGCCGAGTTCGCGCCGGTCGCCACGATGGTCTCGAACGACGGACCGGCAGCACCCGCCGCCACCATCCGGCCCTCCAGGTCACGAGCCACCTCGCGCTCCGTACGGCCTGGTCGCAGCCCGCCCTCGCCGAGCAGTCCGGCCAGGGCGGTATCGGCCGCCGCGCAGGCCTCGCGGAGCACAGCGACCTCAGCATCGTCTTTAATCAACCGCAGTGCCTCCACCGGTCGCGACGTGGCGATCAGCGCGTTCGCTCCGGTGACATTCGCCAGCGTGGCGTGCCCGTCGACGGTCACCACATGGCTTTCAAAACCCAGCCGGCCGATCCCGGCTTCGACGGCCAGCGTGGCCAGCCGCATCTGACACGAGCGTTCAATCAGCCGCCGCAGGTCGGGCACCTGCCGCTGCGACTGGGTGCGGTAGCGGCCATCGGTGCAGAACACGCTTGCCTCGTCACCTCCGGCGTGCACCAGCAGGGCGCTGTTCGATCCGGTGAATCCGGTGAGATAGCGGACGTTGAGTGAATCAGTGACCAGCAGCGCGTCGAGCTCCGACTGGCGCAGCCGCTCTCGGAGCGCTTCCCGACGCCGGCAGTAGGACATGACCTACAGACGCTAGCGGGTGGCGCCGCGGCCTCAGCCGGTGGCGCGATCGCCGATCCAGCGCAGCGCGAGCGAATAGCCCGATATGCCCAGGCCGACGATGACCCCCGAGGCGATGGCCGAGATGTAGCTGTGGTGTCGGAACGGCTCGCGTGCATGCACGTTGCTGATGTGCACCTCCACCAACGGCGCCGACAGCTCCGCGGCGGCGTCGCGGACCGCGATCGAGTAATGCGTCCACGCCCCGGCGTTGAGTACCACCGGGGTGGCGGTGTCGGCGGCCTCGTGCAGCCAGCTCATCATGACGCCCTCATGGTCGGTCTGCCGGACCTCCACCTCCAGTCCCAGCTCGGCTCCGACCCGCTGGCACAGCGATACCAGGTCGCTGTAACTCGTCGTGCCGTAGACATCGGGCTCGCGGCTCCCGAGCCGACCCAGGTTCGGCCCGTTGAGCACCAACACCTTCATCGCGAGCTCTCCATCTCGCCGGCCACCGCTGCGTAGGCTCCGGCGAGCAGCGCATGGGCCGGGTCTTCCAACCGCCCCGGCTTAGCCAAACCGTCGAGGACCACGAAGCGCAATGCCCCCGACCGCGCCTTCTTGTCGTTACGCATGCCTTCCAGCAACTCCGGTAGCGCGTCGGAGTCATATCCGGTGGGCAGCCCGATCGAGCTGAGCACGGTGCGGTGCCGCTGCGCGGTGGCGTCGTCCAGCCGTCCGGCGAGCCGGCCCAGCTCCGCCGCGAAGATCATGCCAACGCTCACCGCGGCGCCGTGGCGCCAGCGGTAACCTTCGCGACGCTCCAGCGCATGGCCCAGTGTGTGCCCGTAGTTGAGCACCTCGCGCAGGTGAGACTCTTTCAGGTCAGCGGCCACCACGTCAGCCTTGACCCGGATTGCGCGGCCGACCAGTTCCGCCAGCACCGGCCCGGACGGGTCCAGCGCGGCCGCGGGGTCCGCCTCGATCAGCTCCAGGATCACTGGATCGGCGATGAACCCGGCCTTGACCACTTCCGCCATCCCGGCGACCAGCTCGGCTCGTGGCAACGTCGCGAGGGCTACCAGGTCCACCACGACCGCGGCAGGCTCATGGAACGCACCGACCAGGTTTTTACCCGCGTCAGTGTTGATCCCGGTCTTGCCACCCACCGCGGCATCCACCATCGCCAGTAGCGTGGTAGGAACCTGGACTACCCGGACCCCGCGAAGCCAGTTAGCGGCGACGAACCCGGCAAGGTCGGTCACCGCCCCGCCGCCGAAGCCGATCACGGTGCCGGTGCGGTCCAATCCCACCTGCCCGAGAACGTCCCAGCAGAATCCCGCCACCGCCAGCTTCTTGCCCTCCTCTGCGTCGGGGACCTCGATGCGATATGCCTGCGATCCGAGGTGCTCCAGCACAGTGCGCAGCGCCTCGGCGCCCTCCATCAGCGTCGGCTGATGGAGGATCGCCACGGCGCCGCTGCCCACCGCGTCGAGCAGCTCAGCCCGCAGATACCGCCCGACGATGACGTCGTAGGGCTGCGCCGTCGCGACTTGAAACCGCCGCGGCTCAGTATCACCAGCCTGATCCGGCTCGTCGGTCTTACCCATCGGCGCTCCTCTGTGGTCGCACCTCGTGGAAATATCCCATGTGCCGAGCATCCCACCCGCGAAATTACTTGTGCAGTATCAGCAGCACCTCTGCCGCCACGTCCTCAGGAGAACGGCCAGTCGTCGCCACGACGACGCTGGACACCGCCTCATAGATCGGACGTCGGTCAGAAAGTAATTGCCGAAGATGCGCCCGCGGATTAGGAAGCAACCACGGGTGTAGGGTAACTAGCCCCTCGCGACGGAGCAGCTCACTTAGCTCCACCTCGAGAAACACAATGCGGAACGGTTTCAGTTGCTCTTGAATTACAGGGTCCAGCGGCGTGCCACCACCGAGGGCGAGCACGCCTGCATGATCCCTGAGAACAGTACCAATAACGTCACGTTCCACTTCGATAAATCTCTCTCGGCCCAACTTTACCACCAGTTCACCCGCCGGCAAGCCGCACTCATTCTCTAAATCATCATCAAAATCACGGAAAGAAACGCCCAGCTTCCCCGCTACAATGCGGCCAACGGTGCTCTTCCCTGAGCCGGGAGGACCGATCAAAATTAGGACTGGACCGTTCACGACACGTCCAACCTATCCGCCGCCGATCGTTCGGCCCTCGTTCCTCGCATGTCACAAAAGGAATCGATATCTGCCGTGACGTCGCGAGTGAGAGGCGCCTGATTCTGCCGCATTGTAAGCTCGCGGTGAAGCTGCTGTCGCAGCCCCGCGTCGCGATGCTCGACACCGATTGAAAGCACCGGACTTAATATGGTAACTGCCTCACGGAGTTGCCGCTTCCTGAGCAGGATTAAGGACATGTCGATGCGCACAGTCGCCGCAGCGGCGACCGACCGCTGTGCCGGCTCAGCGGCATCATACAGCGCTAGAGATCGCGAACCCTCGATTAATTCACTGTCTATCTCTCCGGCCCAAGCGAGAGCGTTAGCGGAATAGTAGTGCAACTTCTGCATATGGAATCCACTTGCCCTGCCGAGTAGGTCGCAAAGATCGTTTTCAATGCCCTCATTCCGTAACACCTGAGCTCGCGAAAGAGCATCGTGCAGCGCGTCGGCCTTGTCGCGTTGGCGAGTAGCTGCTGCCTCCCGCAATTGTTCGCAAGCAGCTACGAGAGCGCCCGAAGCCGTCAAAAAATCATCAGCAAGTTTCCAGAACGTCAGCGAGGCACCGTGGTCACCAGCCTCCACATGAGTGATCGTCGTCCGATGCACATCGAGATGATTGGCAAGCTGAGCTTGGGTCAGCTTTCGTTCCATGCGTCGTGCAGCAAGATCGACCCCGAGTGCGCGCCGGAGGCCGGCGACGATGCTCTGGTCGTCTGTCATAGCTCCTCCGTTGGTCCGGCGATTCACCCATACAACCGTCGATCACCCGCCGGTGATCGGCCGATCGCTCACGGGAGCAGCGTAGTGGCGGGACCGCTCCAGGTGCGCCGGACACAACTACCCTGGAAACCTGAATGTTGTTGCGGGTCAGCGGTGGCGGGTGGAGTCGTGGTAGGCGTGGGCGTTGCGGACTGTTTCGGGCAGCGCGTCACCGCCGAACTTCTCCAGCGCGGCGTCGGCGAGCACAAGGGCGACCATCGCCTCGGCCACCACACCCGCGGCGGGCACCGCGCAGACGTCGGAACGCTGGTTGATCGCAACGGCCGCCTCGCCGGTGGCGACATCCACCGTGGCCAGCGCGCGGGGCACCGTGGAGATCGGCTTCATCGCCACCCTAACCCGCAGCACCTCTCCATTGGTCATGCCACCTTCCAGACCCCCGGCACGGTTGGTACACCGCGCCACACCGTCGGGCCCAGGCACCATCTCGTCGTGCGCCACGCTTCCCCGGCGACGTGCGGTGGCGAACCCGTCACCCACCTCCACACCCTTCATCGCCTGGATGCCCATCAGCGCGCCAGCCAACCGGGCGTCCAACCGCCGGTCGGCGTGCACGAAGGAACCCAGACCCACCGGCAGCCCATAGGCCACGACCTCGACAACACCGCCCAGCGTGTCACCGTCCTTTTTCGCCGCATCCACCTCGGCGATCATCGCGGCCGACGCTGCCTCAGCGAACGCGCGAACCGGACTGGCATCAACCCGCTCCAGGTCACTGGGTCCGGGCAACACCTCCGCGGGGGCGTCCACCTGCCCCAACGCCACCACATGGGACAGCACCTCGACACCCAGCGCCTGGCGCAGGAACGCCTTGGCCACGGTCCCCAACGCGACCCGAGCAGCGGTCTCCCGCGCACTGGCCCGCTCCAGCACCGGCCGCGCATCGTCGAAGCCGTACTTGGTCATCCCGGCGAGATCGGCGTGCCCAGGTCGGGGTCGAGTCAGTGGCGCGTTGCGGGACTGCGCGGCGAGCACGTCCGGATCTACCGGATCGGCCGCCATCACCGTTTCCCACTTAGGCCATTCGGTGTTGCCGATCCGGATCGCCACCGGGCCGCCCAATGTCCGGCCGTGGCGGATACCCCCGAGGAGATCGACCTCGTCGGCCTCGAACTTCATCCGCGCCCCACGGCCGTAGCCGAGGCGTCGGCGCGCCAGCTCGGCCTGGATGTCCTTGGAGGTCACCTCAACCCCGGCGACCATGCCCTCCAGCACAGCCACCAGAGCAGGACCGTGCGACTCCCCGGCGGTGATCCAGCGCAACATGGCGCCATCGTGCCACGGACTGCGATCGCCGCCCGCCTCATGCCTCGGCTCCGGCCCCAGACACGGCCCCAGACACGGCCTCCGCGATGGCCGCTGGCGTTGGTCGAGAACCGAGCAATCGGTGCACCACCGCGCCGACCACCACCAGCGCGGCCACGAACAGCAGTGCGAGGTACTGCAGTACCCAGCTCGTTCCCGCCGGGTCGTACACCGCCTGCCGGGGCCAGGCGATGTTCACCATCATCGCCGCACCGTAGACGACGGCGAGCACGTTCACTGGCAGCCCCCAGCGACCGAGCGAGAAGCCGCCCGGCTGCTTCGGCGGCAGGCGCCGGCCCAACCGAGCGCCCAGTGCCGGCACAGTGACCAGCAGGTAAGCCAGGTACACGATCACCACCGACGTGCTGGTGACCGCCGCGAACGCCGCCGGGTTGCCCAGGTTGATCAGCAGCACGCCAATGGCCAGCGCCCCCACCGCGATGCCGGTGAGGATCGGCGTCCCGGTGTGCGGGCTGACCTTGGCCAGTAGCCGGGCGCCGGGCAGCCGGCCGTCGCGCGCCATGCTGAACATCACCCGCGACGCCGAATTCTGGATCGCCAGGCAGGCTGACACGATGGAGATCGCGACCACCGCGAGCAGCGCCCGGCCGAGCGTGGAGTCCAGCCGGCTGGTGATGACGTAGGCGATGCCGCCGGTGGACAGCTGCCCGTCGGTCAGCGAAGGCGCCGCCATCAGCGCAGCGACGATCATGAAGCCGCCACCGACGAATGACACCAGCAGGGCACGCAGGATCGCTGATGGCACCACCCGACGCGGCTGGCTGGTCTCCTCGGACAGCTCCGCGGCACTGTCGAACCCGTACATCACGTAAGCCGCCATCAGTGTCGAGGCGAGGAAGGCATACAGGTAAGGGCTGTTACCGGACACGTTGAGCGTCTTGATGACCACCCCGGGACCCCGTTCGGCATGGCCGAACAGCAACACCAGCAGCAGCACCACACCCACGAGCTCGCACGTCACACCGATCCCGTTGATCAACGCCATGAAGCGCACCCCGACGGCGCTGATCACGGTCGCCAATGCGATGAGGACCGAGCCCAGCAGGATCCCGTTGGCCGCGCCGGACGCCGAGGTGATTGACGGGTCGGTGCCGACGAGCTGGAACCCCGACCACACCGCAGGCAGCGCTGCCTGCAGCGCGATGCCGATGGCGGCGACGCTCACGATGTACCCGATCATCATCGCCCAGCCAGCGAACCAGCCGACGGTCTCCCCGGCCAGCCGGCGCGACCACTGGTAGATGCACCCGGCCAGCGGCCAGCTCGCGGCCAGTTCGGCGAAGACCAGCGCCACGCACACCTGGCCGGCGAACACCAGCGGCCAGGTCCAGAAGAACGCCGGGCCGCCGAAGGAGTAGCCCAGCCCGAAGAGCTGGAACACCGTGGTGAGGATCGAGACGAAGGAGAACCCCGCGGCGAAGGAGGAGAACCAGCCCAGCCGGCGGTGCAGCTCCTGCCGGTACCCGATGCCCCGCAGATCGTCCGCGTCGGGGCCACCGGTGGGGCTCGTGGTCAGGACTTGAGTACTCATGGGGGCGCCTTCCGTGGTAGATGACCGGCGCGCACAAGGCAGCCGAGGGTGTCGCAGATGACCCGGGTCGCGATGAGCGCGGTGATCTCGGCGTTGTCGTAGGGCGGGGAGCACTCCACGACTTCGATGCCCGCCAGCGGTCGCGCGGCGATGAGCTGGATGAACTTCAGCACCTCGCGGGGCAGGAAGCCGCCGGGTTCGGGCCATCCCGTGCCGGGGACGAACGCGGCGTCGAGGCAGTCGACGTCAAAGGACAACCAGACGGCGTCGGTGCCGGCCCACGCGACATCCAGAGCGCGCTGCGCGGCCTCCTCGATACCCATCTCCACGCAGTCGGTGACTGTCATGATCGTGGTGCCGCGTTCCCGGCCCACCTGCACCCCGGGCCGGGGTGCCTGCCATCCGCCGATGCCGATCTGCACCAGATTCTGCGGCGGCACGTTGGGGATGTCGGTGGCGTGAAACCACGGGGTGGTGTGCATCCGCTCGTCGAGGTCGGTTTCCTGGGTGTCGACGTGGCGATCGAAGTGGATGATGCCGAGCTTGCCGCCACCCAGGTGTTCCGCGACCGCGCGGGTGGTCGGGTAGCCGATGGAGTGGTCGCCGCCCAATACCACCGGAAAGGCGCCGGACGCGTAGACGTGCCCGACCGCCTTGGAGATCTGGTCGAAGGTCTTCTCGATGTTGCCCGGGATGGTGAACACATCACCGAGATCGGCAATGGTGATCGACTCTCGCAGATCGACGCCGAGCTCGAAGCTGTAAGGCCCGTATAGCGCGGAGATCTTGCGGATTCCCTGGGGCCCGAAGCGGGTTCCGGATCGGTAGGTAGTACCGCCGTCGAAGGGGGCGCCGAGCACCGCCACGTCGTACTCCCCGCAGCGGCGGACGTCCTCGACGTAAGGCGCCTTGAGAAAGGTGTTGATGCCGGCGAAATGCGGCAACTCACCACGGGAGAAGGTGGGGATTCTTCGGTCGACGATCGAGTCGGCGCCTTGCAGCCCCAACTCCAAACCCCGAGCGATCTCCTGTTCCCATTTCGTCGACGGCAGCGCCGCTTCCGCATCGACGGCGTATCGCGCTTCCGCGCCGTAGTTGTCGTGCAGTTCGTTCACGTCGTGGGGCCTCCGCGTCCACGGCGCCCGGCCGTGGGGCAGCCGGGCGTGGCTGACCTCCCGGGCTTCTATCCCGCCGTGGAGCGGGCAATGCGCTGCCCGCCTGCACCTCTCGGTCCAGACTCACTGCGGGCAGCGACGGAACCCTAGGTGCGCCTCACTCACTAGAGTGAGTCACAACAATCACACGACATCAATGTGACCGTGGTGTAACCACCGCGTTGCAACTCCGCTGAGCTGACCGTGACCCCGCCGCGAGAGCTGTCTCTGTAGACTGCAAGCCTCCGCCCGTACCGGCCTTGTCCGCATCGCCGTCCGCGGCGACCGGGTCCGCCTCACCGGCCGTGCCATCACCGTCCTCGACAGCACCCTGCACCACACGGCCAGCAGCAGGCTCTAGTACCCATGGCGTGAGCCTGCTGCTTCAGCAACACCAGGCTTCGGCGGCACCGCACCTGCTCCGTGGGCGGTCAGCGCCGCCGATACGCACTGGAGCGGTGGTCGATATCGAGGACCTGGACCGTGCGACGGTCGAGATCAACGCGGTAGATCAGGCGATATGTCCCCCGCCGTGCACCCAGGCAACCCGCAAGCGGCCCGACCAAGGGCTTGCCCACTCGCAAGGGGTTCTCGGCCAACGGTCCGTCAAGAAAATCCAGTACGGCAGCCGCTACTGCCTCCGGCAACCGTTCAGCCAAGGCGCGCCGCCCCGCCGGCTGGACCCGAACCTCGAACCGCCCAGCCGGGTGCTCGCTCACGCTCCTGCGCGTCGGCGAGCAAGGTCCGTACGCAGCTCGGCCACGGTCGCGCCGGGATCACCGGATTCGAGGCTGGCGAGACTCTCGGTGATCCGCCCGACGGCGTCCTCGTCGCTGAGCACCTCCAGCGATATTTCGAGGCCCTCGAGATCATCGATTGCTACCAGCACGAACTGCGCCTCGCCGTTGCGGGTGACTGTGATCCGCTCGTGCTGCTCGCTGACCCGACGGCCCAACTCAGACAAGCGAGCCTTGACGTCACTCAGCGGTAGCGTGGTTCCTGACATGGGTTAAGTTTAGCTCAAAGCTGATCTGAATTCCGACCAGTTCTGCGCGGATCGGTCAAGTAGGGCTGAGACCGCCGGAGCGCTGTCGCCCAGGACGAGCAGCAGCTGGCCTGGGCCGTCCAGCGCCGAGCAGGCCCAGCGCAGTCCGGACTCCTCCCGGGCGCCCTGCGGTAGCCCGCCGCTACCCTCACCCACCACGGCCAGCATTCCGACGACGCGCGCGCCGCCCGTGCCGGCGGGGCCGGCTAGTGCCGGATCCGCACCGTCGAGCAGCAGGGTGTGCGCCAGTAGCGGGGCACCATCCAGCTCGACGGCGAGCTCGCCGTGATAGCGCCCACCACGCTGACCCGCCCGCCCGAGTACCACCTCCTCGCGCAGGATTGCGCGGGCGCCACACTGCAGGGCGACGGTCAGCCGGCTGTTCAGCTCCGCACCATCGCACACGACCGTCGGTTCAGGCCACCAGTCCAGCACGGCACCAGCCGCAAGCGTCGCAGCCACGGTCCACCGCGCTGCCTCCGTGGAGCGACCGGCTTGCACCACCATGGCCGCCGCCGAGCGCAGCTGCAGGTATGTGCCAGCGCCGAGATGGATCTCCAATGCCAGTTCGTCGCCGCCCAGCGGCCCGCCCGCCGCCTGCACCAGGTGCACCCGGTGCGCACCGGTGGGGCGCAGCGCCACCGGTGCAGCGCTACGCCACCGACGACGGGCAGGGCCGGGCTCAGCTTCGACCGTGAGCTCGGCTCGGGCCTTCACGGACGATCCCTCACCGGCGGGTGGCTGACCGCAACTGGCTGCGCACCCAGTTCACGACCGACGTCGCCCTCGGCTGCTGCCGCAGGGAGATCAGGACGGTAGGCCGGTCGCCACGAACCGCCACGGCATCCCGGCGCATCACCTCCAGGTCTGCGTCGACCAGGGGCGCGAGATCGATCTTGTTAATCACTAGCAGGTCAGCGCGTGTGACCCCGGGTCCGCCCTTGCGGGGCACCTTGTCGCCGCCGGCCACATCGAGGACGAAGATCTGCGCGTCGATCAGGCCGTAGCTGAAGGTGGCGGTGAGGTTGTCCCCGCCGCTCTCCACCAGCACCAGATCGGGATCGTGGCTCTTGGTGAGCTCCTCCACCGCGTCCAGGTTCGCGGTGATGTCGTCGCGGATCGCGGTATGCGGGCAGCAGCCGGTGCGGACCGCCCGGATGCGCTCGTCGGGCAGCACCCCGTTGGTGCGCAGGAAATCGGCGTCCTCGGTGGTGTAGATGTCGTTGGTCACCACCACCAACGACAGCTCCTCGCGCAACGTCCGGCAGAGCGCCGCGACGAGGGCAGTCTTGCCGCTGCCCACCGGGCCTCCGACACCGATCCGCAGTGCCCTGTGTCTGGGTCCGGCGGTGGGGATCGGCGTCGCGTCGAGCTCCTCATGAGGCAAAGAGGGCCACCTCCGAGCGGGCGTGCAGTTCGGCCAGCACCTCCGGCAGCGGCGTGCCGGTACTGGGCAGCAGGCGAGTGTCGTGCCGGGCGACGGCCTCGCGCGCCACGAGAGCCGCGGCCGCCGCGGTCTGCTCAGCGGATCGGCTCGCGCGCACCTGCACCGCGGCGACCGCGATCGGGTCCAGCCCGAGCAGCCGCACGGCGGCGGCGCACGCCCCGCCGAGCAGGTGGTGCAATGCGAGCAACGCCGCCGCGCCGGCACCGTCGCCGGTTGCGGCGACCACGGCACCGAGCACCAGAGCGTGGTGCGGGCGGCCGGTGTGAGATAACGCCTCCAGTGCGGCGGAGGGCCAGATCCGCCGAGCGGTGCGAAGCAGCGCCGTGCCTTGCGCGCGGGACGCTTCCCGCGTCGCGGCCGAGGGGGTGCGGGCACTGACCGCGGCATCCCACCGGCTCCAGCCCACCGGGGCGGTATCAGCTGCGAGCGAGCAGCCCGTGGCGGCGACCGCGGCGACCATCGGACCGGTACCGCGCAGCCGGGCCGCCAGGAACAACGTGAGGTCCGCCTCATCACGCAACAGGCCACGCTCGACGGCCGCCTCCACCCCGCCGGAATGCGCATGCCCACCGGTGGGCAACCGCGAGTCCGCCAGCAACAGCGAGGCCAGCACAGTCATCAGAACAGGAAATAGCGTTGGGCCATCGGGAGTTCCTCCGCGGGGTGCGGTTCGACCACCTCGCCGTCGATCCGGACGGTGAACGTCTCAGGGTCCACCTCGATACGCGGCAGCGCATCATTGAGGGGCATATCGGCCTTGCGCAGCGTCCTGGTGTCGCGCACCGCCACCAACCGGCGCCGCACCGCCAGCCGGTCCGCGAGGCCATCTTGTACGGCGGCGGGAGCCACGAAGTGCACCGAGGTTGCGGCGGTACTCACCGCGGCAGCCCCGAACATCGGCCGCGGTAACACCGGTTGGGGGGTGGGGATGGAGGCGTTGGAGTCACCCATCGCCGCCCAGGCGATCATGCCGCCCTTGACCACGATACTCGGCCGCACCCCGAAGAATGCGGGCTGCCACAGCACCAGATCGGCGAGCTTGCCCACCTCCACCGACCCGACTTCACCGTCCAGTCCATGCGCGATCGCCGGGCAGATCGTGTACTTGGCCACGTATCGCCGCGCCCGCAGGTTGTCCGAGGTCTGCGGGTCCCCGGGCAGCGCGCCGAACCGGCGCTTCATGACGTGCGCGGTCTGCCAGGTCCGCAGGATCACCTCACCGACCCGGCCCATCGCCTGCGAATCCGAACCGATCATCGAGATGGCGCCGAGGTCGTGCAGCAGGTCCTCAGCCGCGATGGTGGACGGCCGGATCCGGCTCTCCGCGAACGCGAGGTCCTCCGGCACCGCAGGGTTGAGGTGATGGCAGACCATCAGCATGTCGAGGTGCTCGTCGACGGTGTTCACGGTGTGCGGGCGAGTCGGATTGGTCGAGCTGGGCAGTACATGCGACTGCGCTGCGACCGTGATGATGTCCGGCGCGTGGCCGCCGCCAGCGCCTTCGGTGTGGTAGGCGTGGATGGTTCGGCCGGCGATCGCGGCTAGTGTGTCCGCGACGTAGCCCGCCTCATTGATGGTGTCGGTGTGGATCGCCACCTGCACCCCGGTGTCGTCGGCGACTCGCAGGCAGGTATCGATCGCCGCCGGCGTGGATCCCCAGTCCTCGTGCAGCTTGAAACCGCTTGCGCCGGCAGTGACCTGCTCATACAGCGCCCGTTCACCCACGGTGTTGCCCTTACCCAGCAGCGCGATGTTCACCGGCAGCTCATCCAGTGACTCCAGCATCCGAGCCAGGTACCAGGCGCCGGGCGTCACCGTGGTCGCCTTGGTGCCTTCCGCCGGGCCGGTTCCACCGCCGATCAACGTGGTGACGCCCGACCCCAACGCCTCGGGCACCTGCTGCGGGCTGATCAGATGCACATGGCTGTCCACCGCACCGGCCGTCAGGATCATCCCGTTTCCCGCGATCACCTCGGTTCCCGGGCCGATGATCAGCGCAGGGTTTACCCCATCCATGATGTCCGGGTTGCCGGCCTTGCCCAGGCCGACGATCCGACCATCTCGCACGCCGATGTCCGCTTTGACCACGCCCCAGTGATCGAGCACAACAGCACCGGTGATCACGAGATCCAGCGCACCCTCCGCCCGGGAAGTCCGAGCTTGGCCCATCGACTCCCGGATCACCTTGCCGCCGCCGAAGACCGCCTCGTCCCCGCCGTGCGGCCCGCGGCAGCGATCCTCAGTGACCTCCACGAGCAGGTTGGTGTCGGCCAGCCGCACCCGGTCGCCCTCGGTGGGGCCGTAGAGCGCGGCGTAGCGGCTGCGCTCGACCGTCCACTGGCCTCCGCTGACGGCTGCCCGAGCTGCCGCGCTGGGATCCGGTGCATCCAGGCGCAGGCCGGGCACAGTGCGGGTGCCGCCCAGCGGCACGACCCGCACCACCCGTTCGAGGCCGGGTTCAAAGCGCACCGACGTACCGGCCGGCACCGCCAACCGCATCCCGGTGGCGGCTGCGCGGTCCATTTCCAGCGCCGGGTTCGCCGCGGCGAGGTGGTAGTGCGACCCCACTTGAATTGGCCGGTCGCCGGTGTTCAGCACCACTAGCTCGCGACCGGTGTGCGGCCCCAGCACAACCGATTCATCGGAGAGCAGCAGTTCACCGGGTACGCCAGGCCGGTCGGTCACTGAACTGGCCGGTGCACGGTGACGAGCTTCGTGCCGTCCGGGAAGGTCGCCTCGACCTGCACCGAAGAAATCATTTCCGGGACGCCGTCCATGACGTCCGCCCGGCTGAGTACCCGCTGGCCCCCTGCCATCAGATCGGCGACGCTGCGCCCGTCACGCGCTCGCTCCAACACCCACGACGTGATCAATGCAACGGCCTCAGGGTAATTCAATCGCAGTCCCCTGGCCCGGCGTTCCCTGGCCAGTTGGCCTGCCACGTGGACGAGAAGCTTCTCCTGCTCATGCGGGGACAGCAGCATGTCGACCCCTCCTCCCCCGCTCTGCGGCGGTCAATGAGTATGGGTCATCAAGTATGACTGTCACACCGTTTCAGCGGGTTGAAGGGCAGCTGGGCTGCCACCTACCCGAGGTTGCGGAACGACCGGCGTGGCTGCCTTGACCTCGTCCAGGGCTGGTCGGGCAGCGGGATGCTCGACTAGGGCGAGTACCCGGGACGCCATGAATCGAGCGGTGCGTACCGGCGTGCCGCCACGGGTCACCTCGGTGACCTCCACGATGCCACGACCGTGGGTGGTCTCCACCCGCCGGCCATTGCGGGTGGCTTCGATCTCGTATGTCCGAGTGGTACCGCCGGCGTCGATGACAATCTCGGTGCGATCGCCCTTCATGGCTTGCCATCCCTTATCGTTGCCGGACCAAGCGGGTCCGGACCGAATGTCCTGGTCGCCTCTCGGCGAGGGACACACCGCGGCTTCAGCCGAACGATCGTCCGCGGTGGCACTTTGACGTGGACCCGGGGGACACAGTCCACCCGGCCCGGACGACTATTACAACGGCCCATCCACCCCGGTCATTCCCAAACCACGGGGGCTGCGCTGACCACCTTGGGCTCAGCCGGTCGTAGCATTTGATCTTGGCGGTTCGGTGGGACAGGATAACCGCCGTGCGCGCGATGTTGATGTTGGTGGATCGGGAAGAGATTTCACGTGGTCTGGCCGAAGGTCTGGAG
>JBBPZY010000336.1:0-6656 GCA_038276315.1 Mycobacteriales bacterium
CGACAATGTCCTGCGGCCCCGGGGACGATTCAGCATACTGCGCATAGTTTTTGGTCATGTTGTCCAGGACGGCGGTAAGCTTCTTCACGTGATCCGGGTTGGGCTGCACTTGCGCTGCCGCTTGCGGTAGCGGGGAATTGCTCGCCCCGGCTGAACTGCCCGGTACACCCCCGCCACTGCACGAAGCCACGAACGCGATCGCGACCAACCCGGCGGCGGCACTCGCTGGCCGCCGCCGCGGCATCCACCACGGCGCATGCGATAGCTCCGCCAGTAGACGGACTATCCGTGCGGGCGACCCCGTCATGACTCCCACCTCTGCACCCGACACCACGCGCAGTTCGGCCAAGGCCGTGGCGGGCAAGCCCCGCGAGGGAGGCGATTGGCGGGCATGTCAAGTAGCTCCTTCAAGTTGCCGGCATCCTGAGCAGCGACGCTGCATACTGACCCCGCCATCAGCGTCGTCGTCGAGGGTAGCCTGCTGCTCCTCGCGCCACGTCGGTCCTCCGGCGGTCGACTTCGCGGATTTACGTGGTCGCCAAGAGGAATTAAGTATATCTACTCATTGCTTCGTAACCTTGCCCCCGGCAGGCTAGGTGCCGGCGATCCGGGCAGCGCGATACAAACGCGTTCGAAGAAGGGACAGCGGTGCAGAAGCTTCCGCAGATCACCGTGCTTTTCTGGGTCATTAAAATCGCTGCCACCACCCTCGGAGAAACCGGGGGCGACCTTCTCGCTCAGACCCTGCAAATCGGTTACGCAATCAGCTCACTGCTGTTCATCGGACTGTTCCTGGTGAGTCTTGTCACCCAGCTCAAAGCGACGAGATTTCATCCAGCGCTGTACTGGACGGTCATCGTCTCGACGAGTACGGCCGGCACGACGATGTCGGACTTCATCAATCGCTCAGCAGGGCTCGGCTACGCCAAGGGCGCCCTGATCCTTATCGCCTGCCTGGCCGGCGTGTTCGCCATCTGGTATCGCAGCGGGCAGACATTCTCCGTTGAACAGATCAGGACCTTTCGGGGCGAATTACTCTATTGGGTTGCTATCCTGTTCTCCAACACCCTGGGCACCTCACTCGGCGACTACCTGGCCGACAGCTCCGGCCTCGGCTACGCGGGCGGCGCGCTGGTGATCAGCAGCGTCATGGCACTGCTGCTCGCGGCCCACTATTTCAGCCGGATCTCGGCCACGTTGCTGTTCTGGATGGCATTCGTTCTCACCCGTCCGTTGGGGGCGACGGTAGGAGACTTCTTCAGCAAACCACTGGAAAAGGGCGGCTTGAACCTGGGCACCGTGGGCTCATCCGCGGCGCTGACCGCGATTCTCTTGACGTTGATCGGATACACGCTCGTCCAGCAGCGCAAGCTCGCGCCACAGCCGATCCCAGCCGGCGCGGTCTGAGGCTGCTACCGCGACCGCCAGGTTTATGAGCTGACGGTCGCGGCCAGGTGAGGCTCAGCCGACGGCTTGGCGACCTCAAGGTGAACAGCGAGTTGACGACTAGCGCAGGGCGCGACGGCTCCGGCCGCGGATCGCACCGAACACACCGGTGACGACGAACAGTACGATGCCGACAATTGCCAACCACAGCAAGGCTTTGATGGCGAACCCGACGACTACCAGGACCACCCAGAGCACGAGCAAACCGAGAATCAAACCCATGATGGCACCACCTTAAGATCCCGCCGACCCCCTTTAGTGGGGTTCGTGGTCACCAGGGTTCCCTGCCGTGATCAGGTTTAAACCGGACATGCGCGTAGCAACCTCCACGGAAGCGGCGACGGTCGGGATACGGTAGAAAACCACGGATGACCCCGCCAGCGAAGCACCCGACGATCGCCGCCCGCCCGCTCGGCTGGACGGTCGCGGTGTGCATCGTGGCCTTCGCCGTTGTGCTCGGGCTGGTCGCCGCGCACTGGCCCCCGTTGCTGACCGGCGACCAGGCGGCCGACAGCGCCGCGCACGTCGACGTGCTCGCCCAGCCGTGGCTGCTGGCCACAGCCCGGGCCGCCACCACTGCCGGCAGCTCCTTGGTCGTCGACGTGGTCGCCGCCGTCGTGGCCGTCGCGTTGCTGATTATCAGATGGTGGCGCGGGGCGGTACTGGTGGTGGTGGCTCGGCTCGGCGAGCTGGCCAGCACGACGGCGGTCAAGGACCTACTCGCCCGACCCCGGCCGACGCTGCTCAACCCGGTTGACCACGGAGCGGGCTACAGTTTCCCCTCCGGACACGCCGCCGGGTCCGCCGCCGTCTACGGGGCGCTGGTGGTGCTGATCCTGCCGCACGCCGCGCGCTGGGCGAAGGCGGTGCTGCTGGCCGCCGGGACGTTGCTGATCTGTGCCGTCGCCACTTCCCGGGTGCTGCTGGGCGTGCACTACCCCACCGATGTCGCCGCCGGCGCGGTACTCGGACTCGCCTGGGTCGGCGGCGCCGCGCTCCTGGTCACCCTGTTCAGGCCGGGAGGCGTTGCGACGTGAGCAGGCTGGCGCCGGCGGCCGCCAGGCAAATCAGGGTCCCCAGGATGAGCCAGGGCTTGCTGACGTCCGTGCGGACCGTCTGGTAACCGATTTGGTGGTCGAGGGTGTCATAGACCTGATGGATCTGCTGATTGCTCTGGGCCGGGTAGAACTCGCCACCGGAGAGTTCGGCGACGCGGGCCAGCGAGTCGTCATCGACGGGCACCGGGGCCTGTTCGCCCTGGATGTCAACGGTGCCATACGGGGTACCGAACGAGATGGTGCTGATCGGGATGTGCGCCGCCCCGGCTTGGGCGGCCACCGTGAACTCGTCGCGACCGACATTCTGCTTGCCGTCGCTCATCAGCACGATCCGGGCCGGTGGCGGTCCCTGATCTTGGCCAGGGATGACCTGGTTGAGCGCGCCGATGGAGGCCACAGCGGCGGCCAGCGCTTCCCCGGTGGCGGTGGACTCCGCGAGGGTGAGGTGGTCGATAGCCGCCACGGCCTGGGCCCGGTCGGTGCTGGGACTGACCAGCACCGCTGCGGTGCCGGCGAAGGATTCCACCCCGAGGTTGATGCCGGCGGGCAGCCCGCGGACAAAGGACGTGGCGGCATCCTTGGCGGCGGCGATGCGGCTGGGAGAGACATCGGTGGCGTTCATCGACAGTGACACGTCAATGACCAGCATCACCACCGCCCGGTTACGCGGGACTTGGGCATTGGCGGTGGGCCCAGCCAACCCGAGGGTCAGCAGCAGCAGGGCCAGGACCAGCAACACCGCGGGGATGTGCCGGGGCCAGCCTGGTCGGCGCGGGGCGACGCGTTCCAGCATCTCGAGGTTGGCGAACCGCAACAGGTAGCGGCGGGACCGGCGATGGGCCCACACGTACCCGACCACCACCGCGGCGACAACCCCCAGCAACCCGAACCAACCGGGTGCCGAGAATCCACCCAACGCCATGCAGAAAGTGAACCCAACCGGTCATGCAACCCCGGTGAGGTGCGCCGGGGACGGTGTGGGATTGGAGGCGGGGTGGGCGGCGGTAGCGTCGGGCGGGTGGACGACACCGCAAGTCGGGCCGGCGACAACGCTGTTGACCCCGATGAGACCACTCAGCACACGCTGCGGGCGCTCGCGGCCGCGCACGAGGAGCTCGCGCAGCTGGAGGAGTCGCTGTGCGCGGGGCGCCACCCGATCTCCGGCCCGGCGACGCGCCTGACCCACAGCGCGACGCAGGGCTTCACCCGGTCCCGTGATGCGGCGCAGCACGTGCACGTGCCCGCCTGGTTGCGCCGCACCCAGGGGGAAAGTCGTTGGCCGGTGGCCGCCGCGATCGTGGTCGCCATCGCCCTGCAGCTGGCCCTGCCCGACCAGTTGGTGTTGCAGTCCCGGTGGCTGCTGCCCGGCCTGGAGCTCGGGGTACTGATCGCGCTGGTGGTGGCCAGCCCGGTACGGCTGAATCGCGAATCCCGGGCACAGCGCGCCGCCAGCCTCACCTTGACCGGACTACTCAGCCTGGCCAACGCCTGGTCAGCCACCCTGCTGGTGCTCGGTCTGGTGCACGGTCGAGAAGGCCAGGACGCCGGTCCGCTGCTGGCCAGCGGGGCGGCGATCTGGTTGACCAACATCATCGCCTTCGGCCTGTGGTACTGGCAGTTCGACCGCGGCGGCCCCGCCGCCCGGGCCCACGCCCGCCAGTTGGTGCCCGACTTCCAGTTCGTGCAGATGCAGAGCCCCGAGCTGGCCCCGCCGGATTGGGAACCGGAGTTCGTGGACTACCTGTACCTGTCGTTCACCAACGCCACCGCCTTCAGCCCCACCGACGTGATGCCGCTGTCGCGGTGGGCCAAGCTGACCATGCTCGTCCAGTCGCTGGTCTCGCTGGTCACCGTGGCTCTGGTCATCGCCCGCGCGGTCAACATCCTGAAATAACAGAATGTGACCGCAGACACAATTCCGGTCACTCTCATGATCCTCACATCGAGGTGTCGCCAACCTCGCGCGCATGACTACGAATCCCGGGTGGGTCGCGGCTGCGCCCCGAGCCCGCCAGATGCTGAACAAGGTTCCAGAAGTCACGGTCTACTTCTGGGTCATCAAGGTGCTCGCCACCACGGTCGGCGAGACCGTGGCGGACTTCCTCAACACCAACCTGGGCCTAGGCTTGACCGGCACCAGCCTCGTCATGGCCGCCCTGCTGATTGTTGTGCTGTTCTTCCAGTTCCGAGCCCGTCGGTACGTGCCAGGGATCTACTGGCTCGCGGTCGTGCTGATCAGTGTCGTCGGCACTCTGATCACCGATAACCTGACCGACAACTTCGGCGTTTCGCTGGAAACCACCACCGCCGTCTTCAGCGTCGCCCTCGCCGCCACGTTCGCTGCCTGGTACGGATCCGAAAAGACCCTGTCCATCCACACGATCTACACCACTCGACGCGAAGGCTTCTACTGGTTGGCGATCCTGTTCACCTTCGCCTTGGGCACCGCGGCCGGTGACCTCGTGGCGGAGCGCCTCAACCTGGGCTACTGGATTTCCGCGATCATGTTCGCCGCGCTCATCGCGATCGTGACCATCGCCCACTTCGGCTTCAAGCTCAATGCGGTCCTGGCCTTCTGGATCGCCTACATCCTCACCCGCCCGTTGGGCGCCTCTCTGGGTGACTACCTCTCACAGCCGTCCGACGGCGGCGGCGTCGGTCTGGGCACGGCGGCGACATCAGTGTTGTTCCTGGCCACGATCTTGAGCCTGGTCACTTACCTGACCATCAGCCGAAAAGACCAGCCTGCGTCCGACAACCTCACCACCGGCACGCCGAGCTCGATCGCCTGACGAGGAGACGCTGGTTACTCGGTGCGGCGTGGCTGTCGGTATGTGTTACCGCACAAATCGCTGGCCAATGAATCGACTGACAGATCGGGGAGAAATGTCATCGGCAACAGTGCCCGAAACAGCGGGGCCCAACCTCGGCTATGTGATGCGGAAACTTCCGCATGTCACGCTTCTATTCTGGATTTTGAAGATTGTCGCCGTTACCCTCGGGGAAACAGCCGGAGACTTGTTAGGGATCACCCTCAAGATCGGCTACGTCGTCACCGCGTTGATCTTTATCGCGTTTTTTCTGGTCGTCGTGGTGACCCAGGTCGTAGCCAAGCGATTTTATTCGGCCTTGTTCTGGGCGGTGGTCTTGGGTACCAGCATGGTCGGTACTGAGATTTCGGATTTCCTCAACCGCGGGTTCGGTCACGGCAGCTCCCAACACGGGATCGGTTACGCGTGGGGCGCGGTCATCCTCACCAGCATCCTGGCGATCGTCTTTCTGGTGTGGTGGCGCACCGGGCAGACCTACGACGTGGAGAACATCGCTAGCCGCAAGGGGGAGATCCTGTACTGGATCGCGATCCTGGTCTCGAACACCCTAGGCACCTCCAGCGGTGACTGGTTGTCCGATGACACCGGCCTGGGGTTCCGCAACGCCTTTTTCGTCATCACCGGGATCATGGTGTTGATCGTGGCCGCGCACTACCTGACCAACATCAACGGCACGGTGCTGTTCTGGCTGGCGTTCATCCTGACCCGCCCGTTGGGGGCGGCCGGAGGTGACTCATTGACCAAACCGGTGGCCGAGGGCGGTCTAGGCTGGGGAACATTGGGGGGGTCAGCTGCGCTGCTGGCCCTGCTGATCGGTTTAATCATCTACCAGACCGACCAGGTCCGCCGCCACCCGCTGGAACTGCTTCCGTTCCCGGTGTCTCGGCTTACTGGACAACCGCAGCGAGCCAACGGGCAGATCATCAAACAGACCACCGCGTCGAACGGGTTCGACAAAGACGACCAGTCGCCTGCCACCTACTCGAAGGCGAACAGGTTGGATCTGCCGAGCTCTGGGGCCGCCGGAGCTGGCTCTAGAGATTAACTGAACAATCACTGGGGCCGAACGAGCCCAACGGAGCGCGTGCTTTCTTCGCGGTCAAAACCCCTTGGGCTCAAACGGTCGTAGCGACAGACCATTATCTTAGCAGATTTTGCTTCTGCTAAGGTACCGCCTTTCCGGGATCTTCTGGGGGGATGATGGATGAGTGGGGCCGAGCCTTTGTGCGCCCAAGAACGGGAGACGATCTCCCGAGAGTTGAGCAGGGGACGTTCGGCGCGTTGCATCGGGAAGCTGCTCGGACGGCACCACAGCACGATC
>JBBPZY010000337.1:0-9873 GCA_038276315.1 Mycobacteriales bacterium
CGCAACGCCAAGGCTGCCGTCGAAGAAGGCATCGTCGCCGGCGGTGGCGTCTCGCTGATCCAGGCGGGTGCGCTGGCGTTCGAGAAGCTGGAACTGGTCGGCGACGAGGCGACCGGTGCCAACATCGTCAGGGTGGCTCTTGAGGCTCCGTTGAAGCAGATCGCTATCAACGCCGGCCTCGAGGGTGGCGTGGTGGCCGAGAAGGTCCGCGGTCTCAAGCCCGGGTGGGGCCTCAACGCCGCCACCGGCGAGTACGAGGACCTGATCAAGGCCGGCATCATCGACCCGGCCAAGGTCACCCGCTCGGCGCTGCAGAATGCGGCGTCGATCGCGGCTCTGTTCCTCACCACTGAAGCTGTGATCGCTGACAAGCCGGAGAAGCACCCGGCACCGGCGGGCGGCGGCATGCCCGACGGCGGCGGCATGGACTTCTGATCCACTAGCTGCGCAGACAACGGGGCCGGTCCCATCTCCAGGGGACCGGCCCCGTTTCGTCATGCCGTCAACGCTGGCTGGATGGCGTGGGCTGCCGACCGATCGCTGCCCCCTCCGGTGTTGCTGTCCGGCTCTGGTTTTCCCGAGCTCAACAGCAGAGCTGTTCCACGGCAGCACGACAGCTCTACTGTTGAGTTCGGGAGATCCAGAGCTGACGAGGGCCCGGTTTCACACCCGATTTGCACGGGGAGAGATGAGCCACTTCGTCGTCAGAATGCGCGACCTTGTGCGCCGTGGCCCTGTGATGCCGGCCTGATCGCGGACGGCGGGACTCCGGACGGACCGCGGCTGGCGCGTCGGTTGGGGCTGGCCGACGCGGTGGTGGTTGGGCTGGGTTCGATGCTCGGGGCCGGGGTGTTCGCCACCTTCGGTCCGGCCGCGAGGGTCGCTGGCGCCGGGCTGCTGATCGCGCTGGGCATCGCCGCGGTGGTGGCCTGCTGCAACGGTATCGCCTCGGCCCAACTCGCGGGGTTGGCCGCGGTCGGCCCCGCCGAACTGGCCCGCTCGGTCGCTCCGCTCGCCGCGGTCACCAACTCCGGCAGCCTGAGCTGGTTGACACCCGTGGTGCGCGTCGGCGGCGCCATCGCGTCGGCGGGCGCGCTGCTGTCGTTGCTGGCAGGTGTCGGCCGCACCGTCCTGGCGATGGCCCGCGACCACGAACTCCCGCACGTGCTGGCCGCCGTCCACGATCGCTACCAGGTGCCGCACCGTGCCGACATCATCCTCGGCCTCATCATCACGACTATCGTGCTACCCGCCGATCTGCGGGGCGCCATCGGCTTGTCCAGCTTCGCCGTACTGACCTACTACGCCATCACCAACGCCGCCTCGTTCACCCTGCTTGACCGCGGACGCTGGTGGCGGCGGCCGCTGGCCGTGCTCGGGGGGACCTGCTGTGCCGCGCTCGCGCTGACCCTGCCCCTGGCCACCGTCGCGACCGGCGCCGCGGTGGCCAGCCTGGGGCTGCTCGGCAGGGCTCTCCGCTTGGTCGGACGTCCACCGAATCTTCCCGGCGGCCGGGGTAGGTGTCTGGGGGGGTTACCAGGGTCGCCGTAGGGGAGAACCCTCATGTGCCAGTCGGCGCGGTGCGGCATCGTAGGGATTGTTGGTCGCAACGCCTGGATGCCGCGCCGGAACGTCCAGCCGAGTAGACCGAGTGCCCGTGGCGCGCAGATACGGATGCGCCACGGGTAACTGACGTGGAGGGGCCCATGAATGACACGGCGCGCAATGATGCGGTGAATACAACCGAGCTGATTCGCCTCGGGATCCTTGCGATGCCCGTAGCCGGCGCTCTGAAACTCCTCGGCAATCTCGGTACGTTCAACAGCATCGGCTATGGCATCCCGCAGGCGAGCGAAGCCGCGACCGTCACCGGTGCCGGCTTCTTTGCAGGCGAACTCGTCGGCAGCATCTTCCCGGTGCTGCTCACTCCATTCTGGGTGTTTGCCCTGTTCGCCTACCTCACCCCGACTGCGGGTCGCCTCGCGCTGATCGCCGGGATGGTCTGCTGCCTGCTCGGAACCGGCATCACCCTTCCCGCTTTGGGGGTCATCAACTATGCCATTCCCGCCCTAGGCCACGCCTATCAAAGCGGCCAACCCGACGTGATGGCGATCGCGGACAGCTTTTTCACCTGGCCGCGCGGCGCGATGCTCTACCCCGCCGTGCTCTTCCCGATCGGCACGATCCTGTTCACCATCGCCGCCTGGCGCGGCGCAGTCCTACCCCGCGTCGCGGTGCTGCTCTGCGCCGTCTCCGGTGTGCTGATCGCCATTCCGATCCCCCTGCATTCCGTGCGCCTGGCCGGGGGCGCCATCGGACTCGCCGCCGGCGCCTGGATCGCGTTCGCTGTCAGACGGCGATTTCAGACCCTCGTGACCGCCCCTGCCGTGTCAGGATGGTGTGGGTGAGCCAATACGTCCTATCCCCGCACGGGCAGTTGCTGTAGCGCCCAGGTGTTGCCGTCCGGATCGCTGAAGGTGACGAAGGAGCCCCACGGCTGGATGTCGACCTCGCTGGCGTGCGCGCCGCGCGCGAGGAGCATTCGCCGGGCGGCCGCGGCATCGTCGACGACGATCTGAAGGCCTTGTTGGGAGCCCGGCGGCATCTCGGTGATGCCGGTGCCCAGCGCGATGGAGCAGGCTGAGCCAGGCGGGGTGAGCTGCACGAAGCGAAGCGTGTCGTTGACCTGATGGTCGTGATCAGCGTGGAAGCCGACTTGCTCTACGTAGAAGGTCTTGGCGCGGTCGACGTCGGTTACCGGAACGAAAACGAGCTCGAGCTTCCAGTCCATGATCGTGTTCTCCTCGAGGTGGTTCGGCAGTGGACGGTCTCGACGCTAGAACCAAGGTCCGACAGTCGGTGCCTGCGGGAAGGTCAGCGATCCCTCCGATCGGACGCGTCGTCGATCATGCAGCGTCCTGCCGCGTGTGATGGCGCGCCGTGAACTCGACAAGACCGACGTTTCCGGCGAGCGGACGTCGGTAACGCCGAGTTCACGACGTCGGGTGACGGGAGGAGGGTGTTTCCCAGGATTGCTGTTGCGACCAACGCACTCTCAGCCGGCTCCAGGCCCTACTTTCCGGTTACTGATCCGGAGGCGCGCCCTGCCAGCCGTGGGGTGCTGACGGATTAGCCACCGGTCTGGTGGGCAGCGACGTAGCTCTGCGCATCCGGTGCTACGAACAGTGGCTTGACCTCCCGGATCCCGCCGAGGACGGCGGCATCGGGAACGCCCACCGAGGTCTCCCGGGCCGCCGGGGAGCCCGGCTTTGCGAAGTTCAGGTCGGCGATCAGCCCGTCGGTGGTGATGTTGGTGCTCTCGAGTAGCGCCTCCTGTATCCCGGATCGGCTCATGTTCCCGTTGGAGCAGGCCCGCTTGAGCCACTGGCCCCAGATCTTGCCGATGGCATAGCCAAAGGGCGCCCCACTGTTGGGCAACTCCAAGTAGCCGGCCTTCTTGTACGCACCGGCGACGTGCTCCGCCCTGGGTGCAACGGCGGAAAACGGAACAGAGCTCTCCAGCACCGAAAGGTTGCCCAGCGCACCAGCCGCGGGACCGAACAACAGCTGCGGACTGAACGCCGCGCTGTTGCCGATCATCGGCACGTTGAGCCCCAGTTGCTGGTTGGCCGTGACGGCCGACGCGGTCTGGTCGGGAGTCGTGCTCAGTGCGATCGCCTTCACCCGGGGCGCGCCGGCGAATGTGGTCACAAAGGCGCGCATATCCGATGTTTTAGCGGTGACCTTGGCGTCGCGCAGGGTCAGATGGTGGCGCTGGGCGAAATACTTGACGCCGCGCAGACCGTTGGCGCCGTACTCGCCGTCGAGCCGGATGTGTCCGATTGTATCGCCGTCGTGGATCTTGCCCTGTTCCATCAAGTAGGAGAGGCCATTGATCATCTCGACGTCGTAGGTGGTAGCCGGGATGATCACATAAGGATTGCTCAGCAGCTCCGATGATTTCGACAGCGCTACCGCGGTGGTCTCGTTGTCGATCAGGCTCTGGCTCAGCGCGGTGGTGACAGACGAGCCGAGGATCTGTATGAAGCCCAGCACTGTGGGCTCCAGAGCGGCGTACTGGGCCTTCGCCTTGCCGACATCGTCTTCATCGTCGCGGATCTCCAACTTGATCTTCCGCCCGCAGATTCCGCCCGCTGCATTGGTCTCGTCGACCCATAGCTGCTGACCGTGTACTACTCCGACGCCGAGATCCTTGAACGGGCCGGAGTACTCGGTCAGTGCACCCAAGGTGATGTCGGTGCGGCTGACGCCGAAGTCGGTGGTGAGACCTTTGGGTTTGGCGCGGATGCCTGCCGGCGCTGCGGTGGAGCAGCCGGCCAACGCGAGCACGCCGGCCAATGCCACGACCGGGGCAGCGAGCGCACGCCGCATCTCATCGTCCCTTCGTCGAGTAGCGCTGCCGCCTGGTGAGGTTTGCGCCCATAGAACACAACGCGGTCGGGATTACCTCGGTGACGCGGTTACTGCCGGACCGACCCCGCGGTTCACCGTCTCCCGAGCCCGTGGCGAGCCGGCTGCGGGCCGATTGCTGGCCGTGCAAACGGCATGATCGCGATCTGTGTGCCGTCCGCGACACGGCTTGTAGCTGACAGCACACGAACAGTGATCACCGGCGGTCGCTCATCGCCGTTCGCGACGTTGCAGTCCGCGGTCAGGATGCCAGGAGACGATGACAAGGTGGTCCGCGGGCGTGCCGACGGTAGTGTGCACCACCTCGAGAAGATCCAGCGCGAAACGGTGGGCCGCATCGACGCTGGGCAGCTCAACGGCTCGACCGGAGATCTTCGCGTCACCCAGCCACGAGCTGGGATCCGCCGGCGGGGTGTCTTCGGTGGGGCAATGCAGCGCCAGCCGTGGGTCTCGGCGTAAATCCAGCGCTTTGAGGGAGTCGGGCCTCATCCCGAGGATGATGCCGTCGTCGGTGAACTCCACCTCGATCCCACTGATGCGCGGTGAACCGTCGCGTCGCAGCGTCGCAAGAGTGGCGTGCTTGCGGATCGCGAAACACTCGCGGACGCGGCCGGCGAGCTCGGGATGAGCAGCGGCGAAATCGGTCCAGGAGGTCATGCGCCGATCGTGCCCGAAGGGACCGACAGGGCAGTCCACGCACAGCCAGCGCGTTGCTGCATCATCGATGAGTGGAGCAAGTGCGACGCGGTTGGTGGGCCACCGCGTTGCTCGTGGTGGTCGCCTCGGTCGGGCTGATCACGGCCGGCTGTGGCGGGCAGCCGCGTTCGACAGTCGTGCCTACCCAGGGCCCCACTTCTAGCCTGACTGGGCTGCCCCGGCCGCAACATGTGGTCGTGGTCATCATGGAGAATCAGAACCTCGACCAGGTGGTGGGCAACCCGGACGCCCCGTATCTCAACCAGCTCATCGGCGGCGGGGCGCTGTTCACTCAGGACTCGGCGGTTGCCCACCCCAGCCAGCCGAACTACCTGGCGCTGTTCTCCGGGGACACCCAGGGAGTGACTGGCGACAGCTGCCCCCACTCCTTCGCCACTCCCAATCTGGCCAGCCAAATGCTCGACGCGCACCTCGGCTTCGCGCTCTACGCCGAGGACCTACCCGCCGCGGGCGACCCGGTGTGCAGCACCGACGACTACGCCCGCAAGCACAACCCGGTGCCCGACTTCACCAACCTCCCGGGCCGGCTCACCCAACCGTTCACCGCGTTCGGGTCGGACTACGCCGCGCTGCCGCAGGTGTCGTTCGTGATCCCAAACCTCTGCCACGATATGCACGACTGTCCACTTGCGGATGGCGATGCCTGGCTGCGCACCGCGCTGGATGGCTACCGGCGCTGGGCTGCCACTCACCAGAGCTTGCTGGTGGTCACCTGGGACGAGGCGGAGGACAACTCAGCGGCCAACCGCGTCCCGCTCATCGTGACCGGGCAGATGGTCAGGCCAGGGCGCTACGCTGAGTCCGTGGACCACTACAGGGTGCTACGCACCCTCGAGGACATGTTCGGCCTAGGTCACATCGGTAATGCCATCCAGCGCACTCCGATCCGTGACATCTGGCTCGGGGGCTAGCCGGCGAGCCGTTCTGGCTCAGCGCGCCAGCACTGTACGCAGCGTCTTCTCCAGCTCACCGGCTCCGGCCGGTCTGGCGACGCGCCAGGCGATGACCCCGTCGGGGCGCACGAGCACTGTCCCTGTGGGACCCACCCCGGACGCCGTGGCCCAGGCGCCGCCCGGGTCCAGGAGCCCGTCGGGTCCCACCTTGTGGACCACGGCTTGCAGACCCAACGCAGCGAAGATCCCGGGTGCGGCGACGGCCATCTCGGCGGAGCCGGTGAGCAGGAGGAAGTGCGCGCCGAGCAGGGCCCGCGGTGACACCGGTGTCCCGTTGCGGTGTAGCTGGACGTGCGGTACCCGCATGCCGGGCAGGCCTGAGGTGCTGGCCGCGTCGACGAACAGCTCATCGGCGCCCGGGCCCGGCTCGGCGATGAATGCACCGTGCGGCGCCCGGTAGCCGAAGAGCAGCCGGGACCCGTCCATCGGCTCGCCGATCGAGCTGTCGGCCAGGTCGGGACGCAGGCGGGTGCCGATGTTGGCGACCTGCCAGTCCGCCACAGCCTGCGCAAACGGGCGCTGCTCGGCGTCGTGGCTGTCCAGCAGCGCCGCGCCGGCCTGCCCCCGCACGACGGCGGCGAGCTTCCAGCCCAGGTGGTAGCCATCGAGCACAGCAAGGTTGCCGCCCTGGCCGCCGGTCGGCGGCATCACGTGGGCCGTGTCGCCGACGAGCAACACCCGTCCGGCCCGGAACGAGTCGGCTACGCGGTGCGCGACCTGCCAGGTCGCCGAGCCGAGCAGTTCGACATCGAGATCGGCGACGCCGACCATGCGGCGCACCAGCTCAAGCGTCTCGGCTTCAGTGCGCTGCGGGTCGTGAACCATGCCGGCCACCCATTCGCCGGGGTTGTCGGTGGAAATGATCATGCCGACGCGTCCGGGTAGGGCCGGGTTCTGCAGGTAGTAGACGACCACGGCAGTGTCCGGCACGAGTTCGGACAGGTTGGCCCGGACGCGCCAGGTGGTCGTCGCGTCCCCAAAGGTGCCGCGGCCGTGGCTGGTGATCCCCACCGCGTCGCGTAACCCGCCGCGGTGCCCGTCCGCGGCGACGACGTAGCTCGCGTGCACCGTCTCCACGGCACCGGTCCGCACGTCCCGCAGGGTGACCGTCACCCCGTCGGCGTCCTGGTCGAGTCCCTCGCAGCTCGTCTCGAAGCGCAGCCGTGCCCCGAATTCGACGGCCCGCGAGGCGAGTGCCGCCTCTGCGGCCTCCTGGCTGGCCATGCCGTGCGGCGCCGGCGAGTACCGCGAGAAGTCGGGCGATTCCGCACTCAAGCTGCGGATCACTCTGCCCGTGACGCTGTCCGCGATCACGCTGGTCAGTCCCGGTCGGCCGGGTGGGGTGGCCGCGAGGATCAGGTCGGTGAGCCCGACCGAGCCGAGAGCTTCCATCACGGTCGGGTTCTGCCCGCGCGCTTTCGGTTGGGTGGACGTGCCGGGATGGCGGTCGACGACGAGGGAGGGCACACCGTGCGCGCCGAGGAAGACCGCGGTCGACAGGCCCCCGAGGCCCGCACCGACCACCAGAACGGGTTTCTCTTGGACCGCCACGCTGAGATCCTTTCGACAAAATGCGGCGAGGGCCATCTGGGCGGAGCCGGGTGACCCCGAGGAAGTGCGTAGCAGGGGTCCGCGGTGACACCGGTGTCCCGTTGCGGTGCCAGCTGGAGACGGACCGTTGTGATCAGCCTGACTGCCAGCGGTCGATCACGTCTATCCCGGTGTCCTGAAAGTCCTCGAGGTTGCGGGTGGCAAGGGTCGCGCGGTGGGTGCGGCAGATCGATGCGATCTGCGCGTCGAACCCGTCGATAGGCAGCCCTGCCTGGTCACGCCGGACGACGATCAGCGGATACTGCGCCGCCACTGCGGCATCGAAAGGTAAGACCTGGTCGTCGAACGCGGTGCGTGGTTGCTCAGCGTGTGCTCTGGGGCGTTCCTGCTGGCTGCCGCGGGGCTACTCGACCACCGCCGCGCCACCTGCCACTGGCACGACGCGGGCCTGCTGGCGTCCCGGTTCCCCATCTCGCGCTCGAACCCGACCGGCTCTACATCGAGGACAGCCCCATCGTCACCAGTGCGGGCACCGCCGCCGGTATCGACGCTTGCCTGCACATCGTGCGCCGCGAGCTCGGGGCTCGGGTGGCCAACGGCATCGCCCGGCGGATGGTCGTGCCGCCTCATCGCGACGGCGGCAGGCCCAGTACGTCGAGACCTCGGTGCCGCGGCGCCGATGGCGTGTTCGGCGACGGCCGCCGCGGTCGCCGGCAGCCGCGGTGCTACCGGGGCGCTGCCCACTCCGCGGGTGGGCAGGACGTCGGCGGCGGCGGCGATGCGGGCTCGGGCTTCACCGTGTGACACTCGACCGACCGCGCGGACTAAATCGATTGTGTTGGTGTATCCCACCGTTGCGGCGGTGCCCCGGGAATCGACCTCGGCTATCACCGGCAGCATTTCCGCCCACGTCGCATGCAACCGCGTCTCCAATGCCGCGAGCTCAGTGAGCAATTCGGCATCACTGCCTTGCCACACCGCCGCCGTCGACATGAGTTCATTCTAGAACACGGCACCGACAATATCGGCGTCACACTCGGGCACGGGACACCGAAATCTTCCGCACATCTGACGATTATTGGTTCACCGTCCCCGGTCATGATGTGAGGCTGAGACTGATCCGGGCAATGCGTGGGCGTCGTTTGCTCGGCGGCGACCCTTTCGACATGGCGATGCGGTAGCGGTAGCCGAAGATTCCGACGAACCGGCCCGCTCATAGACAATGCCACGTAGCTTAAGTTGATCATGCTGCTCGTGGTGCCAGGGTGTGGATGTGGATCGTGGGCGGGCCGAGGTGGTGGACGGCGGTCTCGCTGGGCTTTTTGACTCGGTAGTTGTTGTGGCGGGCGCGTTTGACCGCGCGTGGGCAGCTGCGCTCCCGCCGCTTCGGGTTGATCTTGCGGGTGATCTCGGCCAGGACGCCGGCCAGGGCGTGGTGCCAGTCCTCAGGGGGAAAAACCCGCCGTACCGGTGGCGGTACGGCGGGCGATGCGCAGGACCCGGGTGAACGAGACCCGGTCGGGGTCGAGGTCAGCGGCCTCGGCCGCGTGGGTGATCAACGCGGTCAGTGCGTGCTGGACTAGCAGCCACGCCCAGATCTCCTGGTGCACCAGCTCCGGTAGCCGCGAGCGCAGGATCTTCCCGGGTCCGCGCAGGTGGGTTTTGAGCTGGTCGTTGGCGGTCTCTTCCTCCCACCGCTGATGATAAGTGGCGGCCAGCTCATCTGCCCGCGCCGCGGCGGGGTCCGGGATGGTCGAGAGCAGGACGATCAGCTCGCCGGTGCCGTTGCCGACCCGGTCGGGTACGTCGTACTCCACGACCCGCACCAGGTGCGCCTCGGCCGGATCGAGCTCGACACCGGCGTCGGCGTCGGCGATCTGGGTGGCGGTGGCCAGGATCGCGGCTCGGCGCCGGGCACCGCGGATCGCCGGGTTGATCAACACCGAGAGGTAGGTGCCGTCGGAGAGCACCTTCACCGCCGGCAACCGCAGCTGGGTCGGGGCCCGCCACAGCAGCGCCGCCCCGGACCGGGTGGCCAGGTCCCAGGCCTCGAAGCTGTAGAAATTGCGGTCCGCGGTGAGCAACTCATCACCGCGCAGCCGCCCGTAGAGACCCTTGGCCAGGGTCTTCTCTCCGACCGAGTAGGCACCGACCCGCGCGGCGAGGAACGCGTGCGTGCCGCACTCGGCCAACGCCACCACCCGCGCCTTCGGGAACGCCG
>JBBPZY010000338.1:0-12477 GCA_038276315.1 Mycobacteriales bacterium
CCGGCTCCGAAGTGCAGTACGCCGTCGCCGCCCAGCAGACGCTGGCCGCCGAGGGGATCCGCGCCCGGGTGGTGTCGATGCCCTGTGTGGAGTGGTTCGACGAGCAGGGCCAGGCCTACGCCGACCAGATCCTTCCCCCGACGGTCAAGGCTCGGGTGGCCGTCGAGGCCGGCATCGCGATGCCGTGGCACCGTTTCGTCGGCGATCACGGTGAGGTCGTCTCGCTGGAGCATTTCGGTGCCTCCGCTGACTACCAGACCCTGTACCGCGAGTTCGGCTTCACCGGTGAGGCGGTAGCCAACGCGGCCCGTCGCAGCCTGGACCGCGCCAAGCGCATCAAGCAGTGACCTTTGACGGTCGGGAGGACTCTCGTGAGCAGCACCGATACCCTGCAGGCCCTGTCCGAGGCGGGCGTGTCGATCTGGCTGGACGACCTGTCCCGGCAGCGGATCAACTCGGGCAACCTGAGACAGCTGATCACGCAGCGGCACGTGGTCGGGGTGACCAGTAACCCGACGATCTTCGCTCACGCGGTGGCGCACGCTGAGGACTACGCCGAGCAGGTGAACCAACTGGCCGCCCGCGGCGCTTCGGTTGACGAGGCGGTGCGGGAGATCACCGTCGCAGACGTGCAACAGGCCTGCGACGTGTTCAGCGGCACCTGGGAAACCACCGGCGGGGTGGACGGTCGGGTGTCGCTGGAAGTCAGCCCGCAGCTGGCGCACGACACAGATGCCACCCTCGCCCAGGCCGCCGAGCTGTGGAAGATCGTCGATCGACCCAATGCGATGATCAAGATACCGGCGACGGTGGCAGGCTTGCCGGCCATCACCGGTGCGTTGGCCGACGGAATCAGTGTCAACGTCACCTTGGTGTTCTCCGTCGAGCGCCACCGTGAGGTGATGGCAGCCTTCTTCACCGGCCTGGAACGGGCCGGTGCGAACGGCTACGACCTGGCCAGGATCGCCTCCGTCGCCTCGTTCTTCGTCTCCCGAGTGGACACCGAGGTAGACAAGCGGCTGGAGGCGATCGGCACCGGACAAGCGCTGGCGCTGCGTGGGCAGGCCGCGGTGGCCAACGCCCGGCTGGCGTACGCCGCGTACCAGCAGGAGTTCGGCACGCAGCGCTGGGCTGATCTGCAGGAGGCCGGGGCACGGCCACAGCGACCGCTGTGGGCTTCCACCGGGGTGAAGAATCCGGCCTACCCAGACACCAAGTACGTCACCGAACTGATCGCTCCAGGAGTCGTCAACACAATGCCGGAAAACACCCTGCTCGCCCTGGCCGACCACGGCAAGGTGCCCGGCGACCAGGTCTCGGGCACCGCCGAGGCGGCCCAGCGCACCTTCGATGAGTTAGCCGAAGTCGGGATCGACCTCGACGACTTGTTCGTCGTACTTGAGCGCGAAGGTGTGGAGAAGTTCGACGCATCCTGGGCCGAGCTCGGCGACACGGTGGCCGGTCAGCTGGCCAAGGTCGCACCACACTCAGGGGGCTGACCGCCGATGCCTGCGCTTCCCTCGATGCCGCAGCTCACCGTCGACATCCGCTCCGCCAGCGTGGCAGCGGCGGCGGAGTTTCTCGTCGACCGGCTCGTCAAGGAGCGGGTGGCCTCCGCGCTGACCAACCAGGATTCCGCGCTGTGGGGTCCGCGGGCGGAGGCGGAGGCCGCCCGGCGGCTCGCCTGGGTGGCCCTTCCCCGCACCTCCCGGCCGCTGCTCGCCACCATCGATGCGCTGTGGTCGGAGCTGTACGCCGACGGGATCGACCGCGTTGTGCTGGCCGGGATGGGCGGCTCGTCACTGGCTCCAGAAGTGATCTGTGCCACTTCCAGAGTGCCGCTGACTGTGCTGGATACCACCGACCCCGGTGAGGTGGCCGACGCGCTGGCCGGCGACCTGGAGCGCACGGTGCTCGTGGTGTCGTCGAAGTCGGGGTCTACGGTGGAGACCGACAGCCACCGGCGAGTATTCGCGGCTGCGTTCGCCGCGGCCGGGCTGGATCCGGCGGCGCATCTGGTGGTGGTGACCGACCCGGGGTCGCCCCTGCAGCGGATCGCGGAGGAGCAAGGCTACCGGGCGGTGATCACCGCTGAGCCGAATGTGGGCGGCCGCTACTCGGCGCTGACCGCGTTCGGCCTGGTTCCAGCTGGACTGGCTAGGGCGGATGTCGCGAGCCTCCTCGACGACGCGGAGCTGCAGGCGCCGTTGCTGGCCGCCGATGACCCGGCGAACCCAGCACTGCGGCTGGCCGCCGCGCTGGCGGTTGGGCATGCCGCCGGTGCCGAGAAGGTAGTGCTCGCCGACACCGGCTCCGGGATCGTCGGTATCGCCGATTGGGCCGAGCAGCTCATCGCCGAGTCCACCGGTAAGGACGGCACCGGCCTGCTGCCGGTGGTGGTGCGCAATCCCGCCGCTCCCGGCTTCGCCGACGCCGGATCGGACGCCACGCTCGTCGAGATCGGTCCGAGGGGCAGCGGCGATCCCAGTGAGAGCAGTGCGGCGGCAGCACTGACTGTCAGCGGCGCCCTGGGTGGGCAGTTGCTGCTCTGGGAGTACGCCATCGCGGTGGTCGGTCGGCTGCTCGGAATCAACCCGTTCGACCAGCCCGACGTGGAAGCCGCGAAGGTCGCGGCTCGGGCACAGCTCGACGCTCTCCGCAAGTCGGCTGCCAGACCCGCGCCTGCGTTCGTTGAAGGTGACGTCGCGGTGTACCCCGTCGGGGACTGGTTGCCGGCCGGAGTCGCCACCCTCAGCGATGCGCTGCAGGCGCTGATCACCGCTACCCCGGCTCGGGGCTATCTCGCGGTACAGGCATATCTGGATCGCATCGCCGACGCCTCCGCCGCGGTGCTTCGTACCGAGCTGGCCCGTCGCAGCCAACTGCAGACCACCTTCGGATGGGGTCCCCGGTTCTTGCACTCGACCGGCCAGTACCACAAGGGCGGCCACCAAAACGGGACGTTCCTGCAGCTGACCGGTGCGGTCGGCACGGATATTCCAGTGCCGGGCACCGGGTTCACCCTTGGCGATCTGCAGCGGGCCCAGGCCTGGGGCGACGCTGACGTGCTCGCTGGGCACGGCCGGCCGGTGCTGCGGGTTCATCTACTCGACCGAGCGGCCGGACTGGTCGCGCTGGCGCACGCGCTGCAGGAGCTATAGGTGACCGCCAGCGTATTTCCTCCCTTCGGAGGCGGCATTGTGATCGCAACAGGCAACAAGACCGTGGCCGGCTGGGTGAATCCACTGCTGGACAGCAGGGACAAGCGCCTACCCCGGATCGCCGGGCCCTGCGGTGTCGTCATCTTCGGCGTGACCGGGGACCTGTCCCGCAAGAAATTGATGCCAGCGATTTATGACCTGGCCAATCGCGGGTTGCTGCCGCCAGGTTTCGCGTTGGTCGGGTTCGCGCGCCGGGACTGGGCCGACGAAAACTTCGCTGAGCTGGTCCACGACGCGGTCCGGGAACATGCCCGCACCCCGTTCCGGGAGGAGGTCTGGGCCCGGCTGTCCGAGGGCATCCGGTTCGTGCCCGGCAGCTTCGACGACGACGCCGCCTTCGACGACCTTGCGTCCGTGGTCGCAGACCTCGATCAGCAACGGGGTACCGGCGGCAACCACGCCTTCTACCTGGCCATCCCACCCGCCACGTTCCCTGTCGTGCTCAAGCAGCTCTCCCGTACGGGGTTGGCTGCACCTGACGGCGACCAGTGGCGCCGGGTGGTCATCGAGAAGCCGTTCGGACATGACCTGCGCAGCGCCTGTGAACTCAATGAGATCGTCAACGACGTCTTCCCCGAGGAGTCGGTGTTCCGCATCGATCACTACCTCGGGAAGGAGACCGTTCAGAACATTCTCGCGCTGCGCTTCGCCAACCAGCTCTACGAGCCGATCTGGAACAGCAACTACGTCGACCACGTGCAGATCACCATGGCCGAGGACATCGGGTTGGCCGGTCGCGCCGGCTACTACGACGGCATCGGAGCGGCGCGGGATGTGATCCAGAACCACCTGCTCCAGCTGCTCGCGCTCACTGCGATGGAGGAACCACTGTCTTTCTCTCCCGGTTCGCTGCGCGGCGAGAAGATCAAGGTGCTGTCCGCTGTCAAGCTCGCGGAGCCGCTGGACGAGACCACCGCACGCGGCCGGTACACCGCTGGCTGGCAAGGTGGCACGAGAGTCGTCGGGGTGCTTGAAGAACAGGGTTTCCACCAGGACTCCACCACCGAGACCTTCGCTGCGATCACTTTGAACGTGGACACCCGGCGGTGGGCGGGAGTGCCGTTCTTCTTGCGCACCGGCAAGCGGCTGGGACGACGGGTCACCGAGATCGCGGTGATCTTCAAGCGGGCTCCGCACCTGCCTTTCGAGGCGACCATGACCGACGAGCTGGGGCAAAACGCCCTGGTCATCCGGATTCAGCCGGACGAGGGCGTCACGATCCGATTCGGCTCCAAAGTGCCGGATACCGCGATGGAGGTGCGCGACGTCACGATGGATTTCAGTTATGGCACGGCGTTCACCGAGTCGTCACCCGAGGCTTACGAGCGCCTGCTGTTGGACGTCCTGCTCGGGGAGCCGTCGTTGTTCCCGGTCAACGCCGAGGTCGAGCTGTCCTGGGCGATCCTCGACCCGGTGCTCGAACACTGGGCCAAGTGCGACGGGCCTGAGCCGTACGCCGCGGGAACCTGGGGACCGCCGTCGGCGGATCGGATGATCGCTACGGCCGGACGGACGTGGAGACGGCCATGATCACCGCTTGGACCGGGCGGACCAGCTGGTCACCCAACGTCGCATCGACGACCTGACGTGCTATGCGTAGTGTTCGGCGCCACCGGCTACATCGGTGGGCGGCTCGTTCCCGCCTTGCTGACCGCCGGCCACCAGGTCCGGGCAGTCGCGCGCACTCCCGGCAAGCTGGCCGAGGTGCCATGGCGGGATCGCGTCGAGATCATCAACGGGGACATCACCGATCCCACCAGCGTTCGCGATGCGATGAGCGGCCAGGACGTCGCCTACTATCTGGTGCACTCGCTCAGTCAGCGGGACTTCGTCGATGTCGACCGCCGCGCCGCCCACACGCTCGCCGAGGCGGCCCGCACGACAGGTCTGAACCGCCTCGTATACCTGGGTGGGATAACACCCGACACGCAGCACCTATCCGACCACTTGGCCTCACGCGCCGAGGTCGGGCAGATCCTGCTCGACTCCGGCGTGCCCACCATCGCGCTGCAGGCGGCGGTGATCCTGGGGTCCGGCTCGGCCAGCTTCGAGATGCTGCGCTACCTCACCGAACGGCTTCCGGCGATGGTCACGCCACGTTGGGTGCACAACCGCGTCCAGCCCATCGCAGTCCGCGACGTGCTGCACTACCTGACGCACGCCGCCGCCCTGCCACCGCAGCTCAACCGGGCCTTCGACATCGGTGGACCGGATGTGCTGACCTATCTGGAAATGATGCGCCGCTACGCGGTCGTGGCCGGCCTGCCCCGCCGCGTCGTGCTACCGGTGCCGGTACTTACCCCGTGGTTATCCGCGCAATGGGTCAATCTGGTCACGCCGGTGCCGCGCAGCATCGCCATCCCGTTGATTGAATCGCTGGTGCACGAAGTCGTCTGCCACGACCATGACATCGCCGGCTACATTCCTGACCCCGACGACGGCCTGATCCATTATGAGCACGCCGTCGAGCTCGCGCTGACGCACATCCGGCACGCCGAGGTTCCCACCCGCTGGTCGGATGCTTCCTTGCCGGGAGTGCCGTCGGATCCGCTGCCCACCGATCCTGACTGGTCCGGCGGTTCCCTCTACCAGGACATCCGCGAGCAGCACTGCGCGGCCGACCCGCTCACTTTGTGGGAAGTCATCGAAGCCATCGGCGGCGAGCATGGCTGGTACTCCTTCCCGCTGGCGTGGTCGGTGCGCGGTTGGATCGATCGGCTCGCCGGCGGTGTCGGGTTGCGCCGCGGCCGTCGTGATCCCCGCCGGCTACACGTCGGCGAAGCCCTGGACTGGTGGCGCGTGGAGCATCTCGACCGGCCCCGGCTGCTGCGGCTGCGCGCCGAGATGCTGCTGCCCGGCCGCGCCTGGCTTGAACTTGAGGTTGTTCCCGACGGTGACGGTGCCCGCTACCGTCAGCGGGCACTCTTCGAACCCCGCGGGTTGGCCGGTCACCTGTACTGGAAATCCATCGCCCCTTTTCACGACGTCGTCTTCGGCGGCATGGCCCGCAACATCACCGGCACCGCCGAGCATCAACTCATCCAGCGCCAGGAGACGGCTGAGTGACAACGATCACTAGGGCAGTGAGATGAGCGTGGCGATCGCGTTGTTCACCCGTGACTTGCGGGTGCACGACAATCCCGTGCTGCACGCCGCCTGCCATGCCGCCCGCGAGGTGGTGCCGCTTTTCGTGCTCGACAAGGCGATCGTCACCGGCGGCTCGATGTCAGCGAACCGGGCGGTTTTCCTCGCTGACGCGCTCGCCGATCTGGATTCCCAACTGCGCGACCGCAATGGGTGTCTGGTGGTGCGCTCCGGCTCGGTCGTCAACGAAGTCGAGCGCATCGTCGCGGACCTGGGTGTCGAGGAGATCCATCTCGCCGGCCACGGTTGCGAGGTCCGCGTCCACGCCAACACGATCACCGTGGTGGAACCGGCAGCGATCACCCCGTCGGGCGGTGGTAGTCATTTCGCGGTCTTCACGCCTTATTATCGACGTTGGGTCGCGGTGGACACCCGCCGTCTGCTGGTGCCGCCAGACCGGATCACCGTTGCCTCCATCGCCGCCCAGCCCCTGCCCGGCCCCGAGCAAATACGCTCAGGGCAGCGTTCACCGTATCTATCACCCGGTGGTGAAACCGCGGGACGGCGCATCCTGCGTGACTGGCTCACGGGGCCGATCCAGCAGTACGAGCAGGCCCACGACGACCTCGTCGCCGACGGCACCTCCCGACTGTCGCCCTACCTGCATTTCGGCTGTGTCTCCCCCACCGAGGCGTTGCGTGCCGCCGACCGGTCGACGCCAGGCGGCGAAGCTTTCATCCGGCAACTGGCCTGGCGCGACTTCCATCATCAGGTCCTCGCCGCGCGTCCCGACACCTCAACCGCCGACTACCGCACCCGCCACGACCGATGGCGCTGTGACGACGCGGCCGCTCGCGCCTGGCGGGATGGCCGTACCGGCTACCCGATCGTCGACGCCGGCATGCGCCAGCTTCGACGAGAGGGCTGGATGCACAATCGCGCCCGCCTCATCACCGCCAGCTTTCTGACCAAAACTCTGTATCTGGACTGGCGCATCGGTGCCCAGCATTTCTTCGATCTGCTCGTCGATGCGGACGTCGCCAACAACCAGCTCAACTGGCAGTGGGTCGCCGGCACCGGCACCGACACCGACACCCGACCCAATCGGATTCTCAACCCACTGCGGCAGGCGCAACGCTACGACCCGAGCGGTGACTACGTCCGCCGCTACCTACCCGAGCTCCAGGACGTCCGCGGCCCTGCGGTACACCAACCCTGGAAGCTAGACCCATCCCAGCGAGCCGACCTCGACTATCCGGACCCCATCATCGACCTTCGCGATGGCGCGGATCACTTCCGCACTGCCCGGGACAAAACCGGAGGCGAACAATGATCGTTGACCTTCCTTCCACCACCACGTCAGCGGTGAACCATGCGTTGATAGATGTCCGGGAGCGTGGCGGCGCGGTAGCGCTGGGCCGGGTGCTCACCTTAGTGATCGTCACCGATGACTCCGCGCAGGTGGAGCAGTCGATCGAAGCCGCCAACGAGGCTAGCAAGGAGCATCCCTGCCGGGTGCTCGTGGTGGCGCGGGGTCTCAAGCGGGCCGGGACCCGGCTGGACGCGCAGATCCGGGTCGGTGGTGACGCCGGCGCGTCCGAGGTGCTCGTGCTGCGCCTGTATGGCCCGCTGGCCGACCATGGAGACAGCGTGCTGGTACCGCTGCTGCTACCGGACTGCCCGGTCGTCGCGTGGTGGCCAGGAGCGGCTCCGCCGATTCCCGCGGAGGACCCCATCGGCAGGCTGGCGCAGCGGCGGATCACCGACACCGCCGCGGCCCATCAGCCGATCAGGGCATTGGACAGCCGCCGCCGCTCCTACGCTGCAGGGGACACCGATCTGGCGTGGACCCGGCTCACCCCGTGGCGCGCGCTGCTTGCCGCGGCGCTCGATCTACCACCGTATGAGGATGTCGAGACGGTCGCTGTCACCGGCGCCGCGGACAACCCGTCCACCGACCTGCTCGCCGGCTGGCTGCGCTCCCGTCTGCACGTCCCAGTACGGCGCCGCACCAGCCCGGCTGGCGGTGGGATCAGCTCCGCGGTCATGGAGCGTCGTTCCGGCAGGGTCGAGTTGGTCCGGCCCGACGGTAAGGTGGGCACCCTGCGCCAGCCGGGTCAACCGGAGCGCCGAGTGCCGTTGAGACGACGCCCGGTGCGCGATTGTCTCGCCGAGGAGCTTCGCAGGCTGGATCCTGACGAGATTTACCAGGCCGCACTGCAGGCGCTGACCGAACTAGACGGTCGCAACGGTCGACGTGCCAGCCCAGCGAAGAGCCTCCAAACGGGTGCCACCCGAGACAACGAGACCCGGGCTGATCAGTGAGCGGTCCTGACGTAGTGGTGCACGCGACCGCGGAAGTGCTCGCCGCGGCCACCGCTGCCCGGCTGGTCGCCCGGATCGTAGACATCCAGACCGCCTCGGGGTCCGCCTCACTGGTACTGACCGGGGGACGCATCGGGACCGCGGTGCTGCGTGAGCTGGCGAACACTCAGGCGGCTACGGCGGTGGATTGGCGACGATTGGATATCTACTGGGGCGACGAGCGCTTCCTCCCCACCGGACACCCGGAGCGCAACGAAACCCAGGCGCGCCAAGCGCTGCTCGACCATGTTGGCGTGGACCCTGCCCGGGTCTATCCGATGGGGCCCTCCGAAAGCCGTTGGGGGGACGACCCGGACGCCGCCGCCCACGCCTACGAGGACCTCCTGCTGAGGCGGAGACAACCGGAGGATCGCGGCCCGGCGCCGTCGTTCGATATCTGCTGTCTCGGCATCGGCGAAGACGGCCACGTCGCCTCGGTGTTTCCCGGCTCGCCTGCGGTCTACGAGACCGAGCGCGCGGTGATCGGCGTACGGGGCAGTCCGAAACCGCCACCCACCCGGATCACCATGACGCTTGCCGCCATCCGATGCGCCGCAGAGGTGTGGTTGATCGCCTCGGGAGCGGAGAAGGCTGCAGCCGTGACGATGGCGCTACGCGGAGCAGGAGAGGTGCAGATGCCTGCCGCGGGCGCGACCGGTCGTCGCCGCACGCTGTGGCTGCTGGACCGCGCCGCAGCCGCCAAACTCCCCATGGAGCTGCTCGGCCGCTGACTTTTCCCTGGCCGGTGCACACTGGGGCTTCTGCAGAAGTCGCGCCGGCTGGATGGTGTGGACCGCCGACCGCTCCCTCTCTGCCCCTCGCTGGGTTGCTGTCCAGCTCTGGTTGTCCCGAACTCAACAGTAGAGCTGTCGTACTAGCGTAGAACAGCTCTGCTGTTGAGTTCGGGAGATTCAGCGCTACGAGCGACCGGCAGCGAGCCGGCTACCGGAGTGCCGCAGTCCTTCGAGCCCGGCCCGCCGATGGTCACACGCCACCGCACCCGCGTGGGGTGCGAATGCGGCCGCCGATCCCTGTGGATAACCGAGCCCGAGCGGTCATAAGACGTACAGAAATCCACACAATGCATGAAGACGTGGGCTGTCCGGAAAGGTAAGTCTGGGGAGTAAATGAGCAGCGCGTACGTGCAGTGCCGCGCGCGCGACTACGAAGGGTGATGACATGACCAGCTCAGTCGATACACAGACTACCCAGCGAGGAAGGCACAGAGCACCCAGGGACAGCGTAAGCGAGGAGATCACGCCTATTGTGATGGTCGACGAAACCGTTACACCCGCCCACCAGGACAATACCTCCCGATTATCCCATCTGTACAGTCAGTGTCGGGACGCGTGTGGAGACCCCGCAGGTCTTCGTATCGTTGCCGCGTCCGCGCTCGTCGTGGGGCTCATGCTTTCTAGCGCTCCGGCAGCTCTCGCCCAGGTCAGGAACCTGCTCACCACCGCCCCGACCACGTTCACCTTGGACAACCCCACCCGAGACGAGCCTATCCGCGACGATCCCACCATGAGCACCGGCGACTCACCGGTCAAAAGCGCTGCGTGGCATCGATTAACCATCCGCTCCGCGATGGCGCTGATCAGGTGGAAAGGAACACGTCACGCTCTCAGGTGCGCCTTCGGCCTGCTCTTCGACGGAAACACCGGTAACTGCACGAGAGAACCCATCGTCCTGGCAAGCAGTTATCGCAGGCTGTTAGCCTAGTCGACGCGTGTCGGCGAGCACCTGACGTACCGTGGTCACTGCGCTGCTGCGGCGCAGTGACCACTTAACGTCAGGGCTCGCGGGATTCCTTCAGCCTGGCCAGTGCCTCGGCGAGGATAGCCTCGCCGTCGGCATCGGAGCGGCGCTCCTTCACGTAGGCGAGGTGCGTCTTGTACGGCTCATTGCGCGGCGCGTTGGGCGGCCGCTGCTCGTTGCGCCCGGCCGGAAAACCACACCGTGGGCAGTCCCACACGTCCGGTTCCTCAGCCTCGGCCGCAAACGAGACCCGAGACTCGTGCCCATTGGCACACCAGTAGGACACCCGGTTACGGGGAGCAGTCTCGCCTCGCTCGGACTCGCCCATCGGACCTGCGCCGACCCGCGTACCGCGGATCGCGTTGCCACTTGCCATTGATCGCCCTCACGTCGCGGAACCGCCCGGAGCGGCTCAGCCGATCTTGATCAGAAGCCCGATCCCCACAATGGAGATCACCCATACCGAGCTGACGAACAGCGTCAGCCGGTCCAGGTTCTTCTCCACAACGCTGGACCCGGACAAACTCGATTGCACGCCACCGCCGAACAGACTGGATAGCCCTCCGCCGCGGCTTCGATGCAACAAGATCAGCAGGATCAGCGCGATGCTGGTGACCAGGAGCAGGATCTGCAGGAAGAGCTTCATCACACCCTCGTCGGACGACGACTGATTTGCAAGGCTACCCCGTCCAGCCGCCGAACGCGGCCCGGCCTGTGGGTCACGGCGTCCCCCTCACGGTAACGGTCCGCCGGCGGCCAGCGCGCAGAGCCTCGCGAAGTCGTCTGCGTCCAGGCTCGCACCACCGACCAGTGCGCCATCGATATCTGACTCGGCGACCAGCTCGGCGATATTGCTCGATTTGACTGATCCGCCGTAAAGCACCCGGACCTCGTCGGCGACCGGCGCACCGTACTTGTCGGCCAGTGCCGCTCGCAGCGCGCCGCAGACCTCCTGCGCGTCGGCCGGGGTAGCGACCCGGCCGGTACCGATCGCCCAGATCGGCTCATAGGCCACCACAATGGTGCGGACCTGCTCGGCGGACAGGCCCTTGAGCGCAGCACGCAGTTGTGCAGTGCTGTGCGCCAGGTGGTCGCCCGCCTCACGGACCTCCAGACCTTCTCCCACACACAGGATCGGCAGCAGCCCGTTGCGCAGGGCGGCCCGCACCTTGGCGCCCACGGTGCCGTCGTCCTCGCCGTGGTGCTCACGCCGCTCGGAGTGCCCGACGATCACGTAGCTGCAATCCAGCTTGGCCAGCATCGGCCCGGACACATCACCGGTGTACGGCCCGGAGTCCTTCGGCGAGAGATCCTGCGCGCCGTACCGGATCAGCAGCTTGTCCCCCTCGATGAGGGCCTGCACGCTGCGCAAGGCGGTGAACGGTACCAGTACCGCCACCTCCACCTTGGCGAAGTACTTCTCCGGCAGGGCGAAGGCAAGCTTCTGCACCAGAGCGATGGCCTCGAGGTGATGGAGGTTCATCTTCCAGTTGCCGGCAATCAACGGTTGGCGGGCCACCCCCTAAGTCTCCAGCACCGCGACGCCGGGCAGCGACTTGCCCTCCAGAAACTCCAGGGAAGCACCGCCACCGGTGGAGATGTGCGAGAACCCGTCCTCGGGCAGACCCAGCAACCGCACCGCAGCCGCCGAGTCACCGCCGCCGACCACACTGAACGCGCCCGACCCGGCAATGCTCTCCGCGACGCCGCGAGTGCCCGCCGCAAACGGGGCCAGTTCGAACACGCCCATCGGACCGTTCCAGAACACCGTGGCTGCACCAGCCAACGCCGCGGTGAAGTCACCCACCGTCTGCGGCCCGATGTCCAGGCCCATCCACCCGTCGGGGATCTCTCCGGCGGCAACCGTGCGGGTATTCGCGTGCGCGGCGAACTCGTCGGCGATGACCACGTCGCGCGGCAGCCCGATGGTGTCGCCCGAGACTTTCAGTAGCCGTGCACACACCTCGACCATGTCCGGTTCCAGCAGCGATTTACCGACCGGATGACCAAGGGCTGCCAGAAAGGTGAAACACATCCCGCCGCCGACGAG
>JBBPZY010000339.1:0-6612 GCA_038276315.1 Mycobacteriales bacterium
CAGCCCGACCAGGTCGAGCACCTCCACGGCGCGCTCGCGCGCTTGTGCGCGGGTCACGTCGCGGTGCAGCAGAACGGTTTCCGAGACCTGGTCGCCAATGGTCATGCATGGGTTCAGCGATGTCATCGGGTCCTGGAAGATCATGCCGATCCGGTTGCCGCGGATCTTGCGCATTCCGGCTTCGTCGAGCGTGGCGAGGTCGGTGTCGCCAAGCCTGATCGAGCCGCGCGTGACGCGCCCGCCGGGCGGCAACAGGCGCATGATCGATAGCGCGGTCATGGTCTTACCGCAGCCGGACTCGCCGACAATGCCAAGACTCTCGCCCTTGCCGACGGTCAACGACACTCCGCCTACGGGGTGCACCGCGCCCTTGCGCAACGCGATGTCCGTATGCAGACCGTCAAGGGTCACGACAGAATTCACCGGGATCACCTCTTCTGCAACCGGACTTCGAACGAATCGCGCAATGCGTCACCGATGAGGTTGAACGCGACCACCACGATCACGATGGCCACGCCTGGCGGGTAGATCAACCACCAGTAGCCGTCGTAGGTGTAGTTGATGCCGTTGAAGAGCATGTCGCCCCAGTTCGCGGCCGGCGGCGGTACGCCGAGGCCGAGGAAGCTCAACGCGGCCAAGATTAAGATCGCGTCCGCCACCTGGAAGGTCGCGTTCACCACCACGGTGCCGATGGCGTTCGGTGCGATGTGCCGCAGGATCGCGCGGAGCGGGCCGCCACCCATCAGCCGCACCGATGTCACGTAGTCCCTGGTGCGTAAGGTCAATGCCTGCCCACGTATCAACCGGGCCGGACCGAGCCACGAGATCAACGCGATCACCAGGATCAGCAACCCGACGGTGGGCCGCGCGATCGACGCGAGGAACAGCAACAAGAACAGCGTGGGCACCGCGAGCAGCGCATCGACGATGCGCATCATCGCGGAGTCGATGAAGCCACCCGCGTACCCGGCAACGGCGCCCCACAACGTGCCGAAGACAGTGGCCAGCAGTGCTGCGGCGACTCCCACCTCGAGCGAGGACTGCCCGCCGACCATCAACCGGCCGAGCTGATCGTAGCCGACCTCATTGGTGCCCAGGGGATGTGCGCCTGACGGCGCCAGCGTGGCCTGCGATAGGTCGATGTGTACCTGGTCGGTGTGATAAACCAGGGGACCGACGTAACAGAACGCAATGAACGCCACGACGATCCCGAAACCGACCACGGCGAGCTTGTTCTCCACGAAGGCCGACAGCGACCGCGCGACTGCGCCGCGACCCTTGGGCCCACGGGTCTTGGGCGGATCGCGCAGCGCCGCGTCGTCGGCGGGAATGGCGGTCATGCATACCTCACTCGGGGATCGAGGACGGCGTAGGCGAGGTCGGCGAGCAGCGAACCGATCACTGTGGCGACACCGACGAGCACGGTGATGCCGAGCATGATCGGGTAGTCCTGCGTTTGTGCGGCGGTCCAGAACAGCTGGCCGATGCCCGGGAAGTTGAACACCGCCTCGGTGATCAGCGCACCGGAGAAGATCGCCGGCAGGGACAGCCCGAGCAGGGTGGCGATCGGGATCAACGAATTGCGCAGCACGTGGTGGATCAACACGCTGCGTTCGCCCGCGCCCTTCGCGCGGGCGGTGCGAACGTAGTCCTCGGCGAGATTCTCGATCACCGAGGACCGCATGTACCTGGAGAACTGAGCGATGGTGAGCAAGGCCAGGGTCAACACCGGTAAGATCAGCCCGCCGGGTTGCGACAGGATCACCCCGAGCGAGGAACTCTGTGGCGCTTCCGCGGGCAGGATCGGTAGGTCGACGGCGAACACCACGATGAGTACGACGCCGAGGAAAAACGGTGGCGTTGCGTAGAAGACGAACGCCCAGACGGTGATCGTGTAATCGGCTGCGTGGTTGCGTTTCACTGCTTGCAACATACCGAGCGGGATCGCCACGACGAGCGCGAAGAGCGTGGACAGGACCATGAGGACCAGGGTTTTGGGGAGCCGCTCACCGATAAGTGAAGCGACGGACTGGTTGAACTTCACTGAGAATCCGAGGTTACCGGTGACGAGCTGGGTGAGCCAGTGCCAGTACTGGATCGGGACGGGTCGGTCGTATCCCATCTGATGGTTGAAGTTTTCGATCGCCGCGGATGTTGCGCGTGGCCCGAGTTGCGCGCGGGCCGGCCCACCGGGGAGCAGGTGCAGCAGGATGAAAACGATCACTGTCACGAGCAGGACGACGACAACGGACTGGAGCAGTCGCCTAGTGATGAATCCGGTCATCGAACACCTGCCTCGGTGGTGGGATCAGCGATCATTTGACGTAATACCAATCCTCCGGCGTGATATTCAGGTACGGGCTCTGCGGAGTGACCCCTTTGAGATTGTTCGCGATTTCTGTTTCCGCGTAGTCGTAATTCGGCCCCCAGATGACCGGTAAGGTTTCTGAACCGTACCGGGTGTAGGCCTGCAAAGCCTCTGGCGAGTCGCTGTGCTGGGTTACGGCGATGAGTTGATCCAGCTTCGGGTCGGAGAAGCTACCCACGTTGGATCCGGCGCCGGTGCCGAAGATCTGCTCACCGGTAGGATAGAAGTCCGGGGCGAACACCCAGCCCCCACCCCAGTTACCCATTTCCCAGTTGCAGTCGGGTTTGCCGGCATCACAGGGGATGGCGGTGCCGATCACGGTGTTGAAGGGTGCTCCCCGCAGGTCGACCTTGATGCCGACCTTGGTGGCCGAGGATTGCAGTTGCTGCATCGCCAGAGTGACCTGTGTCGTACCGGTGGCATACATCATCTGGAAGTCCAGTCGCGCGCCGGCGTTCACCCCCGGACCGCATTGGTTCGGACCGGTGCCTGGACGCTCGCAGGTACCGACACCATCGCGCGGGGTGCTCCAACCGTGATTAGCTAGCAGTTTCTGGGCGCGATCAGGATCGTAGGTGAATGGGTTAGGCTCGGTCTTGTCGCTGGCGTACGGGTTCTTCGGCGTCGTGGGAATCGGGCCGTTGGTCGTCGCGCCATACCCGTGCACTGCCGCCTTGATGATCGACTTCTGGTCGACAAGGGACGCCAGAGCCTGCCGGAAGTACTGCTGCTGAAAGATCGGGCCGACCCTCGGATTGTGATTGTTGAGTGGGAAATAGTTGACCGCAAAGCTGTACCACCGGTCGAGCGTGTAGTTGTTCTCCAGCGGATTGTGTCCAACCTCCTGATCATCTGGTTTGACCGGCGCGTCCTCGGGTGGTAGATGGCCGACCTGAATGGAGTTGTCGCCGGAGCGCAGCACGTTGTATTCGGCGGCATTTTCGGAGAATGGTGCTTCGTTGAATTGAGCGAGATGCGGCTTGTTCGGTCCCGAATAGGACTTGTTGGGAATGAAACTGATGTTGCCGTCGGCGTTGAATGACTTCAGCCGCCAGGGACCGTCCACCACCTGCCACAGCGGGTTCGTGGCGTAGCTGTTGATGCTCTTCGCTTGGTCGGTGAGGTAGTCGTAGACGGCGGTGCAGTCGCCGACACGGTGTTCGCAGTCGCTGGCGCCGCTCGCCGTGCGGTCCCAGGCGTGCGGAAGCGGAGTGATCTGGGCCAGCTCGTTGTACACGAACCATTTCGCGCTGTAGCTCTTGTTCAGGTGGAAGGTCACCTGGTTCGGCGAGTCCGCGGTAAGTGAGTCTATGTCGTCCGGGATCCCTCCCGGCACGTATACGGCCCAGTTCTTCTTCTCCGCCTTCATCATGTTGATCCAGAAGACGATACCGTCCGCGGTCACCTTCGTGTTGTCCGACCACGCATAGTCGCGCAGCTTCACGGTCACGGTGCGGTTGTCGTCAGCGAAAGTCGGATAGTCAGCGAGACTGAGCCTGTCGTTCAATACGGGTTGACCGTTGTCGCCAAACCAGTACAGGGGTCGGAACATGAGGTACTGCAGGTCTGACACCGTGGAAACACTGAAGTATACGATCGACATGAACGGGAAGATGTAGTTCGGAGTGGTGTTCGCCGGTTCGGCGAAGGTGGCGACCCCGCCTTCCACCGGCCGTCCGGAGCTTGGGGTTGTTTGACCGGCACAGCTGGTCCCGATCAGCGCGACGATCGTGAGAAGGATCGCCCAGATCAACCTTCGTGCGCGGAAGAAGCCGGACCTGGCTCCCCAGCCGCTGATCACACCCGGTGACACAGTCCACCACCCTGATTAACGAGACGCGACGGTTGATCCCGCCCATCGTGGCCTAGTCCCGACAACCCGGATGACACCGCCCGGGCGCGGGCGTCGGGGGAGCGATAGACGGGGTTGGGCGTCGCCGGCGTCGGGTGGGTGTCAGGCGCTGCGCTCATCGAGGTCGAGCAGGTGCCTGATCACCCAGTGCACGACCTCCCGCTGGTAGGCCGCCCGGCTGGCGACGCCCAGGATCTCGTGCCCTTCGTCGGGCAGCACCAGATAGCCGGGTGACGCGCCACGGGACCGTAGCGCTGCGACGAGCTGTTCGGCCTGGGTGGTGGGCACGTTGGTGTCGTGCGCGCCGTGCACTACCAGCAGCGGGGCGCTGAGCTGCCCGATGCGGTGAATCGGGGATAGCTCACGCAGCAGCGCTGCGTCTCGCTGTGGGTCGCCGTACCTGCTCACCGCTGCCGCCGCGATCCACGGCTCCGTCTCGGCGAAGAACGTCTCGAAGTCGACGATGCCGCAGACGTCGACGCCGGCGCGGAAAAGCGTGGGATAGCTCGCCATGGCCGCGACGGTCAAGTAGCCGCCGTAGGAGCGACCGCCGCAGCCCAGCGCGCTCGGATCGCCCAGCCCGGTATCGACGAGATACCGGACCACGTCGGCGACGTCGTCGATGGCGGCGAACCGGCGGCAGTGGACGTCGGCGTCGACGAAGGAGCGACCGGAGCCGGACGAGCCACGGACGTTCGGCGCGAACACCGCGACGCCGTAGCTCAGCAACGCCTGGTAGAGCGGATCGAACGTGGGCCGCTGCTGTGCCTCGGGGCCGCCGTGCAACCAGACCAGCGTGGGCACCGCGCCGAGGGCACCGGCTGGCCGGTAGAGCCAGCCGCTGAGCTTGAGGCCATCCTGGGCCCGCCACCTGTGTAACTCAGGCAGGCCTGGCGTGTTCGCCGGCCAAGGGGGTGGCTGGGCCGAAGCCAGCCGCACCGGTTCGGTCGGCGGCAGCGGGTAGCGAAGGACGTGTGGCGGCCTGGTGCTGGCTTCCACGGCAAGCACCAGTGACCCACCGTCGCAGGTGAAGGCGCAGCCTGTCACCACTTCCGCGGCCGGCCTCGGCAGCGCACGACGTTCGTTACCGCCCAGGTCGACCAGTTCGAGCTCGCTGCGTCCCTCGACATCCCACACCGCAAGGACCGAACGGCCAGTCGGGTCGAGCGCGAGCCTTTCGAGCTCGACCCCCTTGCGCGCGGCGATCACTTCGGTGGCCTCGGGATGGCCGGCGGCGACCCTCGGGAGCGCGAGCAGCGCGGCGAACTCCCGATTGGCGTCGGTATGCAGGTAGATCGTCTGACTGTCGGGGGAGAAGCGGGCATCGGCGATGGTGGCGTCGGCGCCGAGCAGCTCGACTCTTCGGCCGGTCCGGGTGTCGACCATCAGCAAGCGGCGCAGGCCCCGGGCACCCACGCGCACCACGGCGTATCGGCCGTCGTGGCTGAAGGCGCACACCGTCGCCGCACGACCGCTTGCCAAGTATCGGCGGCGGCCGGAGCAGACGTCCACGGCGTACGCGTCAATGGTGGCCGGGTCCGCGGCGTTGCTCTGCGCGAGCCCGACGGTGTGCCCGCCGGGCTGCCAGCAACTGATCGACGCCACCCCGGCCGAGCTTCCGGCGACGACCCGGGCATCGGAGCCATCCGGGTGCAGCGCGCGGACCACAAAGCGCTCCCCGCCGCCGGACGCCTCCGTGAGGCACAGCCACTCGCCGTCGGGCGACCAGCTGACCATCCGCACGTAGCCCTCGCCGGTGTCCAACCGCACCGGCGGCCCAGCACGCGCCAGTGGCACCAGCCAGACCCGGGGTGCTCCGTCGCGGTCGGAGACCACGGCCAGCGTGTCGCCGTCCGGGGACAGCGCGGGCGATGTGCAGGTCTCGGCGGCGAGCCAGCCGAGGTCGGGTAACTCGCCGGCGAGCTGGGCGCGCCGGCGCCGCCCGAAGCCGCTGGTCTCCCCGGAATTCGCCGCATTCACCTGGCTAGATCCCCCTGTCCTGCAACCACATCTCCAGCAGGGCGACCTGCCACAAGGCGTTGGATCCCAGCGTAGTGCGGTCGGTGTTCGGATCGGCGAGCATGCGCTGCAACCAGTCCGGGCGGAACAGTCCGCGATCCTTGGCCACCGGATCGGTGACCGCCTCGCGCACCCGGTCAAGGAAGGCACCGGACAGGTGACGGATCGCCGGGACCGGGAAGTAACCCTTGGGCCGGTCGATGATCTCGTCCGGAACCACGCCGCGGCTGGCCGCCTTGAGCACTCCCTTTCCGCCCGCGGCGAGCTTCAGTTCGGGCGGGCAGGCGGCGGCGAGCTCGACCAACTCGTGGTCCAGGAACGGCACCCGCGCCTCTAACCCCCACGCCATCGTCATGTTGTCCACCCTCTTGAC
>JBBPZY010000340.1:0-13475 GCA_038276315.1 Mycobacteriales bacterium
CACACCCAGGAAGAACTTGATAAGGTAGCAACGGAACTGAATGGCAGACCACGCAAGACGCTAGGCTGGCGGAAACCGGTCGAAGTCTTCGAAGCGCTGATCGCGGAACATTGTGTCGCCATGACCGATTGAAACCGCCCGTCTATCTCCAACTTCTCTTGTTCGCTGCCGTCGGGAAGTCGACATGTTACGGATTCCTCGAAGTGAACTCGGTAGCCGTGCTCTTCCATGCGCGAGTACATGCCACCCGGTCTAGTGTTGACTTCACGGAGGATCGGCAGCTGGTTGACCAGGTCGAGCCTGATTTAGCTGGTCGACAGCTGCATTGGTGATCCACCCACGATGCCTTGCCAGCGTCTTCGTTGCAGGACCAGCGTGCCGCTGCACCAGCAAGGTCAGGTCGTCGGGCGAGGTCTCGATTCGCTCTACGTGCGCTTCGCGGACAACCAGGTGCTCAGCCTGCCGCCCTGTCTGCTACGCCTGCTCCCCGAGACGCCAGCCGAAGACTCGCGAGACTCCAGTGGTAGGAAACGTCGGTGGTGTCGAGTTCACGTCCCATAGCAGGGGTAGTAGCCCTCCGGGCGTCGCTGCTCTTCGGCGATCAGCAGGGAACCGTGAATCTGCTTGACCCCCGTCTCGGTCACCCACTCGTCCGGCCGGATCGACCTCGGGAGGACACGCCACTGGGCGCGAAGCTCGGGCTGGTCCTCGACGTCGGGGCCGGGTTCACCCCCGTCGCGCAGCCCTGCCGGTGCTGGTTTCTGGGATCCCATGACTACCGAGACACTGACCGTCGCCGAGGCGTGGAATCGGCGTGACGTGAACAGCGCGCCGTATCGCATCCGGAACTCCGCCATACCGACGAGTGTGCGCCCAGGGTGGCCCGTCACACCAGAATTTGGAGGGTTACCCCGTCGGAGAACCGGTTCCCGAGACGACGATGAGGGTGTGAGGGAGCAACCACGGGTGCGGCCGGACCCGGCGATGGGGTTGCTCGACATCTATGACACCGCGTTGCCCCAGGTCCACGGGTACCTGCTGTCCCGATGCCGGGATCGCACACTGGCCCAGGATCTCACCGGGGAGACCTTCCTCGCGGCGGTCACCGCAGCCCGGCGGCAGCCCACGCCGCCGATCACCACCGGCTGGCTGATCGGAGTCGCTCGGCACAAGCTCGCCGACCACTGGCGACGGGCCGAGCGGGAGCAGCGCGGTCTGCGCCTGGTGCACGCCGCCGGCGGCGAGATCGAAGACCCGTGGGACGTCGAGATCGACACCGTGGTGGCCCATCAGGTGCTCGATGCGCTGGGCCCGCACCACCGAGCCGCGCTCACCCTGCGTTATCTCGATGGCCTGCCGGTCGCGCAGGTCGCCGGGCACCTCGGACGCACCCTGCATGCCACCGAGGCGCTGCTGGTTCGTGCCCGCGCCGCGTTCCGGGCAGTTTATGGGGCGGCTGATGAGGACCCGGAGGCGCTGCGATGACCGATCCGCGCTCCGATCCATTCTGGGCGCTCAGTCAGCCCATCACGCCGGTCGACCCCGACCCGGCGTTCGCCGCAGAGCTGCGCTCCCGCCTGGAGCGCGCCCTGCTCGCCCCGGAAGGATCACCCATGACCACCACGACCGAGGCCCCAGCGCACACTTTGGGTAGCTACATCGCCGTCAATGACGCTCGTAGCGCGCTGGACTTTTACGAGCGCGCCTTTGGCGCCCGGCGGCGCGGTGAGCCGATCGTGATGGAGGACGGTCGGATCGGGCACGCGGAGCTGGCCATCGGCGATTCGGTTCTCATGCTCGCTGACGAGTTCGCCGAGATCGACCTGCTGTCACCGCGGACCCGCGGCGGTCCCAGCCAGTCGCTGTACCTGCGGGTGTCTGAGCCCGCGGCGGTGGATGCGACTGTTCGCAATGCCGTCGAGGCGGGGGCCCGGCTGGAGCGGCCGGCCGCCGATCAACCCTACGGCCGCAACGCTGTCGTCGTCGACCCCTCGGGACACCGCTGGATGATCGCCTCCTCACCCGCCGCGGCACCCACTGCCCGGCACGGCGATCTCGCCTACCTCACGCACGCCGTGGCGGACACCGAGCGGGCCCGGGCGTTCTACGGCGCGGTGCTGGGCTGGACATTCGTCCCCGGCCGGGTCGAGGACGGGTGGCAGATCGAGGGGACCAACCCGCCGGCCGGGATGCACGGCGGCGCGGCGACGCCGGGGATCGAGCCTGTCTACCAGGTCGACGACCTGACCGCCGCGCTAGTCGCAGTCCGTGACCACGGCGGGCAGGCGGGTGAATCGCAGCAGCAACCCTACGGCCGCATCGCCCAGTGCGTCGACGACCAGGGCGTGCACTTCCAACTGCTGCAGTCGTGACCGCCTACTTCGTCGACGCCGCTGGTCCAGGACCTGGTCGGCGTAGGCAGCATCCGCTTCTGTGCAAGATCATGCGATCAGGTCGAAGGAGCAGCGGACTCCGTTGGCCGCGGCCAGCTTGCCGTCGCAGGTGACCAGGGGGCCGTCCAACCGCTCGGCGAGGGCGACGTAGGCGGCGTCATAGGGGGTGACGTTGTCGCGTAGCTCCCACATGCGGTCCAAGAGAGGAGCCAGCGGCATGCGTCGGATGGGGAAGCCTGCAAGATGCCGCAACGCGCCGGGCACGGCGGCCTGCAGAACGGGGTTGCCGCGCGCCATCCCGCGCAACGCGGAGACGACCTCGGCATCCAGATGCGCGGGAGCGAACAAGGCGTGCCCGGCCGCGAGGCCCTGGGCGACCGCTTCGCGGCGGGGATCGTCGGCGGCATAGAAGGCGGCCAATACGGAGGCATCGATCACGGCCAGACTCACGACGCTTCCCGTACCTCTCGAACCGCCGCGGCTGCGTCCTCAAGCGTGACTCCGCTTCCCTGCGCCGGCGGGTAGGAGGCGACATAATCGAGCAACTTCGTCATCTGGGCGACCTCGGTCAACCGGTCGACCACGAATGCGCTCAGCGACTGGCGATTGGCCGCGGCTGCGTCGGCGAGGGCGGCATACACGTCATCCGGAACGTCACGCAGATTCATCCGCTTCATGGTGCCAGTATGGCACCAACCAAGCTCTCGGCGCGGAACGCTCCCCGTTCGCACCGCTCCACGGCCCCCGAACCCAACAGCAGCGCTGTTCAAACGCCCGTGCACAACTCTGCTGTTGAGCTCGGGGAGCTTAGGATTCGAAGTCAGCCGGCGACCAGTTCGGCGAGGACGCCGTCACTGAACTGGGGCCAGGTGTCGCGGGCCCAGGGACCGAACTCGCGGGTGGTGAGCGCGATGCAGGCCGCGCCCGCTACCGGATCCACCCACAGGAACGTCCCGGACCGTCCGAAGTGCCCGAAGGTCTGCGGCGAGTTCCGGCTACCCGTCCAATGTGGGCTCTTGTGGTCCCGCAGCTCGAAGCCCAATCCCCAGTCGTTGGGACGTTGCAAGCCGAAGCCGGGCACGATCCCATCCAGTCCCGGATAGATCACCTGGGTCGCCTCGGCCAGGATCTCCGGTGCCAGCAGCGTGGGAGCGTGCAACTCAGCGGCGAATCGGGTCAGGTCCGCGCAGGTGGACACGGCGCCGGCGGCGGCCGAACCCGTCAGCTGCGTCGAGGACATCCCCAGCGGCTGCAGGACCCCTTCGGTCAGGTAATCAGCGAAAGCGATACCGGACGACGACGCCACCGCGTCGGCCAGCACCATGAACCCGGTGTTGGAGTAGATCCGCTTGGCGCCTGGCGCTGCCGAGACCCGCGGCGTGTCGTACTCCAGCCCGGAGGCGTGCGAGATGAGGTGGCGCACGGTGGATCCCGGCGGCCCGGCCGGCTGCTGCCAGTCCAGCGCGCCCTCCTGCACTGCCAGCAGCACCGCGTAGCCCGACAGCAGCTTGGTCACCGAGGCGAGCGGGAACAGCCGGTCCTGCGGGCCGTCGCTGCCCATTACGACACCGGAGGCATCCACCACGGCGGCGGCCACCGTATCGACCGGCCACTGCCGCAGGCTGCACAGGCTGTCCATCGGGGCGACAGTACGACAGGCGTGGCAAGATCGAGCTGTGCACTCTGATCTGCTGCTCCTCGGCCCCGGCCCGTCGAATCCCTACCCGGAGGCCATGGAGGCGTTGAGTAGGCCAGTGCTTGGGCATCTCGACCCCGAGTACCTCGCCCTGGTGGCCGACACCGCGAAACGGCTCCGGACCGTCTTCGGCACCCGCAACCGCCTCACCCTGCCGGTCAGCGGCACCGGCTCGGCGGGGATGGAGGCGTGCCTGGCCAGCCTGCTGGAACCCGATGACCTGGCCATCGTCGGGGTGAACGGCTACTTCGGCGAGCGGCTGTGTGAGGTGGCGCGCCGGGTGGGTGCCCAGGTGCAGGCTGTGCATGCTCCCTGGGGACGGCCGCTGGATCCGGAAGCGCTGCTCCACGCCCAGCGCCAGGCGCCGCAGGCCCGGCTCGTTGCGGTGGTACACGCCGAGACCTCCACCGGGGTACGCAACCAGATCGCCCCGCTACGCGAGTTGCAGGACACCGACACGCTGCTGCTGGTGGACACCGTCACCTCATTGGGCGGGATACCCGTCGAGGTGGACGCCTGGGGCGTCGACGCCTGCTACTCGGCGACCCAGAAGTGCCTGGGTGCACCGTCGGGAATCGCGCCGGTGACCCTGTCCGAGCGTGCCGTGCAGCGGATCCGGGGCCGGCAACGGCCGGTCTGCTCGTTCTACCTGGACCTGAGCCTGCTGGATGCCTACTACCAGGGCGATCCGCCTCGCTACCACCACACCGCGAGCTCCACGCTGATCTCTTCGGTGCACGCGGGACTGGGCCGGTTACTGGCCGAAGGTCTGCCAGCGGTGTGGGAGCGCCACGCCCGGGTGGGTGAACGCCTCCAGGCGACCCTGCCTGAGCTCGGTTTCGAACTGTTCGCCGAGCAGGGCCACCGGTTACCGCAACTCACCGCAGCCCGGCTGCCCGATGGCGTGTCCGACGCCGCAGCCCGCAAGGCCTTACGAGAAGACTTCGGCATTGAGGTCGGTGGCGGCCTAGGCCCGCTAGCCGGGACCGGTTGGCGAATCGGCCTCATGGGCCACAACGCCGAAACCCGCCCTTTTACCACCCTTCTCAGCGCCATCACCTCCATCCTGACCTGATCGGAGAAAGGCGAGATCAGGGCATGGCGAAGGTGGTCGGGTCGGGACCGGTCCGACGGCCGGTTTCGAGGTCGGCGATCGCGGAAAGGTCTTCGGCGGACAGTTCGAAGTTGAAGACGTCGAAGTTCTCGCGGATCCGCGCCGGAGTCACCGATTTGGGGATCACGATGTTCCCGAGCTGCAGGTGCCAGCGCAGCACCACCTGCGCCGGGGTCACGCCGTGCCGCTTGGCGAGCCGGGTGATGGCGGCGTCGGATAGCGCCGCGCCCTGGGCCAGTGGGCTCCACGCTTCGGTGGCGATCCCGCGCTCAGCGTGCTCGGCGCGCAGGTCGGTCTGCTGGAGGTACGGGTGCAGCTCCACCTGGTTGACGGCGGGCACCGTGCCCGTCTCGGCGAACAGCCGCCGCAAGTGCTCAACGGTGAAGTTGGACACCCCGATCGCTCGCACCCGGCCGTCCGCGGCGAGCTTCTCCAGTGCCGTCCACGTCTCGACGTACCGGTCGGTGGTGGGCACCGGCCAGTGGATGAGGTAGAGGTCCACGGTGTCCAGACCCAGCCGTCCCGCGCTGGCGTCGAACGCGCGCAGCGCCTGGTCGTAGCCGTGATCGGAGTTCCACAGCTTGGTGGTCACGAAGATCTCGTCGCGGGGTAACCCGCAGGACGCGATCGCCCTTCCGACGCCGTCCTCGTTCTGGTAAGCCGCCGCGGTGTCGATGCTGCGGTAGCCAGTCTCCAGCGCGGTGGACACCACCCGCTCGGTGTCCTCCGGCGGCACTTGGAACACGCCGAAGCCGAGCTGCGGAATCCGTACGTTGTTGTTCAAGGTGATGGTGAGCACGTCCCTCATACTGGGCGCAACACGTGGTCCGCGCGAGTCGGTGACAGCATCGGAGGACGTCCTGATCGTCGCAGCCGGCCTGGTGGTGGCGCTGAGTGCACTTGTGCAGGGCGCGGTGGGCTACGGCATGGCCCTGGTGGCGGCGCCATTGCTGGCCCTCGTCGACCCCAGCCTCGTGCCGGTTCCGTTGATCTTGTTGACATCCGGGCACGCCGTGCTCGCGGTGGTCCGGGACGGGCGACACGCCGACTGGTCTGGGATCGGCTGGGCGATGCTGGGTCGGCTGCCCGGTACGGGGCTCGGAGTGCTCGCCGTGGTGGCGCTTTCGCAGCGGTTCTTCAGTCTCTTGGTGGGGCTCAGTGTGCTCGCCTGCGTGGTGCTCTCGTTGCTGACCTGGCGCCCGCGGCCCCGACCAATCTCGCTAGTGCTGGCTGGGCTCGCCAGCGGGGCGGGGGGTACCGCAGCATCAATCGGTGGCCCCCCCATCGCGTTGCTGTATCAGGACGCGGCGGGTCCACGGGTCCGTGGCACCATCGGCGGCTACTTCGTCCTGGGGTCGGTGACCTCGATCATCGCGCTGGCTGCGGCGGGTCAGGTCACTGGCGAGTCGATGGCGAGTGCTGTCCTGCTCACCCCTTTCCTCCTGGTCGGTTTCGCGCTCTCCGGCCCGGCGCGCCTGGTGCTGGACAACGGCTGGACGCGGCGCGCGGTGCTAGCGGTGAGTGCCGCGAGTGGCGCCTTGCTCATCGGCCGCGTGTTGCTGCCGAGCGGGTGAGGCTAGATTTACTGCGGCGGCGCTCACCCGGCATCGGCGCGGTTGGGAAAGGCGGACGTGGATGCGGGATGTTCTGCTTGTTCTCGCTGTCTTTTTAGCCTGTGCCGTTGAGGCGGTGGAGGCGTTGACGATCGTCCTTGCGGTCGGGGTCAGCCGGGGCTGGCGTTCGCCGTTGCAGGGCGTCGCCGTCGGCCTACTGGCCCTCGCGGTGATCGTGGCCGCGCTCGGACCGACGCTGACCTTCGTCCCGCTGGACGCATTGCGGCTCGTTGTCGGTGGTCTACTGCTCATTTTCGGTCTCGGTTGGCTGCGCAAGGCGATCCTGCGGGCGTCAGGGTTCAAGGCCCTACACGACGAGGACGCGATCTACGCCCGCGAGCTTGCCGCCGCCCGCGTGGCCGGACGGGCCCGCCACGCCGCCGTCGAGGACTGGTACGCGTTCACTCTGTCATTCAAGGGCGTGCTACTCGAAGGCCTCGAGGTGGTGTTCATCGTGGTGACCTTCGGCTCCAACCAGGGCAGCATCCCGCTGGCCGTGCTCGGTGCCGGCCTGGCCATCGTGGTCGTCACCGTCGCCGGGATCGCCGTACGCGGCCCCCTGGCGCGGGTGCCGGAGAACACCCTGAAGTTCGCCGTAGGGGTGCTGCTGACGTCCTTCGGCACGTTCTGGGGTGCGGAAGGTGCTGGCGCCCACTGGCCCGGTGCCGACGCGGCGTTGCTCGGGGTCATCGCGGTCGTCGCGCTCACCGCGCTGGTGTTCGTCGCGGTGCTGCGCCGGGCTCATGACCGCCGGATCCCGGGGTCGCCGCCGGTGACCGAACCGGTGGAGGTGCTCTGATGAACGCGCTGGGCCGGTGGCTGCGCAGCTTCGGGGCGTTCTGGTGGGATTTCATCGTCGGGGATGACTGGCGGGTGGCGGCCGGCGTCGTGGCGGCGCTTGCCGTCACCGCCGGCCTGGCCGCCCTCCGGATGCCGGCCTGGTGGTTTCTGCCGGTGACGGTTCTCGTCCTACTCGGCGTGTCGCTGCGGCGCGGCATACGCCAGGCCGGCAACCGATAAGCCGAATGGTCGCTGTCGGCGGCGGACTTCTCCTGCTCTGGCTGGCACTGTCACGACCCTCTGGATCACTAACCGCAACAGCCCTGACCAGACCACGCTGCGGGACACCCTGCGATTGCTGCCCGACGTCATCCGGCTCCTGCGCAGGCTGGCCACCGATCCAGAGCTGCCTACCCGGTCACCCGTCGCGCCGGTTCAGACGCCCTGGCCAGGCCGTCTGCTTCCAGGTGGGGCCTCACACGGAGTCCGCGAGCATCGTGGTGGCGCGCTGGACAAGGCGGCGCTCGTCGGCGTAGGCCAACCGCGCCGACATGTCCGCCAGCGGCACCCAGGCCACCTCGGTGACCTCGTGGTCGGCACCGGACAACTCGCCGCCCAGCGCGCGTAGCAGAAAGTGGTGCACCGTCTTGTGCACCCGGCGGTCCTCGGCGACGAACCAGTAGTCGATGCTGCCCAGGGCGGCCACCACGGCACTATCGATCCCGGTCTCTTCGGCCACCTCACGGACGGCTGCCTGCTCCACGGTCTCGCCCTGCTCGACGTGGCCCTTGGGCAGCGACCACAGCAGCCGGCCGCGCCGGTCCAGCCGGCCGATCACAGCGGCTCGCCCGGTCTCGGTATCCACCACCAGCCCACCCGCTGAGGTCTCGGCCACAGTGCGCCTCCGACCGGACCGACCTGCGCCGCCGCCTTGGCCAGGTGCCTTCCGTGCGCCCTGGTGACCGCCGGACCTGCTGGAGGGCGAGGACATAGTGTCGATGGTATCGGCGGCGCCCGGCCACTCAACGCGCCGTACTGGCGTTCGTCGAGCCGCCGTCAGCGGGCGGTGGATCCCGCCGCGTCTGTGACCTCCGCGTGATTTCACGGATGAGTTGCCACTTTTGGCCGATGGGTTCTACCCCGGGTTTTGCGCGCCCGGCTGGCGATACCCGCCTGGAGCACCTGCGCGACATCAGCCATGTCCCGGAGTTCGACAAGCTGGAGATCCAGCAGTTCTTCCAGGTCTATAAGGACCTCAAGCCGGTCCTCGCGGTGCAGGTCAGCGCGGCAGATGGTGCCACTGGCCGCTGCTCGGTACCCTCGGGCTCCTCCACCGGCAGCGGCGAGGCCGTGGAGCTTCGGGACGGGGACCCGAAACGCTTCGGTGGGCTGGGAGTGCGGCGTGCGGTCGATGCCGTCAATGGCGAGATCGCTGAACTGCTCACGTCACGGCCCTGGTCGGGCTTGGATGACGTCGATGGCGCACTGATCAAGATCGACGGTACGTCGAACAAGTTATGGCTGGGCGCCAACGCCATCCTGGGGGTCTCGGTAGCGGTCGCCCGGACACTGGCCGCCTCCGCAGGCGTTGCGCTGTGGACCTGGTTGCGACCCGACGGGGTACCCGCTCGGATGCCGGTGCCGCACTTCAACGTGCTCAACGGCGGCGCGCACGCCCCCAACGATCTCGACTTCCAGGAGTTCATGATCGCGCCGCTCGGTGCGCCGAACATCACCGAGGCAGTACGGGCCGCAGCCGAGATCTACACCATGCTGCGTTCGCTGCTGGCGCAGCGGGGCCACTACACCGGGCTGGGCGACGAGGGCGGCTTCGCCCCGGCTATCACCGAGGCGGAGGAGGCCCTGGGGCTGCTCGTCGAAGCGATCGACGGCGCCGGGTACCGGGCCGGCCGCGACGGAGTGGCGATAGCGCTGGATCCCGCCGCCTCCGGCTTCCGGCAGGTGGACGGGAGTTTCGTCACCGACCCGGGCCGGATCCGGTGGGCCGCGCAGGTGGACATCGGCAACGCCGCGCTGATCAAGCCGAATCAGATCGGCACGATGACCGAGTGCCTAGACGCGATGGCCGCTGCCCGGCGCCTGGGCTACGCCCAGATGGTCTCGCACCGCTCCGGGGAGACCTGCGATGACCTGATCGCCGACCTCGCGGTGGGCTCGGGTTGTGGCCAGCTCAAGGCAGGGGCGCCGGCCCGCGGCGAGCGGGTGGCGAAATACAACCGCTCTCGCGCGCAGCAGTTCGCCGGCCCAACCGGCCTCGTCCTCGCCTGTGGCAGTCGACGGGACGTCTGTCCAGCCGGTGAACTGTCCGGTGGCGTTCGTTGTGCTCTGTCCGTGCCGCACCAGCACCAACGTCGACATCGAGCGCATCCTCATGTCGTGCAGCTATAGCCCGGCTGTGGTCTTCGCTTTGGTCGCGGTGGACTTGGTGGCGCGGATGATCGCGGAGTGCATTTCCTCGGCGACCTGATGGGTGGTGGTAATAGTGATGTCGGTGAAGCCCGCGGCGGCCAGACCGTCGCGGTACTCGCGGATGGACAGGGCGCCGGCGATGCAGCCGACGTAGCTTCCCCGCTGGCCGCGCTGATCAGGGTCGAGATGGTCCTCGGCCACCACGTCAGCCACTCCGAGTCGGCCGCCGGGAACCAGAACGCGGAAGGTCTCGGCGAACACCGCGGGCTTGTCGGTCGACAGATTGATCACGCAGTTGGAGATGACCACGTCAACGGAGGCGTCCGGGAGCGGGATGGCCTCGATCGTCCCCAGCAGGAACTCGACGTTGGTGGCCCCGGCCCGGTCCGCGTTGGCGCGGGCGAGGTCGAGCATTTCCTCGGTCAGGTCCAGCCCGTAGGCTCTTCCCGTGGGGCCGACCCGACGGGCGGAGAGCAGGACGTCGATGCCGCCGCCGGAGCCTAGGTCGAGCACTGTCTCGCCGTCGCGGAGTTCGGCGACAGCGAGCGGGTTGCCGCATCCCAGGCTCGCGGCGACCGCCTCGGCGGGCAGCTCGTCGCGTTCGGCGCCATCGTAGAGGTCGGCGCCGAAGCCCTCGCCGATGTCGATGTTCGCATTGGTGCCGTCACAGCAGAACGGCAGTGGGCCGGCACTGGTCAGCGCCGTGGCCGCGCCGTAGCGCTCCCGGACCAGTTCGCGCACACGATCGCCCTGCTCAGTCATATCCGACCTCTTCCCGTTTCGATGGTGGTCGAATCACACCTTGCCAAGCTGGATCGACGTCTGTCAAGGTAGAGCTGTGTCTAAACAGAGCCAGGCGATCGCTGTGCTGGCTGAGCAGGTGCGTTGTTGCGCGCCGTTGGTCCGGGACCCGTTGTCGGCCGAGCAGTCCGTCACGTTGGCACGGTTGTTCAAGGCCCTGGGTGACCCGGTGCGGCTCCGGTTGCTGTCGCTGATCGCCTCGCACGAGGGCGGTGAGGCGTGTGTATGCGACCTGACCGGGGTGTTCAACCTGACCGGGCCGACGATCTCGCATCATCTCAAGGTGCTGCGCGAAGCGGGCTTGATCACCGGCGACCGGCGGGGAACCTGGATCTATTACCGGGTACGGCCCGACGCCCTGCAACGACTCTCGGATGTGCTCGTGCCCGGCGGGACCGTGACGCCGGCGGTTGGGGTGTGAGCTGATCCTCGCGTTACGGAGAGGCATAGCTGGTCGTGGACTGGTGGCGACTTCTGGTAGCTGTCGGCGCAGGACTACTTCTGCTCTGGCTGGGGTTGATCACGACGCTCTGGATCTCCAATCGCAACAGCCCCGACCGGGCCACGCTGCGGGAGACACTGCGACTGCTGCCAGACGTCATCAGGCTGCTGCGCCGACTGGCCAGCGATCCCGAGGTGCCTCGAGGCGTCCGGGTGCGGCTCTGGCTTTTGCTGGCCTACCTGCTCTCTCCCATCGACCTCATCCCGGACTTCATCCCTGTGCTGGGCTACGCCGACGATGCCCTCGTCGTCGCGCTTGCACTGCGCTCGGTCACCCGCCGCGCCGGTTCAGACGCCCTGGCCAGGCACTGGCCGGGCACGCCCGCCGGGTTGCGCACGGTCCAGCGCCTCGCCGGTCTACCCACTGACCACTGACCCCGACCGGCCTGCCCGATCATCTACGATCCCGTTTGCCGGCTCACGTGCTGCGGTTGACCAACTACACAGGCCAGGAGGATGAGGCGGCAGCGTTGGCGGGTAGATGGCGTCGGCAGGAGGCGCTCAGTGACTCGACTCGGCACTTTGGCTTCCTGCTGCCCGAGGCGGTGCTGCGATGGGCCCCCGCTGGCCTTCGCGAGGTTCTGGCTGCCCAATTGAGTCGCGTGGCCACCGTTGCTGAACAGCGCAACGCGTCGGTAGGAGTGATTCCGGAAGGTGGAGAGCCGATGCTGCCATTCCACGGATTCACGATCTACGCCGACCGAGGTGAGGACGATCCGTTCGTTTCGGTGGAGATGATCCACACCTACATCACCGTCGACAACCCCGCGGACGTCGAGCTGTATCGAGACATCTACCGGCGCTTGTCTACTGCGGCTGTCACTGGTCATGATGCCGTGGCGCTGATCCAGCGTGTTGGCGCCGAGCTGAGGGGCTGAGAGACGCTCGTGACCGTGCAGCACGCCGGGGTCAGTACGTTGGTGCAGGGCCGGAGCGTGCAGGTACGTCGTGCTCATGGCGTCACGAACAGCAAGCCGGATTGAGCCAGTCAGCCGCGCCTGGCTCCTGACCTCGGCGATCGCTCGAAGTCGCGGTCGTTGTGCCGCACGACCAGTCCGGCTCGCTCGACAGCGGTGGCAATTATCTGAGCGCTCAGCACTGCAACGGGACGTGCGGCTAGCGGCGCTCAACGCGGCCGTCGCTCGGACAGCGAGATCACGGTCTGTGTGTCTACGACGACAGTATGTGTCACCGTAGGCACACAAACCATGACCAACAGCGGCCAAACGCCGAAGGGTGTCCCGCAAGAGTGAAGACGAGCTGGGTCGCCCGGCCTGCCTGGGGGCGGTCTTACTCCACGAGGTGAGCGAAGACCACGGTGTTGTTCAGGTACTGGTGGGTCTTCTTGTCGAAGCTTCCACCACAAGTGATCAAGCGCAGTGCGACGTAGTCGGTGTCACCGTAGACGGTCTGTTGCGGAAACGCATCCTTCGGGTAGGAGTGAACGGAATCAACCTCGAAGGTGGGCGTTGTGCCGTCGGAGCGGGTCACTTGTATTCGCTGGCCCGCTTTAAGTTTGCCCAGATTGAAGAACACCGAGGGTCCGTTCTTGGCGGAGTCGATGTGCCCGATGATCACTGCTGGTCCGATCTCGCCCGGCGTGGGCGAGTAGCGGTACCAGGCGCCCTGGTCGTACAGCGGACCCGGCTGCGGGACTTCCATGGTCTTGTCGGGGTTGAGCCCGACGGCATTGAGCGGAGAGGACACGTTGATAGCCGGAATGCGGATAGAAGTGGGCTCAGCGCGCGACAGCCCGGCTGGCATTCGCGGTGCCAACGCTGGCTGCGGTGCAGGAAGCACCCTTAGCTCTGAAAGGCTCGGCGAACCAGTGTCTGTCACTGCCGGCTGGGGCGCGACCTGCTGGTGCGCGAGCGCGTAACCGACCGTCGAGACGCCGGCCAGCCCCAACACGGCGGCCAGTGCTGCCGCGACCAGCCGCCGTCTACCGTGTCCGCTGCCGGCCAACGTTCCCTACCCCGTGGTCTGTGAGATGCGGTCGGGGTGTGTGGGCCAGCCCCCGCCCCCCTCCCGCGCGCGCCGCCACACCGGCGCGGGTGGGGGTGGGCCGGCGGGGGCGGCCCCACACCCACCGACCGCATCTCACAGACCACGGGGTAGGGAACGTTGGCCGGCAGCGGACACGGTAG
>JBBPZY010000341.1:0-2293 GCA_038276315.1 Mycobacteriales bacterium
AGCGGCGTCTGGGTCGCGACCGGTGCCGCCTGTGCCGCGTCCACGACCCCCGTGATCGCTGGTGCGGTGATCGCCGCGGCGGTCAGCGTCGCCGCGAGTGCACAAACAGGGATCACTTACCGGGCCCTGTCCGGGGTGAACGTGCCGAACCCAGCGGCTGGGCCACGATCGGACGCGGCGTTGACCACTGCGAAGACAGCGCCCTGGACACCAGCAGCGACGAGGACCTCCCACCAGCCGTGGTCCCGGTCGGTGGCCTCCGGTGCGTCACCCGCACCGGTGACCAATCTCCAGACCCGAGTGAGGATGGCACCCGGATCGATCCCGCCGGCGACGCCGATCAGCAAGCCCAGCGGCCTAGACAACATCTTCAGCATGACCCCTCAGCCGTTGCCCTGGAGTAGACGTCGCAGCACCAACAACCCCCCACCGCGCCCGCCGCAGCGAGCAGCGGCCATTGCCATCGCCATCGATGGGCACAGGCCGCTGTCTCCTCGGGCACCAGCGCGTGACTGCGTCCGGGCGCGTGCGAAAACTATGTCCTAGCCTTCTCATCCCCGGCGGTTACGACACGCGGAAAACCCGTCACGTCCTGATCACGGGATCCCGGAAGTGGACGACATGCCACCATCCCCGACGCCCTCACCACAGCTGCGGCCGGAGGGGTGCCTTCGATCGAGCTACTGGGTCGGCGAAAGGGCGTAGTGAGGGTTGGCCGAAAGACAAGCCTGTCCCATAACTGATCCGTACCCGTCCACGGGTTGACCTCGGAGCGCAGGCGCCAGAGCGGGCCACAGGGAGGCGACGACCGCATGTCCTAGATCATCAACTAACTACGATAAGGACTGATTTGTGACAGTTAGCGCTGGCCCTAGCGGTGGACTAGCAGCGGCACCTCAGATCTGCTGGCGCAGTTGACGCATGTCGACGACCCGCGTGACGATCGCTCCGGCCTTTCGACTATGTCGTGGTTGACGGAGCTCTTACCCGGGGCTGGCTGTCAGAGTCAAGCCTTCGCCTGTCAGCAGGGGGCGCAGGACTTCGAGTGCGGCCTGTCGGCTCAGCTCCTCGTGATAGCGCTGGTTGTAGAAGCTTCTCAGGCAACCGTAGCAGGAGGTTTCCTCTCCGCAGTCGCATTCCGAGACCCGATCCAGTGCGGCTTCGATTACCTCGTCGAGGGCGTCGGCGATCCGGAGTACACAGCCCGCGCCGCCGGGCACGGTGTCGAACATGACGATGCCGATCCCGCCTCCGGGGCGTCTGTGCAGCGTGCCATCGATGTCGTTGCGGTTGAGTGCGAGGCGTACCGCAGCGCCTTCGAGCACGGCGTAAAGCAGCGACCGCCATGATGGCGGGTCAGCGGTGCCTGGCATAGCGAGAGGGTCGAAGGTGAGGTCCAACAGGTCGGTTTCGTAGGGGTGGGCGAGCGACCGCTGCCGCATCGGGCCGGTGCACTCGATTGTTGCGCAGCAGGTGTATGTGTGAGGTCAGCTTCTTGCCGTCCAAGGCACGTCCGGCGCCGCACCAGTCGCAGATGAGGTACCCGGCACCGGTCGGCCCTTCGGACAGGGCGATCAGTTGGCCGCGGGAGCCCGAGCGGGCGTGCACGGTTCCGCCGTTCGGCGCGTTCCAGGTGGCTTCGCGTATCGCTTCGGCGGCAAGCGAACGGACGTAGGTGGCGCCGTTCCAGCTTCGCTTGGGCGGTGCGGTTGTGGGCTTGGAGGGTTCGGGTTCCGCGACGAAGCCGAACTCGGGGACGTAGTACTGCTCCGGCTTCTTTCGTGCGATAGACGAGCAGGAGGGGCACGCCGGGTCGATGTCCTCCTCACCTTCCCAATAGTGTCGACACTGGTCACAGACGAAGTAGTGTTTGCCGACCAATTCGCGGTCTGGGAGTCGGTACACGCCGCCGGACCGCCAGAGGAGTCCGCCAGCGACGACCTCCGCGCCGGGCGCGTATTCGTAAATCGCCGCGGACAGATCACGGGTGAGTTCCAGCTTGCCGCCAGCCGGGTGACTAGAGTAGTTGGTTCGTAACTCGACGGTGTCGACTGGGAATCCATACTTGGGCAGCACGTTTCGATTGGCGAGATAGCCAATCAGATTTCGCTGGGTCAGCGTATTTATTGTCTTTTCGTAGCGTTGAACGAGAGTAACTGGTCAGGTCTTCGGCGTGTCGAGTTGATCTCCGCGTCAGGGTGTTGATCATAGTGTGGTGTCCGCTGATCGACGTCGGTCCTATGAGGAGCTTGCCGCGGAGAACGCGGAGCTCCGGGCGGTGGTCGAGGTGTTG
>JBBPZY010000342.1:0-5896 GCA_038276315.1 Mycobacteriales bacterium
ACCATCGGGACCTCACCCACCCCAAGATCACTATCCACGTCGATCACGACCCAGCACGCTGGCGATCATGAAATTGTGGATCAGCGTGAATGATCTAGGTCAGCCCGATTCGGGAGCACATCTGCGGTTGCTGGCGTTGCTCAACCCGGACGTCAGCGCAGTCTGGGACGTGTTTGAACGGCCGCGCCTATAGCTTGAACGCGAGCGTACCGAGAGGTACCGGGGGTTCGAATCCCCCCGCTTTCGCAGCCCCTGACCAGGCATAATGCCGACTGACGTGACGCCTGCAGCCACGCCATCACCAGCCGCCGACCTCGCACTCAGCTGTCCAGCGCTGCGCGATAGTGCGCCAGCTCGGCGTAGATGGCGTGTTCGATGTTTGCGGGCCGGCTCAATCCGTGGCCCTCATCCGGGTAGACCACGAGCGATACCTGCGCACCGATTGTCGCAGCAAGCTCCCGGACGTGGCGAAGTGGCGTGATGGTGTCCTGGTCACCGTGAAAGGCGAGGATGGGACAGTGGGCAGTTATGCCAGGGCGAAGCAAGGACCGGTCTCGCCAAGTGCCGATTGGACCCAGAAGAAGGTCGGCATGATGTGATTGGAACTTCGGTGCGGCGGTACGCCATGCGGCGGGGTCAACAATGGCAGAACGTACGGTGGCCGCCCGGAACTTCGTGGTGTTCGTCGCGGCCCGCAACGCGGTGTAGCCACCCGCGCTCACGCCGCTGATAACGACACGGGTCAGATCAACAGAGCCATCTCGTCCGACCGCCTGGACGGCATCGACGCAGTCGGACACGTCCAGTACACCCCATTGGCCGCGTAGCGCGTTCCGGTAGGCGCGGCCGTAGCCGGTACTACCCCGGTAGTCCACGTCGAGCACCGCGAACCCGTGGCTGACGAAGAACTGGACCCATGGGTCGAGCCGCAACGGTGCGTTAGAGGTCGGTCCTGGGTGCGCCCGAACTACCATGGGCGCCGGGACCGGGCTTTTCTCCGGCGGAGGACGGTACAACGTGGCGCACAGTCGCCCGCCATCGAGAGCCGGGATATTGACAACCTCGGGATTCGGCGCCTGCGATCCGGGCGCGACTCCAGCCGCGGTTGTCAATTCGCGGGACTCGTCACCGTCGATATCAGCCACGATGACAGCGGGCATCCGATCCGGAGTCGCCCCGATCATCGTGACTCGGCCGGCGTGTGCTGCCAGATACGGTTTTATCGACGTATAGGGCAACTCGACGGCGTGTACACCCGGCCGGCGAGAATCCCAGATGTTGAGTTGGGTGGCACCGCCCCGGTGCGCAAGGAGAGCGATCCGGTCGTGATCCAAGAAAGCGTACGTGGAGTACCCGAACTCCCATTGCGCCGTTCCCAGCTCGGCCGACTGAAGATGAACTACTGAGACGATGGCACCGTCCGGTGGACAGTCGTACAGGTCCCACCAACCGGTGCGATCAGACACGAAGTGCAGCACACCGCCGGGACTCCATTCCGGCTGGAACACCGATTCTTCCGGGCCGCCGGCAATATGCCAAGCAGGGCCAAGCGTGCCGTCCTGCCGAATCTCGGCCGTCCACAGCCACGTGCCGTCCCAGGGCATCAGCGGGTGCCGCCATGTCGTCCAGGCCAGCGTGTTGCCGTCCGGGCTTGGCCGTGGGAAGGAGTAGAAGTCCCAGCCCTGTGCCACCGGCCATGGAGCAGCCGGCCCGTCGGCCGGAAACATCACCAACTCGTTGGTCACACCTCCGTCATCATGACGCTCCCGCACGGCGACGAGCAGCCCAGGTGCACAAAGGCGAAGGTCGGCGTAACGGTCCTCGCCATGCTGCGGCGCCGCAGTGACCGCGCGCAGCCCAGCCCGGGTGGCCTTCCAGACTTGCTGGTCATCAGCCCGGACGAACCAGACGGCGTCATCGGTGGCCAGGTAGGCGCCGCCACCGTACTCATGGACGTACGACGCCACCGCCACGCCAGGCGGCAGGACATCCTCAACACCGCCCGACCCGCGTGACCGGACCAGAACGTCGCCACTGGCCCGTCCCTCGATCCAGTACACCCGCTCCCCGACGAACTGCACGGCATCAACCGACGCAACGCCCGGCCTGGCCGCGGGTCTGGTCACACCGGTACAGCCCCCGATGCCCGCGCAGCGAAGGTCGCGAGACAGACCAGCGTCAACCGTTGCGCCTCCTCCACGTCCCCCGCCGCCAACCATGCGGCCGCAGGCGTTCTCGACCTGCGCGACACCCGCTGAACCGACGATCACGGCCTCGGCACCGTAGTCTTGGACCGCCGCCATGCCGGTTGGCGTGCGGACCTCGAACCCGATGACAATCCGAGACCGTACCAGCGCGCAGCGCGGCTTCCCCTGTCAATCTGACCGTGCCCTCCCTACAGCACCGCTGATGTGGTGGGCGCGGGCCGACACTAGGCGTTGCCCTCCTGCACGCCGCCGTACAGGCTACGACCGACGGGCCAGTCGGGTACTCGCGTAACCACACATCCGGCGTCGCGGAAGGCGTCTTCGTATTCTTCGTGGGGGAAGAGCATCAGGTCGTGTGCAACAGAGTAGCTGCGGATTCCCGCCGGGTCGCCGATGAGGTGATGGCGTGAACCACGGTTCGACGGCGAGCTCGCCGCCCGGGTCGAAATGTGCTGAGAGACGGGCAACGGCGGTGTTTGGTGCTCTGTTGTCGCCGAGTTCGACGTGGGGCTGCCCCGTTCGCGGCGGACAACCATGGTGTCGAACTCGACGACAGTAAGGTTCGCGCCACAGAGTCAAAGATCAGCAGTCACGCTCTAGGTCACGCCCCGCTACGGAAGCCGACAGAGAGTGGCCGCCGCGCATCTCGGCCACCCAGCATCACCTCAGACTGTAGTGAGGGCGTCGGGGACGGCGGCTGCCGTCCGCGCCGGGATCCCACAATCAGGGCTTGACGGATCGTTTTCTGCGTGTCGTAACCGCGGAGGGCGAGAAGGCTACGACATAGTCGTCACACGCGCCGGGCGCAGCCACGTCGCTGGTGCCCGAGGAGACTGCGGCCAGCGTCAATCGATCAAGACCATTCAGGTAAGGAATGCACCGATGACTACCTCGTCAGTGAAGAACCGGCGGCGCCAGGACATCGACCGTACCCGCGGGCAGTTCGATGACATCCTGGAGGAGCTAACCCACAAGATCGATGTGCCCGCGCGTATCCGGGACAAGGTGCACGACGCCAAGAAGACCGTGCAAGTGAAGGCTGAAGAGGTCAAGCAGCCGCTATCCGAGAGCGTGGAAACACTCCAAGCGACGGCAGTCGAGGCGGTGCCACAGATCGAGGTGGTGTCGCAGGTCGAGGTGGTGTCGCAAGTCAAGGACCTGGCTGACGAGGTACGGGACGAAGTTGCCCCGCAGGTGGTCCCGGACGTCGCGCCGCTGACGGTCACGGCGAGGCAACGACCGCTGCCCGTCGTGGCGATTGCGGTGGCGGTGCTGTTGGTGCTGTTGGTGCTGCGACGCTTGCTTCGAAGGAAGAGCTAGTTCACGGGTTCGAGATCTACGCCGGTCTTCCCGTACCGGGCGTACCGACCCGGGTCGGCAGTGAGCAGCGCCCAGTTGCGTTCCTGGGCGCAGACCATGGTGTGTGCGTCGGCCTGGTGGCCCCCGAGCTGGCCGACAGCTCGGGCCCGCGACTGACCAAGGTCGTCGACGACGGTGACCGGTAGATGGAGCAGAACCTCGAGCACACGGTGGTCCTCGGAGAGTTCGGCCCATGCTGCCGCGAGCGCGGTCGACGGCACGATCAAAACAATCGACTCTTCAACCGCGGTCCAGACCGCGGCCGCGGCATAACTGGAAGTGCCACGTGCGAAGGCCACCAGTGCGGAGGCGTCGAGTACCCGTCCGCTGATCACGCGTTGTCGGCCGGGGCGGCCAACCCCCAGGCGCGGCGCACGGCTGCGCGGGCCTCCACGGACGGCGGACCACCGAGTACGCGGGCCAGTTGGTCGAGGGAGTGGGTGCGACTGAGACGGTCCCGCAAGGCGTCAGCGACGAACGCTGACAGGTTGTCGGCGGCGCCGGCATCGACAGCAACCCGGGCTGCGGCTAGCACCTCAGGTGGCAGGCTCACGGTGATCCGCTCAGCAGTCATACTTTAAGGATAGCAGCGTCATACCGGCCGGGGCTGGTCGCGCCGGCTACGCGTTGTCGGCGCTTGGTGCCGGAAGGTCGGTGCAGTGGCCCTGTTCTCCGGCATGGTCGGCTCGGGTGATGGTGAATAGGTCGGGCGGTGGGTGGTCGAGTTGCAGGGTGACGTGGGTGATCGCGTAGTCGTGGGCGAGCAGGGTCTGCAGGTTTGTCCGGACCGCGTGGCAGTCCCGCCCGGGTGCGACGATCACGTGCGCTGACAGGGCGGGTTGGCCGGAGGTGATCTGCCAGACGTGCAGATCGTGAACCTCGATGACGTCGGTGTGGGCGGCGAGCCGGCCGCCGAGGGCTCGGGTGTCGATGCCGGCCGGGGCGGCCTCGAGGAAGATCCGGCCGGACTGGTGCACCAGCCCCACCCCGGCGCGGACCATCAGGGCGACCACAATCAGGGCGGCGATCGCGTCGGCGCGGGCGAACCCGGTGCTCAGCACGATGGCGCCGGCGATCGCGGTCGCGATGAATCCGTACAGGTCGGTCAGCAGGTGTTGGAAGGCGCCCTCGACGTTGAGGCTGGACCGGTTGGCTTTGGACAGGCACCAGGTCGCCGCGATGTTCACCACCACGCCGACCAGCGCGGTGACCAACACCAGCGCTCCGGCGACCGGCGGCGGGTCGATGAGCCGGCGGATCGCCTCGTAACCGACCCAGGCGGCGAGCAATAGCAGGGTCAGGCCGTTGGCCTGGGCAGACAGGATCTCGACGCGCTTGAGCCCGTAGGTGTAACCGCCGCGGGGCGGGCGCGCTGCCAGGCGTATCGCGATTATCGCGAGGACGATCGAGCCGGCGTCGGTGAGCATGTGCGCGGCGTCGGACAGCAACGCCAGCGACTGCGCAACCACGCCGACGAGCACCTCACCGACCATGAACACCACGATCAAACCGAGCGCGACGCTCAACCCCCGGCGCTCGGTGTCCTGGCCGATCACGTGTCCATGGCCGTGCCCATGTGCGTGCCCAGCAGTGTCGCTCACGCCTGTGACCTTAACGAATCATTGCCGCATGCGCATACTTCGACGCAGGCGCATCCGAACCGCGGTTCTACGGCGTGTCTTGCTCGTCGAGCGGTATATTTCGATGTTCTCGTCGCTGCCGCACTGCCACGTGCATCTCGACCGGAGTTCGCGCCAGCACCGCATCGACGAGCGTCGCCAAGAACTTCGCCGCAGTCACATCATCTGGTACGGCGTCATGACGTAGATGGACGACGGCCTCGGGATTGACGTCGCTCCACTCCGCGACGAGCAGGCAGGTCGCATCGTAGACGTCTGATTCTCCTTTGAGCTTGCGCATCATGTCTATCGCCCGCTCTACCGTGCCGGGCTCGTTCAGCGCGGTCGAACGCAACACGAACAAAAATCCCATCGCCACCAGCGGGTAGCGGCCCCGGAGGTTCTTGGCGTCGCCGTAGGCCTCTTCGAACCGGTTGGCGAGATTCTTGCGGAATGATGTGACCATCGTCTTCGTCGACACCAGCAACTCCGCCCCACGCGACCACTGTGCGATCAATACGTCGACCTGTTTGACGTATGCTCGCCCAAGAATGCGGGCGTCCGATGGGGCGACTGCCCGGTTACGCGCCAGGAGGCTTATTCACAGAGGTAGAAAGTAGACCCAAGGTGCGTGTCGGTCATGGGTGACGGCCCGTTTAACGAGAGAATTGGGTTCCACACTCAACCTCACGTTAACGGGCCGTCAATAAT
>JBBPZY010000343.1:0-9771 GCA_038276315.1 Mycobacteriales bacterium
GCCGGCGCCGCCGGGGCTGGCGTGGCTGGCTGGCGTTGTTTTCCCGCCTGCCCGGCGCGCCGGCTCCGCTTGCTGCGCGCGGCCTGCCGGCCGTGCTCGCGCGGGCCGGACCGCCGGGCGGCGGTCGGTGCGCGCAACGCCAGCGAGCCCGTCGGCGCCATGGTCTCGTGCCGATCTCAGGCGAGTTACGCGCAATGCCCCCGACCAGGTCATAGGCCAGGCTACCCGCGCACCAGCAAGGCGCCCGGGTCGACGCGCATGCGCAACCCCCGTACTTCACCCATCGGGTCGCCGTCAATTTGGGCCTGCTGTGGACTCTCCGCGGTGATGATGACGGTGCGGCCCTGCCAGTGCTGCACGATCCGGTGGCCACGGCGGCGGCGGCCCAACACGCGCGCGGTTACCGCCAGCCAGCCACCGATGCCCCTCGGCCCGAGGGACACGACATCGAGCAGCCCGTCATCGACCCGGGCTGCGGGCATCAGCACCAGCCCGGCGAGAAGCTTGCCGCAGTTGCCGACCACCACCGTGCGGACTCGACGGGGCGGGTCAATCCGGCCGTCCACGGCGAGGGTGATCGAGGCCCTCGGAGCCCTCAGCGCGCGCATTCCGGAGACGAAATACGCCAGCGAACCCAGCCGGTCCTTCAACTCATGGGACGCACCAGCCATGATTGCCGCATCAAAGCCCACCCCGGCCATCACCATAAACACCTGCTCCTCGGCGCGGTCGTCGATGAACACCCAACCGACGTCGACCGCGCGGTTTTCCCCGGACAACGCAATCCGAGTGGCTCGGACCGGGTCATCCAGCACAATGGAGAGGTTGCGAGCCAGCAGATTGGCCGTACCCATGGGTACCAGGCCCAGCGGGGTGCCCGACCCGGCGAGGACGTACGCCACGTGACGGGCGGTGCCATCTCCGCCGCAGGCGAGCACAACATCAGCGCCGGCGGCCAGCGCGGTCCTGGCCTGTCCGCCACCTGGGTCCTCGACGGTGGTCTGAAGCCACAGCGGCGGCTTCCAACCCTGCTCCGCGCACACCCGGGTGATCTGGGTGTGCAACTGCGCCGGGTCATCGGCGTGGATCGGGTTGACCACCACTGCCGGCAATGGGCAGTCGGGCAGTGAGCGAGACGCCGGCTCGGGTTCCACAGACGATGAAGATACTCCTGCGATGGACTCAAACCGGCTTGTCAGCAAAGAATCGGGCGCCCGGTCCGTACGAGGTTAACCGGCCGCCGCCTGTGGCCACCGCACCAGGGGGAGGTCTTGTTGGCCACGACTTCCCCATAATGTATGCCACGCCCAGTCCGATCGCACCACCGGCGAACACGTCGCTCACATGATGATTTCCCGCTCCGGATCAAGGACCAGTGGGCTGCGGTCGCGGCGCCTGCGAGTGGAATCGCCAGTAGGGGCAACTCCTGAGCCACGCCGAAGACAAAGGCACTGTCCGACGCAGTGTGGCCCGACGGGAAGGACGACGTGTACGGACCGATTCGGCCCTCGCTGGCGCCATGAGGTCGGCGCCGGCCGGTGAGGGGCTTGATAACGATGTTGGCGATGAAGGCCGCGATGACGTAACACAGGCTGCCTCGCAGGGCCGCTTGCCGGCCCCTTGCCCCACCCTTAACGGTGAGCGCAGTGGCAACGCCGCCCCAAAACGGCGGCTGCTCAACGATACGGGCAACACGGGCGAGCCGGGTGAGAGAAGTCCCCATGTTCTGAGCCTCCTCGTTGGACGAAGATCGTGGCCAGGGAGAATCGGGGCTGAGACAGCACCTGCGTGGTGTTGGCACACGCGCTACCTCAACGCCGAACTTGACCAGCTGTGCGAGCAGCTCTGCCCCATGCGTGCCGAAGTTTCGGGCACAACACGTCCGCGCAGCGCGGCCTCACGAGGCCAATCGCGGTGAGCGGCGAGGGTCACCACCCGGACGGGTGTCGGACCCGGACGCAAGACGGCTGATCCGCGCCCGTCGCTCGGCCAGTTCAGGAGTCAAACGCCATTACTTTCAGCCGCGCCGTGGGTATTAGAGGCAGTGGAGCTGGATTCGGCGGGTGACGTTGACCACGCCGGGCACTCGGCCGTGCAGGCTTGGATTGTGGACCCCGCGAAAGACACCCCAGCGTCGATGCGCAGCTCGTTGACGTGCAGTGCCGGCTTCGACGGATCGGTCAGCAGCCATCGCCGCAGTGACAGGACCGGAAGGTGAGCGGCCCCGGCGGTGTTGCTCACCGTCCTAGCGATCCGGTCACTCCCGTCGTGACGTTCGCTTTGATCACGTTGGAAACCAATTCCCGAGGCTCTTCGAAGTAGTCCATCACGATGATTCCAATGCGCCCTGGTGGGGATTCGGCAAGATAGTCGTTGAGACGAGGGTTTATTTTCTCTGAGTAGCCGCGTGCGGTCAGTCCAACAGCGCTGGAGAACGTAATATACAACTCATTGAGATCACCACGTTTGGCCTTTTCTATGTGGTCAACGACGAAGTTGAACTTGTCATCATCTCCAGGACTCTGGTAGCGATCTTCAACATTATAGAATGGGGGTGCCGAGCTTCTGAAACACTGGTCTTCCGGCCAATAGGAAAGGTCCAATCCAACGCCTTGGCCACCTTCGAATCTGCGCAATAATACGATCCTACCGCGAACGTCTCCCAACCTTGTTTCAGACGTGAGCGTAGGACTGGTGACCACAGCATTACTACCAGGAGGAGTGGCGGTGAAATTGTAGAATAGTGGGATGTCCTCGATACACTCCCACGTTTTCGCATTGAATGTATCTTCGAACGAGCGGGTGTTTTTACCACGACTCGCCATGTCCGCTACGGGTAATTTGCACAAAATTTGAGAAGGGGCGAACTTACCGAGCGCGTCATCGAAACGACTCTCCTCATCTACCGACATCAAAATAGTTTCAGAAGGGTACTGCCTAAGAAAGTCGAAGCAATTGGTGAGAATATCTACGTAGCTTTTTTCTGTGCATGCAACATCGTGATGTACGCAAAGATTGTCCTGGTAATGCGTAAACCTGATGTCGAGAAATCGTATTCCCGCCCTCAGCTGGTCGGACAGATCCAGCTCCTGGGTCTTTCCCAGCCCGAGCAATCCGTGGACGCAGCAGGAATTATGTGTCCCGGGAATGCTCAGAGTAAACACTGAAGCGTCATCGGGAATGTAACGCATCCAGGAAGTGTGATTAATGGACTCGTCCATCATGTCCCTCCGGTCGTCCATGGCCGGGCGCCTGGTGAATCAACACCCCTGCCCCGTCGCCGACAATGATCGAAGATCGGGGCCGTCCCCGTCAAGCACAGCGCGCGCCGATCCGCCTGCCTCCTCCCGCTTGCTGCTGTCAAGCAGCGACAGTCACCTCGCGGCCGCCAGCATCGCAGCACCACCACCTTGTTGGTCCCTGCGATGGCCACGCGGACGCGGAGCGGCCGGACCGGTCACACAGCGGCGGCACCCCCAGACAACCCGGCTCACGGTCGATCAGCGTTCACACCAAGAGATCATGTCAAGCCGGCGCCCCGGTACGAATTAGGGGCAAACCGTGCCACCAAACACTAGCCAACATCGACCAACGTCAGCCAGCTTATGCGACGGACTGGAACGACTTACCGCCCTGGCAACAAGAAACCGACGCGGACATCTTCGAGCGCATCGAACAGGACACGTGACATCAGTAGACTTCACCCTCACAAGCCACGTTTCCGCAGTTCAGCGGGTCGTCAGACCTGTCACAGCGGTGTGACGGGTTCACCGCCTCGTTGTGACGGGTTTGAGACAGCGCTGTGTCGCTCTCGCTGACCGTCCATAGGTGACAATCCGGCGTAGCGTTTGGGCATACGGGAACCGAGGATTTCCGCCGCTTTGCGGTCCGAAGCGGCGACCCGGGCAGCACAGACATGCAACGTGGTAGCCCCGCCCTCCGATGCTCGAGACGGCCCGCGACGGTGTGCAGATCGATTCCAGCGCTGAGCAACTCGGTGGCCTGCCGATCCGACAAGGCCCTTGGCCCGCGAGGCCCTGGGCTTTGTCGGATCGCCGAGCCCTACACTGGCGGGTCGCCCCGGCGCGGGAAAGCGGTGGGGGGTCATGCCCTGCCGGAACGTGATGTCGGCCTGGTTGTGCTGCTGTTGGCCGGCACCGGTGGTGCTGTTCCCCGCCGGCGGTACGCCGGCGAGCAGACCATGTGCCGGTCGTTGGGTGCAACCGGTCCTCGCGTGCCTGGTCTGCCGGCGTCGGATCAGCTGACATGCACGATCAGTGCCGCGGTGTGCAGCGTGCCGTTGGTTTGGAATTGGATGAACAGTCGCCAGTCGCCGGGTTGGGGAAACTCGGCGTGAAAGGTCAGGGTCGGACCGCCGTGGTCGCCGTGCACGCTGCCTTGCGGGTGTAGGTGGGCAAACGCCAGGTCCCTGGCGTGGATGGCGGTGAGGTGGGCGTAGGTGTCCAGGTAGGGCTGCAGGTCGGTTACCGGTGTGCCGTCTCGGTTGATGGTCAGCGTCAGCACATGTTCCTTGCCGGCTATCGGCTGACCGGACAGGGTCAGGGTGTAACCGTCGACGCTGGTGGTGGTGCTCGGGGCCGGCAGCGGCACTGTGCTGGCCTGCCCGGGCACGCTCACCGGGACCGACAGGACCAGCGCGACCGGCTGCCCGGCCTGGTTGGGAGTGACGAACTGGGTGTAGACCCGCCAGCTGCCCGGGTTCAACGCCGGCAGAGCCACCGACCAGACGCCCTCGGGGGACATGCTCGGATGCAGGTGGACGAACCCGGTCAGGTCAGAGCGGACCACATAGAAGTGCAGCAACTGCGTCTGCTCCAGCACGAAATGAGTCACATTCTGACCCGCGGCGGAGATGATGCGGAAGGTAAACGTCTGGGCTGCGCCGGCAGGCACGGTGGTGGTGGCCGGCGCCAGGGTGAATCCGGACACCGAGGCGGAAAGCCCGTCACCGGAGGGCATCGGCTCGTTCATGCCCGGCATCCCGGGCATCCCGCTGCCGGTCGATATTGACGGCGGTGAGCCGGTGCTCCCACCGGCGTGGGTGGAGTCGGTGGAGCTGCCGCAGCCGGTGGCCAGCACGGCCAGCGTAGATACGGCGATCGCGGTCAAGCCGCGGCGAGAGAACAGGCGAGCAGACACGACATGAACGACCTTTCTGGGTGAACGCGCCACAACATGACGTGGAGGCGCGGCGGACATGGATCAGCGGCAGCGCGACGGACCTGCCCATCGCGCCGCGGTGCTGATCAGGTCCGGGACACGCACACCCAGCACAGCCTTGCCGTCCCCGAGCGTGGCGGCGCCCGATCCGCCGCCCCACGCCAGATCCACCTAGGCCAGCCCGGACCCCACCCCAGCAGCCAGCCGACCACCGCCAGTGTCAGCGCGCCGACCAACCCCGGCCACCCCTGCGGCGGGACCGATTGGCACACGGTGCCTGCCATCACGCCCGCGGTCGAATTTCCCGCCGGCCTCGCCATCGCGCCGTCGATTGCGGCACTACCAGTGGGCGCTGATCCCTCCACCACCATCGGGGCCGGGGCGGGGGTTTGCACCGCGACCATCAGAGGCATCGGCGCCATCCCGCCGTGACAGCCTCCCAGCTCTCCCGAGGCCAGCCCGTGCATGCCGATCAGGCCCATCAACACAGCGACCACGACCACCACGCGCACACCACTCACGATAGCCGTCACCGTCTTTCATACATACCCCCTAGGGGTAGATGGTACAGTACGAGCGGAGGCGGGTCGATCCGAGGGTGCCCGGCTGCGCTACCGGACCGACCGGGCGGCTGCGGTTCGTCCCTGCGTGAGCTCGCCGAGCCGTGGCGCCAGTAGTGCCCCCGCCCACCATCCGACACGACCTACAGGAATGAGCAGCGATGAACATCCTGACCGCTCTGGGAGACAGCCTCTATGAGGGTTTCTCGATGTTCTGGGAGACCCTGTGGGCCCTCGTTTTGGGCTTCGGGCTCTCCGGAGCGGTGCAGGCCTTCTTCTCCCGCGGCCAGATGCAGCGTGTCCTGGGTGATCACCGCCCGGCCACCGTGGGTAAGGCGGGGTTGTTGGGGATGGCGTCTTCGTCCTGCTCGTATGCCGCCGCGGCGCTGGGCAAGTCGCTGTTCGTCCGCGGCGCGGACTTCACCTCCGCGATGGTGTTCATGTTCGCCTCCACCAACCTCGTGGTGGAGCTGGGTATAGTGCTGTGGCTGCTGCTCGGCTGGCAGTTCGCGGCGGCCGAGTTCGTCGGCGGCGCCATCATGATCACGCTGCTGGCCGTCGTGCTGCCTCGGGTGATTGCCCGCGGGTGGATCGAAGGTGCCCGCACCCGGCTCACTGCCGGGCCGGGCAGTGCGGACAGCCACGCCCACCATTGCGAGTCTCCCGAGGGTCTGAACGCTGAGGATCTGGCTGAGCGCAGGCGCCGCCCGGCTGGGGAGCGCATCCGCGGTCTCGCCGGCTGGTCGGACGCCGCCGGTTACACGATCAGCGACCTCACCATGCTCCGCAAAGAGCTGGTGATCGGGTTCCTCGTCGCCGGGTTCGCCACCGTGCTGGTGCCCACCGGGGTGTGGCAGTCGCTGTTCCTCACCGGCCACGGCGTCGCCTCCAGCCTGGAGAACGTCGCACTTGGCCCGCTGTTGGCGATCCTGGCGTTCGTCTGCTCGATCGGCAACGTGCCGCTGGCCGCGGCGCTGTGGGTCGGGGGGATCAGCTTCGGTGGAGTGATCTCCTTCGTCTTCGCCGACCTGATCACCCTGCCGCTGTTGTTCATCTACCGCCGCTACTACGGCACCCCACTGACCCTGCGGCTGCTCGCGGTGTTCTGGGCCGTGATGAGCGCCGCCGGCCTCGCCGTGGAGTACCTGTTCGCCGCGCTGGGTCTGGTCCCCGCGACCCGGCCACAGCTGGTGGCCATGGAAGGCGTGCGCTGGAACTACACCACCATTCTCAACATCATCGCCCTGATCGCCTTCGCCGCGCTGTACTGGCTCTACCGCAACCGGGAGTGCTTCGGCGGTGGCGCCGGCTACGCCAAGGACCCCGTCTGCGGCATGCAGGTGGAGAAGAACACCGCGCCGGCGAGAGCCACCCACGGCGGACAGCGCTACTACTTCTGCTCCGATCACTGCCAGCACCGCTTCACCACCGGCGCCGACCGTGACAACTCGGTCCGAACCACCCTGAAAAGGACACACCCATGACGGAGCATGGCTCGGACGGCGACATCCACACCGATCGTCAAGATCCGGACAGCACGGCGCCAGGTCATGGCTTCGCCTCGGTGCGGTGGTCGGTCGCCGCGCAGGCGACCCTGCACTGCCTGACCGGCTGCGCGATCGGTGAGGTGCTGGGCATGGTGATCGGCACCGCCGCTGGGCTGCACAACGCCGCCACCGTGGTGCTCTCCATCGTGCTGGCCTTCGTGTTCGGCTACGGACTGACCATGTGCGGCGTGCTGCGTGCCGGCGTCGGTTTGCGCCAGGCGCTCACCGTGGCCCTGGCAGCGGATACCGTCTCCATCACCGTGATGGAAATCCTGGACAACGCAGTCATCGTTGCCGTGCCCGGTGCAATGGCCGCCGGGCTGACCAGCGCACTGTTCTGGGGATCACTCGCGTTCTCCCTGGTCGTGGCTTTTCTGCTCACCACCCCGGTGAACCGATGGATGATCAGTCGGGGCAAGGGCCACGCCGTGGCGCACGCCTACCACCACTGACCTTCCCGACGCAGCCAAGACTCATCGATCCCGATCTTCGACACCGCGGTGCCGGACTCGAGGTCACTGGTCTCATCGACCAGGTCCCGGTCCGGGTTGCCGCTCCAGACTTGGGTGGCCGAGCGGTAGCGCTCGCCTCAGAACTGCCCGGTGAAGCGTTCGTCCATCACGCCCGGGGCGCAGGGTGAGCCCGCTCCACGCCCAGCGGCGACCGAGGGCATGCTGAGGTAAGTGACTGCGTATACCGGGCATCGGAGGACCTGGTGTGACGAGCGAGCTGGTTTACCACGGCACTGACGGCTGGCCCCTCCACGCGTACGTCGTGGGCCGGGGTCCGGTTCTGATTCTGCTGCACGGTGGGGGCCCCGATCACCACAGCATGTGCCCCCTCGCTGAGCACCTCGCCGACCGCTACACCCTCGCCCTGCCCGACATCCGGGGTTACGGGCGCTCAGTATGCGCGGACTCCGCATGCCACAGCTGGGCTCAATACGCAGAAGACGTCATCTCCCTGATGGACACCCTTGGTGCGGACACCGCAGGACTCATCGGTGCGGGCCTCGGCGGGACCATCACACTTCGTGTGTGCATGGCGCAGCCGGACCGAATCAGGTACGCGGTCCTGATCAGCGTTGAGGCCATCGAGGACGACGAGGCCAAAGCCGCCGAGACCGCCCTGATGGACGAGTTCGCCGACCGCGTCCGTGCACACGGCATCGACGCCGGATGGGACCTGTTCCTGCCCGACCTGCAGCCCCTCATCGCTACCCTCGTCCGCGACGCCATCCCCCGCTCCGACCCAGCGAGCATCGCGGCCGCGGCAGCCATCGGCCGTGACCGAGCATTCAGGTCACCCGCCGAACTCGCGGCGGTCACGACACCCACCCTCATCATCCCCGGCGACGACAATCGACACCCCACCGAACTCGCGCACCGCCTAAGCGACCTGATGCCCTCGGCTCGACTCGCACCCGTCAGCATGTCCCGGGCGGTGCGCACCGCGGACGACATGGGAACGACCTTCGCCCCGTCGATCCTCGACTACCTCGAAGGCATATCCGGAGTCGGGTGATCCACTACATCCATCACTACATCAACGTGACCAGTAACTACGGGCCATAGTCGGCGCCCTCTACCTGGGCATCCAGTCGACAGTCGTGGGGTGTCACGATGGCAAGGCCGCCCTCTAGCAGCACGAGCAGCGTGCGGTGCTCGTGCTGCTAGATACGTGACTCACCAAAGCCGAGGCTGTGTCCATCCATAGTCCACAGTGGTCACGAACGAGTGAGGGTTGTGCTCAATGCGCGGCCGGCTGCGTGATGCCTCTCTCGCCGTCGTAGGGTGACGCGCGTGCGGGGGGAGGAGAGGGTCGCTGGTCTGCGGGCGCTCGGCGTCGGCCTCGCGCTTTGGGTCCTTCTCGCGTTCGCGATCGTGGATGTCGCCGAGTGCGCGGCTGCTGCCGGCGCTGGATCGCATGGCACGGCGGCCGCTTTTCACAACACGGCGGAGCACTCTCATAGTGAGTCGGCGGGGGTTAGACCTGTCGGCCACCGGTGCCACCACGACGTCGATCACCAGCACATGGGCGCCGCGGGCAAGCTGTACGCCGCGCCGCGCCGACTGGCCGATCACCAGTCCACCGATCCGGCCGGCTCCAACGCCGCTGACTGGTCGGCGGCCAGCGCCCTGGTCCTGCTCGGGATCCGGCGGCGAGGTCCTCCGCTCTCGGTTCCCCGATCGTCCCCAACGGGACGTCACATCCTGATCTCCACGTGCGTCGCGCGCAGGTGAGGCGCGCCGTCGCGACGACCTGATCACCTGCTGGTAGGGCAGGCGTGGGTCGTTGCTGCGCGTCGTCGCCCTTGCCGCACGTCCCAGGAGAGATCAGGTTCATGAAGACAGTGCTCAACCACGCGCTCGACGCGCGGCGCATCAGCCCGTCCCCCGCCCGCCTCCTGACCACCGGCTACGCGCCGCGCTGCGACATGATCGCCGGTGCGGTCGGCAGCACCCCGGTGCTGTGGGTCGACC
>JBBPZY010000344.1:0-18253 GCA_038276315.1 Mycobacteriales bacterium
ACCGGCGCCTTCGCCGGCAGCCCCCAAGACGCACTCGACTGCGCCTGCGATCTATACCTGACACGCTCCGGCCACTGAACCAACCGGCGCACATGCCCAGACGTCGTGTCAACCCCCGACGGACTTCCGGAGCCAACCACTAAGTGCACCCGCATGCGCGCCCACATGACCGCAGCATCGGCGTCCACCGGGATCAGCTGGATGTCGGCCAGTGCGTCGAGGGTGCTCATCCGCGCCGCGCGCGTCTCGGTGTCTCGGGCCGCGAGGACCCCGGCGTGCAGCTCGGCCAGCGTGACGACGGAGATCGCGGACTCCGCCGGTAGCCCCTCTTCTTTAAGCGATCGACCGTTCTCGGCGGCGATGAAGACGCTCGTGTCAAGCAGCCCGCGAAATGGTCCGGTCAACGGATGGGCCCAAGTTGGTCGGTGGTATCGCCTGCGAGCCTGGCGAGATCGTCGCGTAAGCCGGGATCGGCCTGTGCCACCCGAAGCCGGCGTGCCAGTTCTGTCCGAGGAAGCCAGCGGCGACGAGTCTGTTGCAGCGGCACGAGCTGGGCGACCGGCTTTCCGTTGACTGTCACCATGACCTCCTCGCCAGCTTGGACACGGCGCAGCACGCCTGCCGTGTCGTTGCGCAGTTCCCGGGACGCGACTTCGGACATGCGACGACCGTAGCACTTATGTGGCAGTTGGCACTGCCTGGACGCCGTCGCCGAGACCTCGAGTGATCATTGGTTGGGTGCCTACGGCGACACGGTGTGTCGCCCAGCGCACACAAACGGTGATCACGGCGTCGGCAGCGGTGGTTAGCCTCGGCGATGCTGAAGGCCTGCATCTCGGCCCGTCGCGCCTCGCTCCAGTGCTCGAGGCTGCGCTGTGCGGTGTCCGGGGCGTCAGGGAGGGCCACCTCTCCACCCAACCCAGCTACCTAACTTGGCTGTAACAAAAGCGTGGCGACGTCTAGGTTGGGTTCGGTGCCTACTCTGAGCTCCTCCACGTCCTTGCACCAGTTGCGGCAGTCGGTGGCCGGTTCGGCCGCGCTGCCCGACCTGTCCGGAGTGCACTACGCGTACTCCCATGCAGCCTATGAGGCGGCCAGCGACCAGCGCGCCAGCCTCCAGAAGTGGCTACCCCGGACACTGCCGCCGCTGCTCGGTGCCGGACCGTTGCGGGTGATCGGCGTCGGTGTCGGCGACGGCAGCATCGATGCCACGCTGGCCGCTGTGCTGGCCACGGACGGCCGCCAGGTCGACTACACCGGGATCGAGCCGCACGCGGCGTCAGCAGCGGGATTCGAGGCCCGGCTCGGCGCGCTGCACGCCGATTCCCTCACCGTCACCGCCGTCGCCGGAGCGTTCGACGATTACGAGGCCGCCGAGCCGGTCGATCTTGTGCATTTCGTGCACTCGCTGTACTACATGGCCGACCTTGGGGCCACGCTGGACCACGCGCTGGCAATGTTGCGTCCGGGCGGGCTGCTGGTCAGCGCGACCGCGCCGAGGGAGCCGCTGTGTGTGCTCACCGAACTGCTCAGCCCGTGCGTCGGACACCGGTTGTGGTGCGCCGAGGACGTCACCGAGGAGCTGGCGGCACGGCAGCTTGAGGTGCGGTCGGAAACGATGCCGGCGGGGCTTGATCTGGGCGACGTGCTCACCGCGCCGCACGGCACCGACGAGCCGGTGCTCGACTTCCTCGTCGGGGCGCGAACGGCCACGATGACAGCGGACATCCGTGAGCAGCTGATGATGTACCTGGCGGAGGTGGCGGTGTTCGGTAATCCCGGGGTGGTGCCACACCCGATCGAGATAACGATCGCGCGGGTTCCCTGATGGGTCCGGACAGCCAGCCGGCAGCCAAGGTGGAGACCTTCCGGGCTCTTCACGTGCCCGGCCGACCGGTGCTGATGCCGAACCCGTGGGACGCGGGAACCGCGAAGCTACTCGCCTCGCTGGGTTTCCAGGCGTTGGCGACGACCAGCAGCGGCCACGCGGCGACCCTGGGTCGGCTGGATGGCTCCGTCGATCGAGCCGAGGCTCTCGCGCACGCCGCCTCCATCGTCGCCGCGGTGAACGTCCAGGTCTCCGCCGATCTGGAGAACGGTTTCGCCGAGGATCCCGATGCCGTTTTCGCGACCGTCACCGACGCCGTCGACGTGGGACTGGCGGGCTGTTCGATCGAAGACTTCACCGGGGACCCGGACGCCCCGTTCTACGATGTCGAGCTGGCCGCCGAGCGAGTGGCCGCGGCCGTCCAGGCGGCGCGTACCGGTGCTGGGCTGGTGCTCACGGCGCGGGCGGAGAACTTCATCCGCGGAAATCGTGACCTGGCCGACACGATCGCGCGGCTGCAGGCCTACCAGGCGGCAGGCGCAGACGTCCTTTACGCCCCTGGCCTGAGCGACGTGAGCGACATCCGCAGCGTGATCACGTCAGTCGATCGTCCCGTCAACGTGCTCGTGATGCCCGGCCTGGCCACGGTCGCGGAGCTGGCGCAGATCGGCGTGGCCCGCATTTCGGTCGGTGGGTCATTCCACCACCTGGCCATGGCAGCGCTGGCCAGAGCCGGTCGCGAACTGCTTGACGATGGCACCTATGGGTTCCTGAGCCTTGCCACCGAGGGTCGCCAGCAGGCGGCGGAAGCTTTGCGTCCTCGCTGAGATTGGCCGACTGTGCCGTCGCGGTGCTAGACAGGAAGTGTCCGGTGTTCGCGTCGGGAGGGACGTCGTCATGACCATTGAGCTCAACCACACCATCGTCGCGGCTCGCGACAAGCTGGCGTCCGCGATGTTCTTGACCGATCTGTTGGGGCTGCCCGCACCCGCTCCGTTCGGACCGTTCCTGGTGGTCACCTTGGCTAACGGGGTGAGTCTGGATTTCGTGGACACCGCGGATGATGTTCGACCGCAACATTATGCGTTTCTGGTCAGCGAAGCCGAGTTCGAGACGATCTTCGACCGGATCCGGGTGCAGGACCTGCAGTATTGGGCCGATCCTTTTCACCAGCAGCCCGGCGAGACGAACACCAGAGACGGTGGCCACGGCGTGTACTTCGACGACCCCAACGGCCACAACCTGGAACTGCTCACCCGCCCCTACGGCAGCGGCTAGGTACGCCCGCTACCGCGTTCTGGATGCAGGCTGCGGTGAACGCACCCGAAATTAGTGCAGTCTGCGTCCAGAACGCGAAACGCGGGAGTCGCTCAGCCGGCTCGGGCGCCGGAAGGACCGACCGGATGCACCTCAACCGTCTGGCGGCAGTCGGCTACGGCGTCGCGGAGCAGTTTGCTCAGCTGCGCGTTGCGCTCCGGTCGGGGCAGGCCGCGTAGCTGCTCGACCGCGACCTGGAACGCCGAACTGACAGCGACGCTGGGCGGGTTGAGCAGTTGCGAGCAGCCGAGCCGGAACCGGGCCCAGCCGCCGGTGTGGTCGACGTTGCCGATCCGCTGGCGTGTCCTGGTCAACCGACGCTCAACCGCGGGCGGCAACGGTTTGTCCGCCGCGGCGGACTGCAGGCAACTCACAACCACGCACTGCGTTGTGCGCAGATCGTCCCTGCCGGTGTCGATGAGATCTGGGGCGAGTAGCGCTAGCCCGTTACGGGTGTCGTCGTCATCGATCCAGTCGTTGACCAACCGGGCCAGGGTAGCCAGCGCCGGGTGGGTACACCGGGGGTGGTCGGTGAACTTCCCACCGGCGAGCACGGAGACGTACTCCATGACGCACGCCCCGTCCTCCGGGCGGCGGTGGTGTCCCCGTTGCAGCAAGGGAAGCTGGTTTGGTGCCCGGCCCGGACCGGGGATATTGCGTTCGCGTGTCCACATGGTCGAGGCCTCCTTACTGCCCGAGCTTGGCGTCGCCGGCGCCGCTGACCACCGGCCGCTGGATGTGGTAGTCGGGCGCCTCCATACGGCCACCCTGCGCGGGTACGGCGGCGCCGTTGAAGCGCTCGCCTGCTACTCGATCTTGTTTCTCCCTCATTAGTGTTGCGCCTCCCTGATGCATCGGCGTCGGTCCCCAACCGACAACCTTCTGAATCTCGCCCTTGATGCCGGGATACCCACCGTGGCCGCGCTCAAGCGCGGCGACACACACCACATCGACGGCGGCGCTGCGCGCGGCCGGTGCCTGCGTCAGGCCACGAGCACCAGCTGGCGCAATACGATGACAGCGACGAACACCAGCGTCAGGGCGATGTCGAAGGACACCCCGCCCATCCGGATCGGGCGAACGACCCGGCGCACCGGGGCGAGCACCGGCTCGGTGAGGCGGTAGACCACGCGGCGTACCGGACCGAGCCCCTCCCCGTAGCGGGCGCCGGGTCCGGTGAGAGAACCGACCAGATCGACGACGATCCGGGCGATCAGCAGCAGCTCGAACAGCACCAGCACCAGTCCGACGAGCGCGAGCACCGCATCCACTGGCGTCACCTCCTGCATGGACGGACCTAGATCGGACGTGCCGGCTCAGCCGGCGGCGTTCATGTCGCCCTACCAGCATCCGCGCGTCAGATGAGAAAACCCTGAGAGCGCCTGTGGGCTCACTATCAGCGACGTGCATGGCACATTTACATGTATTGTGCAGCACAATAGAGCTAGTATGCATGCATGAGTTCCCCATTGCAGATCAGGAACGTGCCAGCCGAAGCGCGCAGGGCTCTCAAGGCCCGGGCCGCCGCCCGCGGCGAGTCGCTCAATACCTACCTGCTGGAGCTCGTCCGTCGGGAAGTGGCACGGCCGACGGTCGGTGAGGTCCTCGAGCGCGCTGCTCGGCGTGCTGAGCGCGCCGAGGTCTCCGCGGTCGACATCGTCGATGCGACCCGCGCGGAGCGTGACGAGCAGCTTCACCGCCGGTCCGGCGCGTGATCGTGGTGGATAGCGCGGCGGTGGTCGACGCGCTCACCGCAGTGAAAGGCACCGACGAATTGCGCGCCTACCTGGTAGCCGAGGACCTCCACGCACCGACGCTGCTCGACTTCGAGATCGTGGCTGCCCTGCGGGGGCTCACCCTGGGCGGTCACCTGAGTCCTGCCAGAGCCCAAGATCTGCTCACCGACTTCGACGATCTCCCCATCCAGCGTTGGCCGTCCGCGCACGCCCTTCGCCGACGCGCTTTCCAGCTGCGCGACAACGCCTCGTCCTATGACGCCGCGTCCATCGCCCTGGCCGAAGCGCTGGACTGCCCGTTGCTGACCCGCGACGTGCGGCTGGCCAGGTCGAGCGGACACGTCGTCCAGATCGAGGTGCGCTGAGGGCCCGTAGGTGACCCGGCTGAGGTGGTTACCTCCAGGGTGCGCCCTGCGCCGGCCAAGCAGAGCTGCCCGCGGCGCGCAGTGTGAGCACCGACGCCACCACGGCCGTGCCTGCTGTGATCAGCCCCAGGTACAGGCCGATACCGGCACCGCTGGACACCGCGAACGCACTGCCCATGTCGAAGTCACCCAGCTCACCCAGGCGGTCCAGCTTGCGGGTATCAAGCCCGCCGGTGGCGTCCGGGAACGTTATCCAGCGCAGCACGATCGTGACGACCGCCAATGCGGACAGCCCGAGCGTGAGCAGCGGTCTTGATGCAGGCAGTGTCACCCGGCCGAACGCGCTCACCAGGACCACGCCGCCGGCCGCGACAAGCAGGAGCACGGCGAACCACGCGCCGAAGCCGGCGTTCCAGGCGTCTACACCAGCGGATCGGTCGATTCCCAGCACCGTGATGCTGGCGCTGTACCAGGGCAGAAAGCTGGAGATGTATGCCAGCAGGGCCGCGCCGATCACGACCCAGTCCAGCGTCCGCACCGCGCCCGCTTGAGATCCCGCCATGTCTGGTATGCCTCCCGGGGCGACCTTGACCGAGCTGTGCAAGCTACCCTAGGGCAAGCTGCGCCGCACGCCGGGCAACAACCCCAAACAGGCAGCAATCGATGCAGAGGAAGATCACCGGAGAAATGAGCGAGGGCAAGAGCACGGCCAACTCAGTCGCCGATATCGAGGCCAAATGGCGCGGTGAGTGGGCCGAACGCGGCACCTACCGGTTTGACCGGACCAAGCCCCGCAGTGAGGTATTCTCCATCGACACCCCACCGCCGACCGTCTCCGGTACGCTGCATCCTGGCCACTGCTTCTCCTACACCCACACCGACATCGTCGCCCGCTACCAGCGCATGTGCGGCAAAGAAGTCTTCTACCCGATGGGGTGGGACGACAATGGCCTGAACACCGAACGTCGGGTGCAGCTGATGCTGGGTGTGGCCTGCGACCCGAGCCTGCCCTACGATCCGGATTTTCGTATCCCGACCAAGCGACTGAAGCCCACCGTGGCGATCAGCCGCCCGAACTTCGTCGAATGCTGCGCCGCGGTGACCGAAGTGCTGGAGAAGCAGTATTTCGAGCTGTGGTCGGCGCTCGGGTTGTCGGTCGACTGGACACAGACCTACACCACGATCGGCAAGCACGCGATCCACACTTCGCAGTACGCGTTTCTTGAATTGCTCACCAAGGGGCTGACCTACCGGACTGAGTCCCCGACGCTGTGGGACGTGGATTTCCGCACAGCGGTCGCGCAGGCCGAACTTGAAGATCGCGATATACCGGGTGCCTTTCACCGCCTGCGGTTTCGCGCCGAGGCCGATGAGACGCCGATCTTCATCGAGACCACCCGGCCGGAACTGCTGCCCGCGTGCGTCGCGCTGGTCGCTCATCCCGACGACGAGCGCTACCAGCACCTTTTCGGCGTCACGGCACTGTCACCACTGTTCGACGTGGCGGTTCCTATCGTTGCTCACGAGCTTGCCGAGCCGGGCAAGGGCAGCGGCATCGCGATGATCTGCACCTTCGGCGACACCACGGATGTCACCTGGTGGCGGGAGCTGAAGCTGGAGCTTCGAGCGATCGTCGACAAAGCAGGGCGCATCACCGAGGAGATGCCGCACGGCCTCGTCAGCGAGCGCGGCCAGCAGGCCTATGCCCAGCTCGCCGGCAAGAAGGTGGCCCAAGCCCGCGAAACGATCGTCGCGTTGCTCACCGCGTCAGGGGAACTGGACGGCACGCCGCGACCGACGAGCCATCCGGTCAAGCATTGGGAGAACGGCACCAAGCCGCTGGAGATCGTCACCAACCGGCAGTGGTTCATCCGTTATCCGGCCAAGAGCGACATGATCGAGCGTGGCGAGCAACTACGGTGGGCGCCGGAATACATGCAGGCGCGCTACGAGGACTGGGTCAACGGGCTCATGGGTGACTGGAACATTACCCGGCAACGGTTCTTCGGTGTTCCCTTCCCGGTGTGGTACCCGATTGAGGCCGACGGCACGGTGACGCCAGATCGGCCCATCGTGGCCAGCGTCGGGGACCTGCCGATCGATCCGTCCGTTGATGTTCCAGAGGGTTTCACGGCCGACCAGCGCGACCTGCCCGGCGGCTTCACCGCCGACCCGGACGTCATGGACACGTGGGCGACGTCGTCGCTGACGCCGCAGATCGCCGGGCACTGGATCGACGATGCGGACCTGTGGCAGCGGGTGTACCCGATGGACCTGCGCCCGCAGGCGCACGACATCATCCGGACCTGGCTTTTCTACACCATCGTGCGCAGCCATTACAGCTTCGACACTGCACCCTGGGGCACCGTCGCGATCTCGGGCTTCGTCTACGACCCGGACCGCAAGAAACTGTCCAAATCCTCGGACAACAGTCCAGACACGCCGAACAATCTGATCGCCTCATTCGGTGCCGATGCCGTGCGGTACTGGGCAGCAGGGGGTCGGCCCGGCCTCGACCTGGCCTTCGACCGCAACCAGTTCAAGATCGGCCGCAAACTGGTAGTGAAACTGCTCAACGTCGCCAAGTTCATCGGCGGATTCGGCGCACCGTTAGCCGATTCGAGCGCGACGCATCCGCTTGACACCGCCCTACTCTTGCGGTTGAAGAAAACTGTCGCCGAGGCTACCGCAGCCTTTGAGGGCTATGACTTCACCAAAGCGTTGCTCGTGACCGAGACCTTCTTCTGGTCCTTCTGCGATGACTATGTCGAGTTGGTGAAAAGCCGCGCCTACCAACAAGACAGCTCGGCGCTGGCGACGCTGCAGCATGCCCTCGACGTTATGCTCCAGCTCTTCGCGCCCTTCCTGCCGTTCGCCACCGAAGAGGTGTGGTCGGCGTCCCATGACGAGTCGATTCACCGCTCGCGGTGGCCCGACTCCGACGCCCTCGGCGTGCAACCAGAGGCCAACGCCGCCCATCTTGATGCGGCCGCGACCCTGCTCCACGAGATTCGCAAGGCGAAAAGCGCGGCGAAGGTCTCCTTGCGGACGGTCGTCAGCGAACTCACCGTGCACGCCAGCGCGGACCATCTTCACCTACTGCGAGCGGTCATCGACGACATCCGCGACGCGGGCAATGTCGCGAAGGTGTCCACCCGGCCCAGCGACAACGGCGTACGCGTCGACGTGGAACTCGAGCCCGTTGTAGTGCAGTGATATCGAACGGATCAGCGGGTCTCGGAGGTTTCCCCCGAGTCCGGTGTGTTCCAGGTCGAGTGAGCGCTGGATTTGTCGACGGGGTGACGTCGCTGATCGCACCGTCATGGTAAAGGCGGTCCAGCTCCGCGCTTTCCACGTCGAGCAGATCCTGGCGTAGTCGAGATGCGATAGTAGATCTCGAGATTTCCGCTGGTGAGGTTGTGGCGATAGCCGGCGCGAACGGCTCAGGGAAGTCGACACTGCTGCGGTTGCTGGCCGGTCTGTCCCGGCCGACAAGGGGGATTGCGTCCGGTCAGCCCGAAGTGATCGGCTACGTTCCGGATCGTTTCCCGACCAATGAGCGGTTGTCCGCGATGGAGTATCTCACGCACCTGGGTCGCATTCGCGATCTACGCACGAGGGTGGCGGCTGCGCGGGCGGATCAACTTCTGGATCGGCTGGCGCTGGTCGGTGGGAAGCACTCCCCGCTGAGGACCTTGTCTAAGGGCAACGTCCAGAAGGTCGCGCTGGCGCAGGCGCTGCTGGTGGCTCCGCAGTTGCTGGTGCTCGACGAACCATGGTCGGGATTGGACGCATCGGCGCACCGCACGCTGGCCGCCATCATCGCCGAGGTCGCAGGGTGCGGCGGTGTGGTGGTGTTCACCGATCACCATGAGACGATCAGCGCGTCGCATTCCTACGTCATCGACGCTTTACTGCGGACCGCGTTGGAGCATGGCTGGTCCGTCACAGGCTTGGGTCCGATCGCGGAGCGCACCCGGTGATCGCGCTTTGATCAGCGTCGAGGATCCGGCGCACCGTGCGATCACCGTCGTCAGCGCAAGGAGTTCCAGCAGGGTTCTCCTGGCGTCGATAAGTGTGGCCGTGATCAGCTGCCTCATCCTGACGGTGGTCGGCGTGGTGCTGCCGTCGCTGGTCGGAGCCCACACTGTCGACGTCGCTGACCTGGCACTCGGCATCGAAGCCGAACTCACGGGTGCCGGCGCGGGAATCGCCATCGGTCTGCTGTGCTCGCGGCTGGTGATCAGGCGGCAGGGTTACGCGCTCGTCGCCGCGCTCGCGTTGGTCATGGTTGCGCTGCCGGTACGCGGCTTACCGAGCACGGCGAGCATGACCGGCGCCTCGCCGAGCCCCCAGGCCAGACCGCCCCGAGCCACTGGTCGGCGAGCAGGTCGGGAACGAAAGGCAGCCGTAGCGCGCCGTAGAAGCCGGTCGCGACGGGCGTCGCCCGTAGCGCACCGAGACGCTGGGGGCGAACCTGCGAGCCAGTTGCCGAGCAACCGGTCAACGCAACAATCAACGCGAACACAACCAGGACGCGACGCATCACAGCTACAGCCGACCGAGGTGTGCGGCGTTGACCTCATCGGCGTTGCGGTGAGTGGCCAGCGACCGCTCCGGCTCCTTCGCTGCCTTCTCCAACTGCACCGCCTGCGGCGGCGCCTCTTCAACGGCATCCGCAGCCCCTGCCGTCCAACGTGACTGTTAGTTACCCCGAGTGGAAGGACTGTAGTTGCGCACGGAGGTGCCACCCACGGCAACTTTGCGCCGGAAGTTGCCGTGGGTGGCACATAAATAACAGACCTATGGACCCTTTCCTGGGACTGCTGGGAACAATGTGACAGACCATCAGGTTCTTACGAGCGAGCACGATGTCGGCGGCCTCGATGGCGGTGCCGTGCCCGAGCGCCATACCCAGATCGGCGGCCAGGCAGCGGCGCTGCGGGCGTTGTCCCCGGTCAGCTCCGGTGCCCGTGTCTTAGCCGGTAGTGCTGGCCCCGCTTGCCTCGACGAGGGGCGCTCCACAAGCGCAGGTGTAAACGCCGTCGCCCGCCGGGCAGTGGCATTCTTCATCGATGTGAACCCGGCAGCCACATTCGTCCTGTGCACAGGTGAGCACGGTGCCCTTGGTGTATTGCGTCATCCCGACCTCCGCAGGCCAAGCCTCGTATGCGTAGGACAGCACGTTACTCCCGGCGACGTCTCCGAGCAGAACATGTCGTGATGCACGGGATCGCTGGGAACCGGCGGCTGCTGTGCTGCGGTACCGGGAAGGCGCTCTCAACCCGCTGTGGGCAGTCTCAGCGGTGGACATGCTGATCATGGTCTACATGTGGTTGCCCGCCGCGATCCGGCCGTCGCTGCTCGACTACGCGCTCGCCGCGTATCTCGGCTGCCAGCTGCTGGCCTGGTCTCTGGGCCTGTGGGAGCGTGACCCCGCCATCGTCCGACGCCCCGCACCGGCCGCCGTTGCACCGGCGATGGCCAGAGCAGGCACGGGCAGACCGGCGGCCGCCCGCCCGTCGACACCGACGACCGGCCCGACAGCAGTCGTCGGGTTGATCGTGCATCGTGCTCCGGTGGTCCGGGCGAGCCTGGCCGTCATGGCCGCCAGCATGAGCCACATGCTCATGGTGATGTAGCGCGCGTCGTTCAGCCGGTGATGTTCTGGAGTTCCGATCTGCAGAGTTGGGCAGCGCGCTGGGCGGTTTCTGCGTGGACGCGGCAGTGGCCGTGGTGACCGGCGTGTTGACCGCAGTCCATGGCGCAGCGATCGGCGGCGTTGACCGCTGCCTCCAGGATCGACCGGACGACCCGGGCGTCGGTGGCGGTGGGGTGGGAAAGGACGCGGTGGGAGGACGCAGCGATGTCGGCACAGTTGAGCGCCGCCCGAGTGGCACTGACCATCTCGGCAGTGTTGTAGGCCATCATCGCGGTGGCGCAGGTGGTCGAGTCCCGGTCGAGCTCGGCTAGGACCTGCAGGATGGTGGCCAGCCCGTCAATGGTGAACACCGGCTCCGCGGTGACGTCTGGAACCTCGGTTGTTACGGCGGCGCGAGCAAGCCTGGTGACCCGCGCCGCCTCGTCGCCGAACCAACAGCACGCAGCACAGAGCGCCAAGTGGGCGTCGACCGCGCGCGATTCCGCTACATTCGCTTCCCCGTCCAGGCAGGCGGAGAGGGGCTTCCCTACACTCTGTGCAGTCCACGTAGCAGTGGTCGCGCACGGGCTGCCCGGAGTTCCCGGCAACTTTCGAGACTGCCTCGCCCAGCACTGACGCCGCCGATGCGGATGCCGGCGACCAGAATGTACAGCCTGCGGTTGCGCAGGTTCCGTGCCCTCACCACCTTGGCCTGACGTCGGTCGGGTGCTGTGCCGCAGCGTGCTCGACGTGCCGCTGCACCCACGTGTCGACCTCCGACCACGCGGTGTCCAACCACGTCGACAGCGCGGCGGCCTCACGCGGGACGGTGGCGGCAGGAGCGAGAGCGGTGCGGATGACCAGCGGGCGATGCACCGGCAGTTGCGACCAGGGCCGGTCCCGACCGTCGCGGGCGAAGCCCGTGTGGGCGAGTAGGAGCACGTCGGCAGTCGGGGCTCCGGTCAGCGCCGCCAGCACGCCGCCGAGGTGCGGTGGCAGCGTGTAGGTGCGTCCTCGGGCGCGCCGCGCTCGGTCATGGGCACTGCGGGCGGACAGCGCCGCCACCGCGTGCTTCCACCGCGGCTGGCTGAAATTGCCGCCCTCGGGGAACAGCAGCAGCGCATCGCCGGTGGACATCGAGGCGGCGAGGGTCTGGATGCATCCTCGGGCTCGGCGCCGGTTGGGCCCGATGAAGCACAGTGGTAGTCGATCGCCGGCGAGGTCGAGGGTGGGTTCCAGTCGCAGCACGGCTTTGAGTACGACGTGCAGCCGCAACCGGTACTGCACCACCAGCAGCCAGGCGATGAACAGCGAGTCCCCGGGTCCGCAATGCCGCGCGAGTACCACCAGTCCTTTGCACGTCGAGAGCTGTTCCCTGGTGGCGGAGCCGGCCTCTAGCGTCACCCGCACGTCGAGGACTCGCCGGATCGTGCTGTACGCCCTGATCAACACCACCCGCAGCAGCTCATTCGGGTCGTCCACCCCGTGCCGTAGGCGATTGAGCGTCGACAGCTCGATGGCGGCGTAGGCCAACACCAGGGCCGTGCTGCGTAATGCCCGCGTCGAGCCGGTCCCCGCTGACGCGATCGCGGCGACGAGGAGCAGTAGCGGCGCGGTGATCAGGAGGAAGATCTCCAGCAGGACCACCGCCGGCACCGTCAGCGCCCGGCGCAGCACGGTCATGTCAGCGCCGCCAAGTAGTCGCGGGTGGCCTCGTAGGCGCGTTGAACGCTCCACTCGATACGCCGCCGGTCGCGGTAGCGCAGGTTCGACCACGTCGGCGCCGCCCGCTGCGGAAGGCCGGTCGGCAGCACGTGAACGGTCACGCCGTCGGGAACATCGTTGAGATCGGTGTGGAACCGGTGCCGTCGCGCGATTTCGAAGGCCACGAAGCCGACCTCCCACGGGAAGCGGGGCACCCTCAGCTCCTCCTCGACGCGCCCGACGTGCAGCACCCAGACCGTGTCGGCGCCTAACTGGACGGCCCGCGCCAATGGGATGCTGTTGACCAGGCCGCCGTCGAAGTAGTGCTCCCCGGCGATGCAGACAGGCGGGAAGACGCCCGGCAGAGCGCAGGAAGCGAGTACCGCGTCGATCAGGTTGCCGCAGGAGAACCAGTGCTCCCGCACACCTTCAATGCTCGCCGCCACACAGTGGAAAGGCACCAGGAGTTCTTCGAAGGTGTGCACCGGCAGGCTCTCGACCAGCAGCCGGCGCAGGTCCGCGCCGTCGTGCAGGGATGTGCCACTGCGCACGATCTCCACCAGCCGGCCGAGCAGTGAACCGCCGAGCACGCCATCGGCTGCGAGCTCTCCCCACATCGCCACCAACTTCTGCGCGCCATCCGGAGTCGGGTCCGCGGCGAGTGCCGCGCCGTTGATCGCCCCGATCGAGGTGCCGCAGATAAGATCCGGTACCACGCCGGCCTCGAGCAACGCTCCGGCCATGCCCGCCTCGGCCGCGCCCAGCACACCCCCACCGCCGAGGACGAACGCGCTGCCAGCCATGCCAGCGGTATACCCACCAGCGGCTTGGCGAACTCCTTGGTCTGTTCGGGGCTCTGTTTTGGGGCTCTATTCCGGGCTAACCAGGGCGACCTGAACCAGGTCGGCGCGCACTGCCAGCAATCCCCGCACGACCAGCGCTGTGACCAACCCCTCTAACACCGCGACCAGCGCGTATACCCCCATGGTCGAGATCGCGACGGTGCGCAGTGGCACCCCGGCAGCACCGCCGAGGGCGTACTCCGCGGTGAACAGCGCGGCCGCCGCCAGCACCGACACCACGGCGGCGATCCCGGCGGCCACCGCCGTGCCGGTAGGCCGCTGGGGCAGCACCTTGCGAAGCCCGAGCAGCACCGGGTAGCCGACCGCGGCCGGCACCAGCGCCAGGTTCACCACATTGATCCCGAGCGTTGACAGCCCGCCATCGCCGAGGAACAAGGCTTGCACCACGGTGACCACGGTGATCACCACCGGCCCCAGCCACGGTCCGAGCAGCGCCACGGCCAGCGTGCCGCCGAGCAGGTGGCCCTCGGTACCCACCGCAACCGGGATGATCGGAGCCCCCAGTACGAGGAAGAACGCGGCGGCGAGGCCGGCCAGTGGCAGCTGCCGTTGCGTGACGTCGAGCCCGGCGCGGCGCACACACAGCGCAAGCCCGGCAACCGCCACGACAGCACCGGCGACCGTAACCGCTGGGGAGACGAAGCCGTCAGGGATGTGCACGGGTACTCCTTCGGGATGGCGCGTCCCTACAATGCTGAGCTGGGCAACGGCCGAAGATCTGACTCCCGGGCGGCAACCCGCCCGATCACAGTGGCGCGACCGCGCCGGATTCCCACCGGCTTCCTCACACCGTTGCTCGTCGCAGCGTAGCTGATCGGCGGCGCCTCGCAGCCGAAAATGAAAGGGCCCCGATAGCGGCCCCAGTACCGGAAGGACTCAGGGGCCGGTGCCGGTGCGGCCGGGCAGTCCGGGGGTGTTCATCGCGCGCACCAGGTCCTCGCGCGCCCGGGCCACCCGGGAGCGGATGGTGCCGACGGGTCATCCGCACACCTCGGCGGCGCCCGCGTAGCCCAGGCCCAGTACCTGGGTGAGCACGAAGGTGTCCCGGCGGTCGGGTTCCAGACCGGCGACCAGCTCGCGCAGCAGGACACCTTCGTCGAACCCGGACCTGCGGTGTGTCGAGCTTTCGGCCGCGACGGTGTCCCAGTCCTCGACGGCGGTGGTGCGCGGCCGCGTCCTGATCTGCCGGATCTGGTCGGCGGCGACCCGCCGAGCGATGGCAAGCAGCCAGGTGCGCGCCGAGGAGCGACCGGCGAAGCCGGGTAGCGCCCGCAGCGCCCGCAGCGCCCGCAGGTAGGTCTCCTGCGTGAGGTCCTCAGCCTCGTCCCGCGCACAAAGGTGACCGACGAAGCGGTACACGTCACGCTGGGTGGCACGGATGAACGCCGCCAGCGCCGTACGATCCCCCGCACCAGCCGCAAGCGCGAGCGCAGTGGTCTGCGCGTCATCAGATCGGGGGTCACCCATTAGGACAGGCTAACTAAAGGTTGTCGGGAACCCTAGGGATCCTGTCGCAGCCGCAAAACCTGTTGCGGGTACGGCGACGGGCCGCAGAGTGCCACGGCCCCGGCAGGGAGGGGAAGGCTGCCGGGGCCGTGGGATGCACCCGCTTGACTGTTGAGCGGGCGGGTCTGGATCGGGCTCTGGCTACTCCGGCTACTCCGCGATGCCCGGGGTCGGCGCCAGCTTGGCCGACCATTTCTCCTCGATCCGGCCGAACCGCCAGACTGCCAACGCGATGAGCCATGCGGCGAGGAACAGGGCGACGATGCCGTAGCCGGCGTAGTCCAGCGGGATCGACCCGATCGCCGCCAGCGGCCCGGAGTCGATGCCGGCTTGGCGGTCGAGCACGCTGACCAGCTCGATGGTGCCGATGATCAGCGCGACGGCTACCGACAGCGCGGTGATGGTGATGTTGTAGAAGACTTTGCGGACCGGCTTGGCGAAGGCCCAGCCGTAGGCGGCGTTCATGAAGACGCCGTCGGTGGTGTCCATCAGGCACATCCCGCCGGCGAACAGGATCGGCAGGATGAGGATCGCGTAGAAGGGCAGGCTGAACGCCGCCGCCCCACCGGCCAGTACCAGCAGGCCGACCTCGGTTGCGGTGTCGAAGCCCAGCCCGAACAGCACGCCGATCGGGTAGATGTGCCAGGGCTTGCGGACCGACTTGGTGAGGCCGCCGAGGATGCGGTTCATGAAGCCGCGCTTGTTGAGCTGGTCCTCCAGTTCCTGCTCGTTGTAGGTGCCGTGGCGCATCTTGGCGAAGACCTTGATGATGCCGATCAGGACGATGAGGTTGAGGATTCCCAGGATCCACAGGAACACCCCGGACACCGACGCGCCGATGACGCCGGTGGCCGAGTGCAGTGCCGAGGAGTCGTTCTCGACCTGCCCGGCGAGGGCCTTCACCCCGACCGAGAGCAGGAAGGCCAGTCCGAACACGATCGTGGAGTGCCCCAGGGAGAACCAGAACCCCACCGACAGTGGCTTGCGCGTGTTGCCGGTCTCGGCGTTGTCGGCCATCAGCTTGCGGGTGGTGTTGTCGACCGCGGCGATGTGGTCGGCGTCGAAGGCGTGCCGTAGCCCGAACGTGTAGGCCAGGATGCCGACCCCGACGCCGTAGATCCCGGTGGAGCCGAGGTTGTAGCCCCGCGGCACGACGAACGCGAGCAGCACCCCGAAGCCGATCAGGTGGAGCAGAACGATAAATCCGTACATACCGCCGATGGAGATCCGGTCTTCTCGGTTGAGGCTGGCCCGGAATCGGGCGAATCCGGAACCGGAGTCAGCCGTGGCTGGAGCGGCCATGAGTTCCCCTTCTTCATCACGTCACCCTGCGGAGCGACCTCGTCATCCGTTCGAGTGATGATAGATACCATTCTCTGGTATGTGCAAGACAGATGCGACAAGTTATCGCCAAACTTTGGCAAGGTCGTGCGTCGCCGTCACCCTTCGTGTCAAATCGACTCCACGACGGTGGTACGCGGCGCATGAGCCGACCGGCTCTTGCGTTCGGGGGAGCGCCACGTCATCATGCAGTTGCCATTAAAGTGCAATAGGAGGCGGCGCTCATGACGAACACCGCAGCGACTCGGGTCCGCCGCTCCCCACCCGTGCACACCCACGCCCACCTGTGGTTGCTGCTTGACGGCACCGGTCTGCACGCTCCGTACGGTCAGTTGGTGATCGAACCCGGCACTGGTCGCATCTGCTGCCATCTGTGCGGACGCTGGTATGTGTCGCTCGGCGGTCACGTTCGCAGGCACGGGCACACCGCCGAGTCTTACCGCGAGACGATGGGCCTGTGCCGTAACCGGCCGCTGGTCGCCGAGACTCTCTCCCGATTGATCGCGACTCGTCAGAGCGCGGCTTACCTGCGCTCCCCGGAGCTACGGGCTCGGCTCGCGGTTGGCCAGGAGCTCTGCAAGACCGGCCGGCTCGCGACCCTGGCCGCTACCGTGCACGCCGGGAGCCCGTCGCCGGAGCTGACCCGACTGCGCCGTGCAGCGCTCGATGCCGGACGGCTGACCAGGGCCGCTCGGCGGGATCGGGCGCTGGCCGGCCGGCTGCGCGAACTCGGCTTCGCCGACCTGTCCAGCTACCTGCGGCATGCCCACTCTACCGGGGCAAGTCTGCGCAGCATGGCGAAAGCGACCGGAGTGGGGTGGTCCAGGCTGCGTCGCGAGCTTGACGCGGCGGGCATTGCGACGCGGCCGGCGAGCCCGGAGGGTTGCACTCCAACCACAATCGCAAGATAGTGGCTACAGCATCCGATAGTCACTACAGGAGGTCAAGCGTGGCCGACTACACCCTGCCCGACCTGCCCTACGACTACAGCGCCCTGGAGCCACACATCGCCGGGGAGATCATGGAACTGCACCACTCCAAACACCACGCCACCTACGTCAAGGGCGCCAACACCGCTCTGGATCAGCTGGCCGACGCGCGGGACTGTGAGGCGCTGGCGACGGTGAACATGCTGGAGAAGAACCTGGCGTTCAACCTCGGCGGGCACGTCAACCACTCGGTGTTCTGGCCCAACATGTCCCCCGACGGTGGCGACAAGCCTGACGGCGAACTCGCCGCGGCCATCGACGAGCACTTCGGGTCCTTCGACGGGTTCCGCAAGCACTTCACCGCCAACGCGCTGGGCGTGCAGGGGTCTGGATGGTCGGTCCTGGTGTGGGAATCGCTGGGGCAGCGTCTGATCCTCGAGCAAGTGTATGACCATCAGGGCAACATGACGCCGGGCATGGTGCCGCTGCTGTTGCTCGACATGTGGGAGCACGCCTTCTACCTGCAGTACCGCAACGTCAAGCCCGACTACGTCGAAGCCTGGTGGAACGTTGTGAACTGGGCCGACGCCGCTCGCCGGTTCGCCAACGCCCGATCTGTGGTACTGCCCTGATCCGCCGGTAACCGGAGAGGCGACGATGAGCGTCAACAATCCTGATGAACTGTTGCACACGGTGTTGCCGCCGGCGCTGGAAGTGCTCACCGCCTGGGGCATCGCCGAGACCGAAGCAGACCCCACGGTCTTTCACCACGCCATCAACCGCGCCTTCGGCGATGCCGCTGGTTCCCAGGATCCGTGGCGCGGGTTCGCCGACCTGATGTTTGGGCTGTCCTCGTTGTCCGGCATCCTGCTCGACGAGCTCGCAGAGGCCACCGGCCGCTCCCACGGGGACGTGCTGCACGCCGTACACCTGCGCTACCTCAACCCGACGGGGTAGTGGGGGCGGCGCTGTCGTCATCGATTCTCCCGTTCTTGTGGCGGCGCTACGCCATGCCCGCCGACT
>JBBPZY010000345.1:0-25483 GCA_038276315.1 Mycobacteriales bacterium
GGCGGGTACCAAGTACCGGGGTGAGTTCGAGGAACGCCTCACCGCGGTGATCGACGAGGTGACCGCCGCTGGCCGGACGGTGGTGCTGTTTCTCGACGAGCTGCACACCGTGATCGGTGCCGGCGCGGGAGCCGAGGGCGGTGCGATGGACGCCGCCAGCATGCTCAAGCCCGCGCTGGCGCGAGGCGACCTGCAGCTGGTCGGGGCTACCACAGTCGAGGAGTACCGGCGGCACATCGAGCGGGACCCGGCGCTGGAACGACGGTTCCAGCCCATCCTGGTCGCCGAATCGAGCGTTGCGGACACCGTCACGATCTTGCGCGGCGTGCGCAAGCGCTACGAGTCACACCACCGCGTCCGCATCTCTGACGAGGCCACCGAGGCGGCCGCCCGGCTGTCTGACCGGTATCTCACCGACCGGTTCCTTCCCGACAAGGCGATCGATCTGATCGACCGGGCCAGCGCTCGGGTCCGGGGGCGAGTCGAAGTCCCGCGCGCGGACACCCGGGCGCTCGAGCAGCGCGTCGAGCAGCTCACCCGGGCCAAGGACATCGCGGTTGACGCCGAAGATTACGAGCGGGCCGAGGCGCTGACCCGGGAGCTCGACCTGGCGATCGTAGAGCTGGAGACCGCTCACTCCAGACCGGCCCTTCCGCCGGAGGTCAGCGCCGACGACGTCGCAGAGATCATCGCGCGGAGCACCGGCATTCCAGTCGCGCAGCTCACCGAGGTCGAGCGGCACCGGCTGCTCCACCTCGAGGAGCAACTGCGGCAGCGAGTCGTCGGGCAGGACGAGGCGGTCGAGGCGGTCGCGGACGCGGTGCGCGCCAGCCGCGCGGGTCTCAATCACCCGGACCGGCCGGTCGGCTCATTCCTGTTCCTCGGCCCTACCGGCGTGGGCAAGACGGAGCTGGCCCGGGCGCTGGCGCAGACACTGTTCGGGTCGCAGGAGCGGCTGATCCGCCTCGACATGAGCGAGTTCCAGGACAAACACACCGTGTCACGGCTCATCGGCGCCCCTCCCGGCTACGTCGGCCACGACGAGCCCGGCCAGCTCACCGACGCCGTCCGGCGCACCCCCTACACCGTGGTGCTGCTGGATGAGATCGAGAAGGCGCACGCCGACGTCTCGAACATCCTGCTGCAAGTCTTCGATGCCGGCCGGCTCACCGACTCCCGGGGTCGGACCGCGACCTTCGCCAACACTGTGATCATCATGACCAGCAACCTCGGCGCGGATCAGCTGCTGGCCGCGACCAGTACCGGGCGATCAGTCGAGGAGGTGCGGGAACCACTGATGGTCACCGTGCGGCGGCACTTCCGGCCGGAGTTCCTCAACCGGATCGACGAGATCGTCCTGTTCCGTGGCCTCGATCGGCCACGGCTTCGCACGATCACCAAGCTCCTCCTGGAGCAGACCCGGCAGCGGCTTCGCGCGCAGAACATCACCCTGCGCCTCGACGACCACGCCATCGACTGGATAGTCGATCGTGGCTACCAGCCGGAATACGGGGCGCGACCGCTACGCCGAGCCATCGGGCGTGAGCTGGACAAGAAACTGTCCCGCATGCTGCTCACCGAGGACCTCAGACCAGGTCAGGAAGTCCACGGCAGCGTCGCGGGGGACCGGCTGGAACTCACCGTTGCCGAGTCGCAACCGCCATCGAGCTGACTGCGCGATACCGTGCACCCTGTGCCACCTCAGCCGATGATCGCGCCGTCTATCTTATCCGCCGATTTCGCCCGGCTGGCCGACGAGGCCAACGCGGTAACGGGCGCCGACTGGCTTCACGTCGATGTGATGGACGGGCACTTCGTGCCCAACCTCACCCTGGGCCTTCCCGTCGTGCAGAGCCTGATGAAGTACACCGATATCCCGATGGACTGCCACCTCATGATCGAGAACCCGGATCGGTGGGCGATCGGCTACGCCGAAGCGGGTTGCTACAACGTCACCGTGCACGCCGAGGCCGCCCAGGACCCCATCAAGCTGGCGAAGGACCTCCGCGCGGCCGGGGCCAAGGCCGGTCTGTCAGTCAAACCCAAGACCCCTTTGGAGCCCTGGGTTGAGGTGCTGCGGCACTACGACACGCTGCTCGTGATGAGTGTGGAGCCGGGCTTCGGTGGGCAGTCGTTCATCTACGAGGTACTCGACAAGGTGCGTACCGCCCGACGGTTGGTGGACACCGGGCACCTCACCGTGCTGGTGGAGATCGACGGGGGGATCAGCGCCGACACCATCGAGGCCGCTGCGGAAGCGGGGGTGGACTGTTTCGTCGCCGGCTCGGCCGTATACGGGGCTGAGGACCCAGCACGGGCCGTTGAGGCGCTCCGGGCCCAGGCCCGAGCGTGCAGCGGCCGGTGAGGCATACCGGCCGGAAGGGATGAGCCGTGTTCACCGGCATCATCGAGGAACTCGGGGAACTCGTCAGCAAGGAGGAACGGTCCGACGCGGCGCGATTCACCGTGCGCGGACCGCTGGCTAGTTCAGATGCGAAACCCGGTGACTCCATCGCGGTCAACGGCGTCTGCCTGACGGTCGTAGACGTCGACGGCGAGGTGTTCACCGCTGACGTGATCGGCGAGACGCTGCGCCGCTCCAGCCTGGGTCCGGCTCGGGTCGGGGATCGGTTGAATCTGGAGCGGGCGGCGAAGCTGGGGCACCGGCTCGGTGGGCACCTCGTGCAGGGCCACGTCGATGGTACCGGGACCCTGCTGTCCCGCATCGCGCCGCAGGAAGGGGCACCGTGGGTGCTGATCCGGATCGGGATGTCTCCCGGGCTGGCACGCTACGTGGTGGAGAAGGGGTCCATCACCGTGGACGGGGTATCACTCACCGTGATCGACGTCGACGCTGACGACTTCTCTGTAGGCCTGATTCCAACCACTCAGCAGCTGACCACCCTAGGCGTGCGACGCCCCGGTGAGCTGGTGAACCTCGAGGTCGATGTGATCGCGAAGTATGTCGAGCGGTTGGCTCGCCCACATCTAGTGCCTCGTAGCGATGGTGCTGGGGGATGATGCGGGGGAGGAGGACGCGATGACGCACAGCGCCTTTGCCGGCATCGATCGGGCGATCGCCGAGGTGGCGGCCGGGCGCCCCGTGATTGTGGTGGATGATGAGGAACGCGAGAACGAGGGCGATCTGATCTTCGCCGCGGCTCGGGCCACTCCTGAGCTGCTGGCGTTCACGGTCCGGTACACCTCGGGGTACGTCTGTGTGGCGCTGACCGGGGAGGACTGCGACCGGTTGGATCTGCCACCGATGTTTCATACCAACCAGGACAAGCGGGGTACCGCCTACACCGTGACGGTGGATGCCCGCGAGGGCGTGACGACCGGGATCTCGGCGGCGGACCGGGCGCACACCATCCGGCTACTGGCCGACCCGGACGCCAAGTCGGTGGACTTCGCCCGCCCGGGTCATGTCGTGCCGCTGCGAGCCAAGGAGGGTGGGGTGCTGCGCCGCCCCGGGCACACCGAGGCCTCAGTGGACCTGGCCCGGCTGGCGGGGCTGCCCCCGGTCGGTGTGCTCTGCGAGATCGTCTCGGCCAAGGACGACGGCGAAATGGCCCGTCGTGACGAGTTGGAGGTCTTCGCCGCCGAGCATGACCTGGCACTGATCACCATCGCGGATCTGATCGCTTACCGTCGGCGCTTCGAAAAGCAGGTGGAGCGGGTCGCCAAAGCCCGAATCCCAACCGTGCACGGGGAGTTCACCGCGATCGGGTTCGACTCGCTGCTCGACGGTGTGGAACACATCGCGCTGGTCGCCGGGGAGATCGGGGACGGTGCCGACGTGCTGGTCCGGGTGCACTCCGAGTGCCTGACCGGCGACGTGCTCGGCTCGCTGCGCTGTGACTGCGGGCCGCAGTTGGACGCCGCACTGGCGGCCATCGCCGCCGAAGGCCGCGGGGTGGTGCTCTACGTGCGGGGTCACGAAGGCCGTGGTATCGGGTTGATGCACAAGCTGCAGGCATACCAGCTGCAGGACGCCGGCGCGGACACCGTCGACGCCAACCTCGCTCTCGGTATGCCCGCTGACGCCCGCGACTACGGCACCGGGGCACAGATCCTGGTGGACCTAGGAGTGCGCTCGATGCGGTTGCTCACCAACAACCCGGCCAAGCGGGCCGGCCTGGAGGGCTACGGCCTGACCATCACCGGAAGGATCCCGCTGCCCATCCGGCCCAACCCGGAAAATCTGCGTTACCTGCGCACCAAACGTGACCGGATGGGCCACGACCTCGACGGCCTGGACCCCACTGGAGCGTTGCGGCCATGAGCGGGACCGGACAGCCTGTGCTGGAGGTACCGCGCTGCGAGCACCTGCGGTTGGGCATCGCCGCCACTCGCTGGCATGAGCGCATCACCACCGCGTTGCTGGACCGGGCCGGCGCAGCCGCTGCCGAGGCGGGGATCGCGGATCCGACGGTGGTGCGGGTGCCCGGTGTGGTCGAGCTTCCTGTGGTGTGCCAGGAACTGGCCCGTCAATACGATGCGGTGCTCGCGCTCGGGGTGGTGATCCGCGGTGGCACCCCGCACTTCGACTATGTCTGCGACGCGGTCACCACTGGGCTCACCAGGGTCGCGCTGGATGAGGGGGTCGCGATCGGCAACGGCGTACTGACCTGCGATACCGAGGAGCAGGCGCTGGATCGCTGCGGGTTACCCTCCTCCACGGAGGACAAGGGATTCTCCGCCTGCGTCGCCGCGTTGCAGATGGCTTTGGTGCTGCGTGGGCTGCGGCGGGCTCGGCGGGACGGGACATGACCTCCACCACTGTGTTCGAGGCGCGACCGCGCAAGACCCGTCGGGTCGCAGTGGCCGCCGCCGTAGCGCTGGTCGCGGCTTTCGCGGTCGTCGGAACGCTGCTGCGACGGACGCCCACCGGTGTCTACTTCCGGCTCTCCGACCAGGTGGCCATGGTGGTGCTGGGTCTGTTGCTCGCCGGTGCGGCCCTGCTGTTCGCGCGGCCCCGGGTGCGCGCCGGCGCCGACGGCGTGGAGGTGCGCAACCTGATTGGGACCCGCACGGTGCCCTGGGAGCTGGTGCTTGGGGTGTCCTTTCCCGACGGTGCCCCGTGGGCTCGCCTCGAACTGCCCGATGATGAGTACATCGCAGTAATGGCGATCCAGTCCACCGACGGCCCGCATGCAGTGCAGGACATCCGCGCTCTTCGCGCCGTACATGCTGAGTACACCGCTCCCCGGGGCACCGGAGGATCAGATCAGCTCACACCCGGGTCACAATGAGGCTCTTGCCGCTGTGCTGAGCGAGCGCCGCGATACCGTCCGGATCGGTAGTCAGGATCTCGTCGCCATCCACGGCGGCGTCGACGATGGAACCGTCGATGACGTCGCGCTCGTCTGCCCGACGCAGCAGCATGCCGATGCGCCGGGCGCGTTCGCGGGTAAGCTCAACCTCGAGTAACCCGTTCAGAAGCAGGGCCAGACGAGCTTGCCGGGCTCCATCGCGCCATACCTGTGCAACCGCACCAGTCGAGGTTCGCACGTCGACCCCGGTTCGGGCCGCACGCTCCAGGAACGCGCGGACGGTCCGATCGCCGTGCTCGTATGAGATGAGTGCGCCAGCGTCCAAGATCAGGCTCACGCTGCGCCTTCGGCGCCGATGACCACACGCGAGGTCCGTCGAGCGTCGGTGATCAACCTGTCGATCTCAACGGGATCGAGCTCGCCTTCTTCCGACGCGAGAACGTCGAGCGCTTCGCGGAGCCTTCGCTGGCGGACCTGGGCCTGTGCTGCGTCAGCCAGCCAGGTCGAGACGCTCACGCCCTGCTCCCCCGCGGCGGCCCGGACTGCGGCCGCCAGGTCTGAGTCGAGCGAAATGGACAACTTCTCGGCACCCATGTGCTAATCCTACCGACCTACTACCACGGTAGCAATCCGTACGGTGGACCCGCGTGTGCTCGCCTATTCGCGTTGTCCGCGGCTTCGTGATCGGCGAAAGTGAGACGTCACCGTGGTGCCGGCGGTGGGATTCGAACCCACACTGGCGGGTTCCTAGGACCCGTGCCTCTGCCGTTGGGCTACGCCGGCTTGCGGTGACAAGCGCCACCAGATGGGGACAGGATACGGCGTCAGACTCCTAGGTATTTACGCAGCTTGGCGACGTGACCGGTGGCGCGGACGTTGTACAGCGCCTTGTCGATGCGGCCCTGCGGGTCGATCACGAAGGTGGATCGGATGACGCCGGTGACCGTCCTGCCGTAGAGCTGCTTTTCGCCGTAGGCACCGTAGGCGGTGAGCACAGCACGGTCGGCATCGGACAGCAGCGGAAAGGTGAGGTCTTCCGCGTCGCGGAACTTCGCCAGCTTCGCCGGCGGGTCCGGCGAGATGCCGAGTACAGCGAACCCGGCCGTGTCCAGTTCCGCGAGGTCGTCACGGAAGTCGCAGGCCTGCTTCGTGCAGCCGGGGGTGCTGGCGGCCGGGTAGCAGTAGAGCACGACGGATCGGTCGCGGTAGTCCGATAGCGAAACGGCTTTGCCATCAGCATCGGGCAGGGTGAACTCCGGCGCGGTGTCGCCGGGGGACAGGACAACGTTGTCGGTCACGAGGTCGGACGGTACCGCCCGGATGGGGTGGCTTCGTCACTGGTGACACCATGTTCTACGGTGTGCGGCACGCATCCCCGCGCGAGGAGGACTCTATGGCCCGCGATGCCGACACCATCGAACGCGACATCGAGCAGGCCCGCGACCGGCTGGCCGCGACGCTGCAGGAGATCGGCACCCGGGCGGATCCCACGCGCTTGGTCGAAGCGGGCAAGGAACAGGTCGAGGCCACCCTCGGCAACCCGACTGTGCGCTACTCACTGATGGGCATCGGCGCGCTCATCGTGCTGGTGCTGCTGCGCAAGCTCTTCCGCTGAGTTCCATAGCTACAACGTCCCATACCTGCAACATCACAGGGCCACCACGGCGAAGGACTCACCAGCCAGCCGTACGGTGTCCTGCGTTATGGTGGCTTCCCCGGATGCGAGAAGAACGTCAGCGGGCTGGGCGTCCAGCGCAACGGTGGCTGGCTGCGCGCCCAGGTTCACCGTCACCCGCAGTGCACCGCGGTGTAGGACCAGCGTGCGGGCTTGCTCATCGACGTCGACGGTCAGCGCATCCAGCCGTGGGTCGGAAAGCTCCGGGCGGGATCTGCGCAGCGCGATCAGCTCCCGGTAGGTGCGCAGGAGCGTGGTGTGTGGTTCGCCACCGGGCTCGGACCAGTCAAGCTGGGACCGTCGGAATGTCTGTTCGTCGTTGGGGTCGGGGACATCCGCTTCGTTCCACCCGTGCTCGGCGAACTCGGTGTCGCGGCCCCGGCGGATGGCCTCGCGCAGCTCCGCGTCGGGCATGAACGAGAAGAACTGGAACGGAGTGGCCGCGCCCCACTCCTCGCCCATGAAGATCATTGGCGTGTACGGCGAGCACAGCACCAGTGCTGCGCCGCAGGCCAGCAGGCCGGGGGACAGGATGGCTGAGATCCGGTCGCCGGTGGCCCGGTTGCCCACTTGGTCGTGGTTCTGCAGGTAGGTCACGAACTTCCAGCCGGGCAGGTGTGCGGTGTCCACCGGGCGACCGTGGGTGCGCTGCCGGAAGGCTGACCAGCGCCCGTCGTGGAAGAACGCACCGCGCAGCGTGCGGGCCAGGTCTGGCAGCGCACCGAAATCGGCGTAGTAGCCCTGCCGTTCGCCGGTCAGGGTGGCGTGCAGGCAGTGGTGAATGTCGTCGTCCCACTGCGCCGTCAGGCCGTAGCCCCCGGCGACCCGCGGAGTGATCAGGCGCGGGTTGTTGAGGTCGGATTCGGCGATCAGCGACAGCGGGCGTCGCAGGTGCGCGGCAAGAGTGTCGACCTCAGCGGCCAGTTCCTCCAGCAGATGGGTGGCCCGGGTATCCCGCAAGGCATGCACGGCGTCCAGGCGTAGCCCGTCCAGATGGTAGTCGCGTAGCCATTCCAGTGCGTTGTCGATGACGTAGCGGCGTACCTCGTCTGAGCGTGGGCCGTCCAGGTTGAGCGTCGGACCCCAGATGTTGCTTCCAGCGAAGTACGGGCCGAAGCGGTCCAGGTACGCACCAGATGGGCCGAGGTGGTTGTGCACAACGTCGAGGATCACGCCCAGCCCGCGGGAGTGGCAGGCGTCCACGAGTCGTTTGAAGGCGTCGGGCCCGCCGTAGTTCTCGGTGACGGCGTACCAGCCGACCCCGTCGTAGCCCCAGTTGCGCGGCCCGTCCACGGCGTTGACCGGCATTACCTCGATCAGATCGACATCCAGCTCGGCGAGGTAGCCGAGGCGCTCGATCGCGGAGTCGAAAGTGCCGTCTGGGGTGAACGTCCCGATGTGTAGTTCGTAGAGCACGCTACCGGCCAGCGTCCGGCCGCTCCAACGCTGATCGGTCCAGTCGAAAGCGCTGTGGTCATAGACCCGTGACGCGGCGTGCACCCCGTTGGGTTGCCAGCGGGATCGGGGGTCGGGTAACGGAGGTTCTTCCTCGTCGAGCCGGAACGCGTAGTCGGTGCCTGGTCCCGCGTCGTCGATCTGACCGTGCCACCAGCCGCCGGATGTCCGGCTCATCTCGTGCTCGGTGTCGTTCATCACGACCCGTACCCGCTGCCGCAGCGGAGCCCACACGGTGAAGTCCATGATTACCGATCTTGTCAGTGTTGCGCGGCATTGTCTGGCCGGCCTGCGTTAGTCGGTAGGGCATGATCAATGGTTAGTCAGTCAGCGAGCAGCAGGGCGACGGGATATCGGGCGAGCAGGCCGCCCAGCGGAACCTCACTGGACCCCGAAAAGCCGGTGAACGCGTCGGTCCAGGAGCCCCCGGGTAGGGGCAGCGCGGTCTCGCCCCAGCCGCCGCGGTCGGCCAACCCGATGGGTAAGCGGGTGGCGACCGCGACAACCCCCTTGCGAGCGAACGCGACGGCGTGCGACGCGGCGGCACCGGCGGCGCGCAGCGGGGTGTAGCCGGTGAATCGTTCGGGATGGTCACGGCGGGCGCGCAGGACCCGAGACACTACGAGCAGTTTGGCAGCGCCCGAGTCGTCGATTTCGGGCAGCCAGCCGCGGTCGATCCGCGCCAGCAAGTCGGCACGGGCGGTGAAGTCCACCGGCCGACGGTTGTCCGGATCCACCAGGGACAGGTCCCACAGCTCGCCGCCCTGGTAGGTGTCCGGCACACCAGGCATCGCCAGCTGTATCACCACTGCGGACAGCGAGTTCGACCGTCCCGGCGCGATGACCCGGGCTGCCACTCTCGCCACCGCGGTATGCAGCACAGGATCGGTCAGCGCGGCGTCGGCGACGGCATGCATGGCGGACTCGAACGGCTCGTCCGGGTCGGTCCAGGTGGTATGGGTCCGCGCCTCGCGCATCGCCTTATCCAGGTAGGCATGCAGCCGATCGGACGGCAGTGGCCACGCACCGACCAGGGTCTGCCAGAGCAGGTGTACCAGCGCCGGGTCGGGCACGCCGGCGCCGGCCGCCTGCGCCAGCTTCGTGAATTCCCGGACCGCGCCAGCCCACCATTCCGGCAGTTCGGCGAGCACCGCCAGTCGGGCTCTTACGTCGGCGGAACGCTTGGTGTCGTGGGTGGACAGGGTGGTCATCCCCTGCGGCGCGAGCAGCTCCCGATGCGCCAACGCGGCGTGGAAGGCGTCGAGGTCGAGTCCGAAACGACCCGGATCTCCGCCTACCTCATTGAGCGCGATGAATCGGGTCCAGCGGTAGTAGGCGGTGTCCTCAACTCCTTTGGCCATCACCGCTCCGGAGGTCTGCTGGAACCGGACAGTGAGCTCGTCGCTCGGATCCCGCAGCCGCGGTGACAGCGCCGCCAGCGTCAGCGCCAGATCGGGACGTTGGTGCTGGGCAGCTGCCAGCGCCTGATCCAGATGCTGGACCCCATAATCGGGCAGGTATGAGCGGTACACCGGGAAGTACGCCAGTACCTCGGCCAGCGCATCGCATACATCGGGGAGGCCGGGGCACAGGGCGGCCAGGCGACGCAGCTCCGAGGCGAGCATGCCGGTGGCCACGTCAAGCTTGCAATCGTGTACCAGCTGCGCCCAGTCGGTCTGGATCCCGGTCAGCTCCGTATCCAGGGCGGTCAGCGTCGCTTCACCTGCGGGGTCTACCAGTACTCCGTCGACCTCGGCGAGCGCGTCGTAGCCGGTAGTACCAGCCACTGGCCAGGACGCGGGCAGCTCCTCACCCGATTCGAGGATCTTCTCCACCACGATCCACGCGTCGGGAGCGTGCTCCCGGAGCCGTTGCAGATAACCGGCGGGATCGGTGAGGCCGTCCGGGTGGTCGACCCGCAGACCGTCGACCTCATCTTGGGCGACCCAGCGCAACACCTCGCCGTGAGTGGCGTCGAACACGTCCGGGTCTTCTACCCGCACTGCCGCGAGGTCGCTGACCGCGAAGAACCGGCGGTAACCCACGTCCGCCCGCCAGGAGACCAGCCGGTAGTGCTGCGCCTCGTGCACCTGCTGCGGGGTGCCGCCGGCCGTGTCCGGTGCCAGCGGGAAGGCGTGCTCGTAGTAGCGGAGCACGTCACCATCCAGCCGCAGGTCCGCGAGCGCGTCAGCTGGATCTGCCAGGACGGGCAGGCGCAGTGGCCAGCCGGTGATGTCGAACCACCGAGCGAAGCGCGACGACGACCCGTACCGCAGCACATCCCACCAGGCGTGGTTGGCCTGCGGGTCAGCCACGCCAAGGTGATTGGGCACGATATCCACCACCAGTGCCAACCCGTGCGCGCGGACGGCTGCTACCAATGCGCGCCGGCCGGATTCGCCGCCGATCACCTCAGATGTCCGGCGAGGGTCGGCCACGTCATATCCGTGCGCTGATCCCGGCATCGCGGTCAGCAGCGGTGAGGCGTACACCGAGCCGATGCCCAGCGACGCAAGGTAGGGAACCACCGCAACGGCATCGGTGAATGTCAAGCAGCAGCCGAACTGCAACCGATATGTCGAGGTTGGAGTCGCCATAGGGATGAGTGTGGTGGCGTTAGGCGACACGCACTAGTTGATCAGCTCCCGCTCGGCCAGGCGGGTGGCGTCGGTGATGAAGCGCATAGGTCCGCTTACCCGGCGACTGCGGCGCCGAGGGCTGCCCGCATCTGGGCGATTGGCGCGGGGCGACCAGTCATCAGCTGGCACTGGGCGGCGGCTTGGTGCAGGAGCACGGCGAGACCGCTGACGGTCGGGCAACCCGCGGTGATCGCGGACGCGGCCAGCGGGGTGGGCCACGGCGTGTAGACGACATCGAGCACCACCGGCATGCTCACCCACTGCTGACGACTCAACGCGTCGGCAGCGCCCGGCGGCAGGGTGGAAATGACGACGTCAGCCTCGGGAATGGCGCCATCGAATAGGTCGCCGGAGATAACCGGCGCGACATCGAGCCGGTCGGCTGCCGCGCGGAGATCCGTCGTTCTGGTCGAGTCCCGCACGAGGACGGTCGGCGCAGTCTCGCCCAGTTGGCGCAGCGCGGCAAGCGCCGCTCGGGCCGTACCGCCGGCCCCGAGGATCACCGCTGCGCTCACCCGATCGACTCCCGCTTCCCGCAGCGCGGCGAGAATGCCGGCCACGTCAGTGTTTTCGGCCCTACGAGCTTCCCCGCCCTGTCCCATGATCAGGGTGTTCGCCGCGCCGACCGCGTGAGCCAGCGCAGATACCTCATCGGCCACGGTCAACGCAACGCGTTTCAGCGGCATCGTCAGAGACAGCCCGGCCCACTCCGGACCGAGCCGCTCAACGAAGGCGGGCAGCGCCGCCTCGTGGCATTCCACCGCGTCGTAGCACCACCCGGTCAGACCCAGCGCGGTGTAGGCAGCACGGTGCAGCGTCGGGGACAGCGAATGCCTGATCGGTGAACCCAGGACGGCCGCCCGCCGCTTTCTCGGCTCGCTAACCGCCCCGCTAGCTACCGCTGCTCGATCTTCCTCGGGCGTGCAGCTGTGGTTCACCACGGAACCAGTATCAAGGAAAGAGCCAACGGCGTGTGCCCGCGGCCTTGCACGAGGCGTTTCCAGTCTGTTATTGAGATGTCGGAGGGTAAGTCCGGGTCTGCGGTGGGTAGCCCTACGGCTCCCACGGTGGTCCGGCACCAGCAGGAGGTTTACCGATGGAAGGGTCGAGCTGGGGGTCGGACGACGTGGACATCGAGCGCGCCAGCGTGGCCCGCGTCTACGACTACTATCTCGGCGGCTCGCACAACTTCGCGGTGGATCGGCAGTTGGCTCGTCGAGCGATCGAGCTGTGGCCCGAAATGCCGTTGGTGATGCAGGCCAACCGGGCATTCCTGCGCCGCTCAGTGCGGTATATGATCAGCCAGGGCATCACCCAATTCCTGGACCTCGGCTCCGGGATACCCACCGAGGGAAACGTGCACGAGGTCGCCCAGATCGCCTCGCCGCAGACCCGAGTGGTCTACGTGGATACCGACCTGGTTGCCGTCGCGCACAGCCGCGCCATCCTGGCGGGGAGCCAACACGCGGATATCGTTCAGGCCGATATGCGGGACGTGGCGGCGATCCTCGATGATCCGCGCGCCAGGCGGCTGATCGACCCGACGCAGCCGATCGGCGTGCTGATGGTGGCGATACTGCACTTCGTTCCGGATCAGTCAGACGCGGCGAATATCGTCGCGCAGTACCGCAAGACGATGGTGCCCGGGAGTTTCCTCGCCATCTCCCACGCCACCGATGCAGGTCGGCCCGATGTGGTCGCGCCGATCACCGCGCTCTACCGGCGCATCGCCACCGATTTGACGATGCGCTCGATCCCGGAGCTTGAGGCGTTGCTCGCCGGGTTCGACCTGGTGCCCCCCGGAATCGTGTTCGTGCCGCTGTGGCGTCCGGACTCGCCAGCCGACGTCGACGACCGCCCCGAGCGGTTCAGCATGTATGCGGTAGTGGGCCGGCGCGAATGACGCACGCGGACCACGAGGCCTTCGCGCGGCGTTGGGCCGATGCGATCATCGGTACGAGCTACGTGTCGATGGGCCGCCGCGCGCTGACCAGCCACCTTCTTGTGCTCACCCACCAAGTGGTAGATGCTGCCCTTGCTGTCGAGTTCGACCCGTCGGTCGCACGCCAGGTCGGCGTTGACATGGTCGCGGCGCATTTCACCGGCACTGAGACGCTCAAAGAGACCCTGGCGTTGATCGCCGAATGGTTGCCTGATCTGCTGGCTTCAGCGCCGCCAGGAACCGACGCCACCGGCCGGATGGCTCAGCTGGTCGGCAGCATGGCCGCCGGCTATGCCGGTGCGTTGCGCGAGCGCAGTCTCGATGAACAGGACGCGATCTATCGCGCTGGTCTTCGTGCGCGTAGACAGGCCGAACAGGCGCTGGCGGAGAGCGAAGCGAAGTTCCGCGCAATGTTCGCCGGGGCGGCGATCGGGATCGGGATCGGTGACTTGGAGGGCAACATCACCGACGCCAATCCGGCATTATTACAGATGTTCGGCTACACCCATGATGAACTCACCCAGCTCAACGTCCGCTGGATGGTCCATCCGGAAGACACTCCCAGTGCGTGGCAGATCTACGAGGACTCGATCCGTGGTGAGCGGGACCACTACCGCGTGGAAAAGCCGTTCTACCGCGCCGACGGCGGTGAGATCTGGACGCATGTGACGGTGTCGCTGGTACGCGACGAGGCCGGAGCGCCCGTTTACCAGGTGGCAATGCTGGAAGATGTATCCGAGCGGCGTCGGCTGCAGGCCAAGCTGCAGTACCAGGCCTACCACGACCCGCTGACGGCGCTGGCTAACCGCCAAGTCGTGACCGAGCGGCTTGGACGGGTGTTCTCCGGACCAGCGGGCCATCGTCGGGTGGGGTTGTGCTTCTTGGACCTCGACGGGTTCAAAGTGGTCAATGACAGCCTGGGTCATGACGTTGGCGATCAGTTGCTGAAAACCGTCGCATCCCGACTCACCCGCTGCTGCGGACAGGGGCCACTGGTGGCCCGGATGGGCGGCGACGAATTCGTGATCATCGTTGAGGATACTGCCGGAGAGACGGAGGTGGCGGCACTGGCGGATAAGATCCTGACTGCCATGGCCGAGCCGATTCGAGTCGGCGAGCATGAGCTGAACGTGACGACGAGCATCGGGGTCGTCGAGCGGCCGGTGGCCGACACCAATGCGGAGGACCTTCTGCAGGCCGCCGACATCACGATGTACCAGGCGAAAGCTGACGGTAAGGCTCGCTATGCGATGTTCGACCGCAACCGCAACGATAGCGAGGTAACCCGTTTCACGTTATCCGCGACGATGCTGTCCGCGGTGGAGCGCGGTGAGTTCTTCGTCGTGTACCAGCCGCTGGTCGGCCTGGTGGACGGCACGCTGCGCGGAGTCGAGGCGCTGGTGCGCTGGCGTCACCCGACATTCGGCGTACTCAAGCCCGCCCAGTTCATCGATCTCGCCGAGGAGTCTGGGGCGATCGTGCAGCTCGGGCATTGGGTGCTCGCCCGGGCGTGTGAGCAGGCCAGAGCGTGGTGCGACGCGTTCGGTGATGCGGCGCCCTTGGTCAGCGTGAACCTCGCCCCCCGGCAGCTGCACGAGCCTAGCCTGGTGCCCGACGTCATGAAGGCTCTCGCTGACAACGAGCTCGATCCGTCCATCCTGCAACTCGAGCTGACCGAACAGTCTCTGATGGGCGACGACTCGGGCCCGCTCACGGTGCTGACGAAGCTGTACGGCATGGGAGTGCGTATCGCCCTTGACGACTTCGGCGACGGTTATTGGAACCTTCCAGATCTGCGCCGCCTACCACTGCGTGAGCTCAAGCTCGCGGGCTCCTTCGCGGCGGGGCTGCAATCTCCCTGCAATACCGTGGACCAACGGATCGTGCGGGCACTGGTCGACCTGGCGCACGCGCTGGACCTGACCGTCACCGCAGAGGGTGTTGAGACCCCCGCACAGTGTGACCGTTTCCGGGCGGCGGGGTGCGACACGGGCCAGGGGACATGGTTCGGCCTACCGAGCTCTCCTGAGCAAATTGATGCCTTGCTCCGGGGTGCCAACCCGCGTGCAATCGGGAAGCACTATGACTGTGGCGCTGTTCGCTCACCGCGCGACTGATTAATCCTCCTACCGGTGGCTAAATCCTCCTGCCGGTGTGCTACCCGGCGCACATCATGGGCGCGACCGGGGCTGGGCGCAACCGAACCCTCGCACAGGCGTCTGGTTCATAGCAGGCCGATCAGGCGCCGGGGCATATGATTGCGTAGCGTTGACGGTTGTTCGCGCTACGTGTTCACTCACACAGTGCGTCCCGACGCGCCAGACAAGGGGGAGGACTCATGAGTCGACGGGGTTTGCTGACCGGTCTGCTGGTCAGCGGGCTGATCGCTGGAGGCACGCTGGCTGCCATGCCGGCGAGCGCGGAACCGGCGCTTGTCCCGCTGTCGCCGTCGCTGGTCGGGCGGCTGCTCTCGGCCTCCTCCGGCGAAATGACGGTGATGGTGCATGGGGCGACGCTCGCGGATGCCGACCAGGCAGTCGCCGCCACCGGGATGAAGCGGGTCACCACGTTCCGCAAAATCGGAGTGGTGGTCGCGCAGGGGACCAAGCAACAGATCGAAGCGGCTCGCACCCAGCCCGGCGTGACTTACCTCGAAGGTGACCAGCCCATCGCGGTGCACGCGGCACCCTCAGCTCCACCGCGGGTCACCACCCGCTCCACTTCGTTGGTGGCAATCCGTGGTCTGGAGGCCCGGCAGACCCTGTTCGGGGCGAACGGTGCAGCGTTGGACGGTAGCGGCATCACCATCGCGGTGATCGATTCCGGCATTGACCCCACTCATCCCGCGTTCGCCGGGGGCAAGGTCGTGCGCGCGTTGAAGAGCACGTGCCTGGACGAGTCCAACACCGACACGAACTGCATCAAGGACGTTCCTACCGGGGTCGACACCGACACCCTGTCGCTCGGCGGCCATGGCACCCACGTCTCCAGCATTGCCGCGGGTCGCAGCGTCACCCTCAGCGACGGCACCACGGTGTCCGGTGCCGCGCCCGGCGCCAAGATCGTCTCGTTGTCTACCGGCGCCGCCGTGGTGATTCTCAGTGCGGACTCGTCGTTGAACTGGGTGCTGGAACACCACGCCAAACCGTGCGGAGACGCAGTGCCGACCGCGCAATGCCCGCCGATCAGAGTGGTCAACAACTCTTATGGGCCGCAGGGCGGGGGCACGTTCGATCCGAACTCGGCGACCGTCAAATTGCAACGCCAGCTCGTCAAGGAAGGCGTGGTGATGGTATGGGCCGCGGGCAACGACGGCGGCGACGGGTCGAAGAGCCTCACTAATCCGCCGGCCCAGGATCCGACCGGCGGCATCATCTCCGTGGCCTCCTACAACGACCAAGGTAACGGAACCCGTAGCGGCCCGGTTTCCGCCTTCTCCTCGCGTGGAGTGAAGAACAACCCCTCGACCTGGCCGGACATCTCCGCACCGGGGCAGAATATCCTCGGTGCGTGCCGGGTCTACCTGCCGATCTGCTCCACCGGCCTCAAGCCGCAGAACGGCCCTGGACTTCTCGACGTGGGTAGTTACAACGTGCTCAGCGGTACGTCGATGGCTTCACCGCAAATCGTCGGGGTCGTGGCATTACTCTTCCAGGCCGATCCCACCGCGACGCCCGCCGAGATCGAGGAAGTGCTGAAGTCCACTGCACTGCGTTACTCCAACGGTGCGCCTTACCAGCAGGTGGGCAGGTACGAAACTTCCTTTGACAAGGGCACCGGGTTGGTCGATGCACTGGCTGCCGCAAGAGCGCTGGGGGCCCGCGAACACTGAGCTCTCGTCAGGCCGCTCGACCGGGGTGCGCCCTAGTCTTTTTCGAGCGCGACACACACCGGACCGCTGGCGCACCAGCGGCCACCAAGGCACAATGAGTAACGGTGCATTCAGTTGATCTCGAGGACGTAGGGGAAGACGCTCCTCGTCGATCAGCGGAGGTACCACATGAGCACCAGTGGCACGATCTACGTCCACTCGTCGCCGTCTGCGGTATGTCCGCACGTCGAGTGGGCGATAGCGGGCGTCCTGCAGACCAGGGCGGACCTACAGTGGACCGCGCAGGCCGCGGCTCCAGGACAGCTGCGCGCCGAATGCGAGTGGTCCGGCGATCCGGGCACCGCCGCTGCGGTGGCCAGTGCGCTGCGGGCGTGGCCGATGCTGCGCTTTGAGGTCACCGAAGAACCCAGTCCCGGGGTGGATGGAGAACGGTTCTGTTTCGTACCCGGGCTCGGGTTGTGGCGGGCCCGCACCAGCGCCAACGGTGACATCGTGGTCGGCGAGGATCAATTACGAGCCCTGGCCGCCACTGCTCGAGACGCGGAATCCTTCGCCCACCAGCTTGATCAGCTCCTTGGCGCAACATGGGACGACGCGCTGGAACCCTTCCGCCGCGCCGCGGATGGCGCCCCGGTGACCTGGCTGCATCGCGTGGGCTGATGGGCGGCCCGCGGACGCTGCAAGCGTAGTCTGCCCGAGTGGCGCAGCACGTCGCCCGACGCGGGTGGGTCCTCCTCGGGGTGATGATCGTTGTGCTGGCCGGTGCTGTGGGTGTCGGGATGGTCCTGCGCGACCTGGAGCCCGCCGCCGGATCGGTTCGCATCGCCACGAACGGGGCTTCGGGCGGGGCCTCGATGAGCAACCGGGTGCCGCCGAACGGGCCCGAGCCTGGGTCGGCCACCGTCGTGCTCGTCGAGGACGCCGCAGCGCATCCGGATGCAGACCGGATCCGGAAGGTGTTGCAGAGGTATTTCGACGCCATCAACGCAGGCGACTACGCGCTGTGGCGTAGCGCGGTCATCCCACAGTTGGCGCGTGATATCGGGGAAAGCGCCTGGCACGGTCAGTACCGCTCCACGCTGGACGGCACCATCGTGGTGCACCGGCTGGAGCCGCGACCCGGTGGTGGGCTTGTCGCGCTGACGTCGTTCACCAGCCTGCAGAACCCAGTCGACGCACCACCCGAGGTACCGGTGAGATGCCTGCGTTGGTGGGTGTCCTACCCGCTGATCGGCGAGGGGGACCAGTTGCGGATGGGTTCCACCGCGCCGAGCGCGAACCTGCGGGCGCCCTGCTGAGGTTGGCCGCCAACTACAGCGGGATGTTGCCGTGCGCTCCGCGACCGGCAGGTGCTGCGGCCAGCGCTTCGGCCAGGCGTCGCCGGGTCTGAGCCGGCTTGATCACCTCATCCACCGCTCCGATCGCCACAGCGCGGTCGACGCCACCGGCGATTTGCTCGTGGTGCTCAGCAAGTCTGGTGTACAGCGTCTCCCGCTCGTCCTCCGCCGCGGCAGCCAGCGCCTTACGGTGCAGGATTCCCACGGCAGCCTTAGCACCCATCACGGCCATCTCGGCGTCGGGCCAGGCGAAGACCTGGGTGGCGCCCAGCGACCGGGAGTTCATCGCGATGTAGGCACCGCCGAAGGCCTTGCGAGTCACCAGGGTGACCCGGGGAACGACCGCCTCGGCGAAAGCGTGCAGTAGCTTCGCGCCGCGACGCACCACGCCGTCCCATTCCTGACCGACGCCGGGCAGGTACCCGGGCACGTCGACCATGACGAGCATCGGCACTCCCAACGCGTCACACATCCGAACGAAGCGCGACGCCTTGTCCGCTGACGCAGAGTCCAGACAACCCCCGAGGCGCAGCGGGTTATTGGCGATCACTCCGATGGTTCGCCCGGCGAACCTGCCCAGTCCCACCACGATGTTGGGCGCCCACTTGGGTTGCATCTCAGCGAAGCCGCCAGCCGGGCTGCCCTGGTCAGGATCGTCAAGTAGGGCGTGCAGCAAAGGGTGAACGTCGTAGGCGCGTTGACGCTGCGCCGGCAGATACTCCGAGAGGTCGACCTCCTCGCCCAGGGAGTGCAAATCGAACATCCCAGGCCGGGCGAACAGGCCGGCGACATGACGCGCCCGGAGCAACGCGTCGGGCTCGGAGTCGGCGACAATGTGCGCCACGCCAGATTTCTTACCGTGCGCGCTGGGGCCGCCCAACGCCTCCATGTCGATCTGCTCGCCGGTGACGCTGCGGACGACGTCAGGCCCGGTGACGAATACCCGCCCTTCCGGCGCCATGATCACGACGTCGGTAAGCGCCGGACCGTAAGCGGCCCCGCCCGCGGCGGCGCCGAGCACCACGGAGATCTGTGGCACTCGCCCGGACGCGCGAACCATGGCGGCGAACACCTGACCGACGGCGTCGAGAGCTTCCACACCCTCGGCCAACCGGGCTCCCCCGGAGTGCCACAACCCGATCACCGGCGCCCGCTCCCGGATCGCGGTGTCGATGGCCTCGACGATGTGCCGGCAGCCCTCCGACCCCATCGCACCGCCCATGGTGGTCGCGTCGGTGCAGTAGGCGATGATCTTGGCCCCGTCGACTCGGCCGCGGGCCGCAAACGCTCCACTGGTGTCGCGCGGGCGCAGCGGTACCAGCGTGCCTTGGTCGAGCAGGCACGTCAGGCGCAGTTCCGGGTCGCGCTGATCAGCTGCTCTACCATTGCTTGGCTGGGCACCATTGCTTGGCTGGGCACCATTGCGGGCACGATGAGCCAGAGCTGTCATCCGTGATCTCCTCCAGAGCGAGTGCCTTACTCGCGGCCGGTCAAGCCGAAGTGAAGACGAGCGCGACGTTGTGCCCGCCGAATCCGAACGAGTCGTTGACGGCGGCGTGCAACTCCACCTCGCGAGCCGAGCCAGCCACGACGTCGAGCTGTACCCCCGGATCGAGGTCCTCAAGGTTCAGCGTCGGAGGCACGACACCGTCGCGCAGCGCCAGCACGCAAGCCAGACCCTCGACCGCGCCAGCGGCACCGAGTAAGTGGCCCAAGGCACCCTTTGGTGCGGTGACGACTGCGTGGTCGCCGACTGCGGTCCGGATCGCGGCCGCCTCCGCGACATCGCCGACCGGGGTCGCGGTGGCGTGCGCGTTGACGTGCCCGATATCCGATTTGGTCAGGCCTGCGGTGCGCAGCGCGGTCGAGATCGCCCGGCCGGCTCCGATGCCTTCCGGCTCGGGCGCGGTGATGTGGTGGCCATCGGAGCTGGTGCCCACCCCAGCCAACCGACCGTGCCGCGCGGCTCCCCGAGCCGCCGCGAACTCCGCTCGCTCGAGCACCATCACCCCGGCGCCCTCGCCGAGCACGAACCCGTCCCGGGCGATATCGAACGGGCGGGAGGCCCGTTCGGGCTCGTCATTGCGGGTGCTCATGGCTCGCATCTGGGCGAATCCGGCCAGTGTGATGGGGACGATGCACGCCTCGGCCCCACCGGCCACCACCACGTCGACCTCCCCAGCCCGCAGCATCCGCCACGCAATGGCCAGCGCCTCCGCACCTGACGCGCAGGCGGCTACCGGGGCGTGCACCCCGCCGCGAGCGCCCAGATCCAGCCCGACATGCGCAGCCGGCCCGTTGGGCATCAGCATGGGGATGGTCAGCGGCGAGACCTTGCGCATCCCCGCATTCTCAAGCAGGTCATCCTGTCCAAGCAGGGTCAGCGCGCCGCCGATGCCGGTGCCGATCACCACAGCCAGCCGCTCCGGCTCCACCTCCGGTGCGCCGGCGTGCCGCCAGGCTTCTCGTGCAGCGATCACCGCCACCTGCTCACAACGGTCCCAACGGCGGGCCTGCACCCGAGGGAGCGCGTCGGCCGGATCGACCGCAAGCTTCGCTGCGATCCGCACGGGTAGGTCGAAGCGCTCAACCCAGTCTTCGGTCAGAGCGACGACCCCGCTCTTGCCCGCGCGCAGGGCAGCCCAGGTCGATGCGACATCCCCGCCGAGCGGGGTGGTAACCCCGAGCCCAGTGATGACGACCTCAGTCATCATTCGGCGCCTCCGCCCAGATGAGTCCGCGCAGATGAGTACGTCGATCTCACGTGGTCTTGGCGACGTAGTCCACCGCGTCACCCACGGTCTTGAGGTTGGCCAGCACATCATCTGGCACCTTGACGCCAAACCGGTCCTCGACCTGCACGGCGATTTCCACCATGGATAGCGAGTCGATGTCCAGCTCGTCCACAAAGGACTTCTCCGGGGTGATCTCGCTGGTCTCGACGCCCGCCACCTCGTTCACGATCTCGGCGAGGCCACGGAGAATCTCCTCGTTCGTCACTTGCATGTGTCCCTTCTGTCGATCACCGATGATGGGGCCGTTGGCCCCGTATTGCGAATCCTCCCGCTGTGAAGCACGGCGTCAGGCAGCAGCACCCTTCACCGCGGAGTCGTTCACGGTAGAACCACCGCCTGGCCCGCATACGACAGCCCAGCGCCGAATCCGACCAGCAGAGCGAGATCCCCCGAACGGACTCGACCTTCGGCACGCATGTGGTCCAGCGCGAGTGGGATCGACGCCGAAGACGTGTTGCCCGAGTGGACGATATCGTCGGCCACGACCATGTCCTCGCGGGCTCCGGCTGCCCGCAGGCGCTTGGCGATGGCCTCAACGATGCGCAGGTTGGCCTGATGCGGCACCAGCACGTCCACGTCCGCCGGACCGAGCCCCGCCAGCTCCAATGCCCGTAACGCCACCGGTGCGACCTGCGTGATCGCCCACCGGTACACCTCCTGGCCCTCCTGGCGGATGAAGGAGTTGCGATCGGCCACCACGATGGTCTCCACCAGGTCCCCGGCGCTGCCCGCGGCAATCGGACCGATCCCGGGCCGCTCGTCGTGGTCAACCGGACCGACCACCGCCGCGCCCGCGCCATCGGCGAAGATGATGCAGGTGGAGCGATCCAGGGGGTCCACCCAATCGGAAAGCTTCTCCGCACCGATCACCAGCACGTGCCGCGCGGAGCCGGCGCGGATCATGTCCGACGCGGTGCCCAGCCCGTAGCAGAAGCCGGCGCAGGCCGCGTTGATGTCGAAGGCGGGGGCGGCGCGCACCCCGATCCGATCTGCGGTCTGCGCGGCGGCGTTAGGTATGTAGGCGGGCATCGTGCAGGTTGCGACGAGGACTGCGTCGATATCGCCGGGGGCCAGTCCGGCGTCGGCGAGCGCCTTGGAACCCGCATCGACTGCCATGTCGACGACTGACTGGTCGCTGCGGGCGAAGCGCCGTTCGACGATGCCCACCCGGGCCTGGATCCATTCGTCGGTGGTATCGACCCCGCGTGCCGCGATGTCGGCGTTGGTCACAATGTGCTCGGGCTGCCTGCTGCCCAAGCCGAGGATGCGCGCACCAGCGGTCGGGCTGAGCTGCCGGAGAGGGGGTCTCACGCCAGTTTTTCTGATCTGTCGGCTCCTGAGTGCGCGGCCCCGCAGTGGGCCATTTCGGACTGGTCACGGATGAGGCCGGCGACCTTGTCGAGGTCCTCAGGAGTCTTCAACGCCAGCGCGGCTGTGCCCTTCATCTCGCGTTTGACCACGCCTGTCAGCGTGCCGGCGGGCGGAAGTTCGATCGTTGCCGTGACGGCCAAGGCGCCCAGCGTCGCCATGCAGTACTCCCAGCGGACTGGTCTAGTCACCTGCGCGACCAACCGGCGCAGCATCTCGGTGCCGTCGTCCACAACCTCACCGTCGGCGTTGGACAGCAGCGGGCGCGCTGGGTTCTTGCCGGTGAGGGCAGTGGCATACAGCGCCAGCGTGCGCTCGGCCGGCGCCATGAACCGGGTGTGAAACGCTCCAGCAACAGCCAGCGGCAGCACCCGTGTTCGGGCTGGCTTGTGGGCCGCGAGCGTCGCCAGTGCGTCGAGGCGGCCCGCGACGACGATCTGCCCGGCGCCGTTGTAGTTGGCCGCCTCCAACCCGAGCTCGGCCAGCACCGCCATGACGTCATCGGTATCGCCCCCGAGCACGGCGGACATACCGGTCGGCGCAAGTGAGCACGCCGCGGCCATTTCCTGGCCCCGGACGGCCGCGAGGGCGACCGCCTCCTCCGCGGTGAGCACCCCGGCCACGGCTGCCGCGGTGAGCTCACCTACTGAGTGCCCAGCGATCGGTGCCTCGGTCGGCAGATCCACCCGTCGCGCCAACTCCTCGGCGACCAGCAGCGATAGCGCCACGACTAGCGGCTGGGTCACCGCGGTGTCCTTGATCTCCTCGGCACCTGCCGTGGTACCCAGCCGCCACAGGTCCAGCCCGGTGGCCTCTGACCACACCGCCACCCGCTCTTGCGCGCCGTGCAGCTCCAGCCAAGGCACCAGCATGCCAGGGGACTGGGCACCCTGTCCGGGTGCGAGCAGCGCTATCATTGCGTCCACTGAACACCCTGCCCGGCCACGGCCGTGATGCTGTCGTTCACGAAGTCCACCGATACATTCTTGTCGACTTCCTACAAAGGCCCGTCACCACAAGCCGCGGGAACGGGCCAGCCGACCGACCGCCATGCCCACTCGCAGCACCAGCCCGTCTCGCGGGTCACCGGCCACTCGCCCGGTGATGTCGGCGATCCGGCGCAACCGGTAGCGGACCGTATTGGGATGCACGAACAACCGCCGGGCGCAAGCCTCCAGTACTCCACCGGCCTCGAAGAAGGCGTCGAGCGTCTCGACCAGTCCACCGCCGGCCGCGGCCAACGGGCGCATCACCTGATCTACCAGCAGCCGCTCAGCCTCCGGGTCTCCAGCTAGCGCACGCTCGGGAAGTAACTCGGTGGCCGGCACCGGACGCGGTGCTGTGGGCCAGGCCGCCACGGCGCGCAGCCCGGACAAGGCGTCCGCGGCGCTTCGGTGTGCCTCGGCCAGCGACGGGACCGTCGGCCCGACGACCACTGGACCTAGACCGAAGGCCTCGATCATCCATTGTGGGTTTTCCGGTGGATCGGGGCGGCCGCTGACGACCAACACGAGGCGGGATCCCTGTACCCCGACGAGCATCCCGCGGCCGGTACGAATGGCGCTACCGCGAATGTCGGCGAGCAGCTCAGGCGGTTCCTCCGGAGGTGGATTGCCGACCAGCACCGTCGCCGGAGCCGCAGGTTCTAGCCCCAGCGCGGCAGCCCGGGACAGCAGCGACTCCTCGCCGTCCCCGCGCATGATGCCGTCCACTACCAGTGCTTCCAGTCGGGCGTCCCAGGCGCCCCGTGCCTCGGCGGCGCCGGCGTACGTGCTGGCCGCGGCGAAGGCGACCTCTCGGCTGTATCGCAGCGAGGCCTCGGTGAGCACGGTGCGTTCGGCGTCGTCGGCGGCGAGCTCGGGCAGCTGCTGCTCGAATACCAGGGCAGCGACCCGGACCAGCTCAACGGTTTGGCGCAGGCTCACCCAATGGGTCAGATCTCTCGGGGCGGTGCGAAACGCGTCGATCGTGAGCTTGATCGAGTGCTGCGGATCTTTGAGCCACTCGACGAAGTTCGCCACACTGGCCTGGGTGACCAGCAGCACCCCGGCCCGCTGGTCGGCCGATAGCCTGCGGAACCAGGGATAACGCTGCTCCATCTCGGTCACGCTGGCCGTAGCGAGTCCACCGGAGGCCCGTGCCAGCCTGCGCAGCGTGCTGGCGGACAGCGGGTGGGGACCCCCCTCGATGGTCATGGCGTCAGCATCGCACGGTAGCTGCAATGGCTTTGCGCGATAGTGTTTGGCGCAAGTTCAGTGTTGCCACGGTCTGGAGACTGGTTGTGAGGATTGTCGTGGAGATACAGCCGAGGAGAGAAGATGGTCAGCTCGCCACCTAAGCTCATACCCCAGGTCGATGTGCGCCGGGCAGGGGACTGTGAGCACACTGAGCTCGAATGGCTGAGTTCGCGGCACAGCTTTTCCTTCGGGCGCCACTTCGACCCGGCCAACACTCACTTCGGTTTGCTGTTGGTGAGCAACGATGATGTCGTCAAGCCTGGGATGGGGTTCGAGACCCACCCGCACCGCGATATGGAGATCGTCACCTGGGTGCTGGACGGTTCCCTGGTTCACGAGGACTCTAAGGGCAACCTCGGGGTGATCTACCCCGGACTGGCCCAGCGGATGAGTGCCGGCACCGGGATCAGGCACTCCGAGAAGAACGACTCGTGGCGGCTGGACGGCGAGCCACGCGATCAGGACGCGCATTTCGTCCAGATGTGGATACCCGCCGATACCCGCTCTGCTGCCCCCAGCTACCAGCAGCTGGACATCAACAGCGAGTTGGGCCCGGTGGATGCGGGATCGGGCGAGCTGGTGGTCGTGGCGTCCGGGATGGACGCCCACCACGACCGCAGCGCGATCTTCATCGGACACCGGCATGCGGCGCTGCACGCGGCAAGGCTGCAACCCGATGCAAGCGTCGACGTGCCGGCTGCGGCGTTCGTCCACCTCTACGTCGCCCGTGGCGCGGTAGATCTGGAGGACACCGGCCTACTAGATGAGTGATTCCGTGAAGTTGGTGTTAGTGGTCGTAGGCGGTCAGTGATCGTTTGCTGGTGATGCCGGTGGTCCAGTTGTGTCAGATCCCGGCGGCCATGGCCAGCAGACGCTGCGCGACTCGGGTGTACACCCCGGCCAGAGTCCGCCCGCCGTGGTCTTCAA
>JBBPZY010000346.1:0-2754 GCA_038276315.1 Mycobacteriales bacterium
GCCGCACCACCACACCCTCGCCCATGATCGCCGACCGTGCCAGCCCCCCGGCCCAAGACGATCACGCCACGCCGAACCGACCAAGAACCACCAGAACAGACTTGATCAACTTACGCTACGTGGCATTGAACCTGGGCCCGGGTGGTGCAACAGAGGATGCAATAAGCCGGATCTACATCGGAGTGCGCTACCGATTCGACGCCGACTTCGGCCTCTCCTCCGGCAAGTCGGTAGCCGATTTCGTCTTCTCCACCCCTTCGACCAGCAGTCTGACCCGATCCGCCCCAGACCCGATCAAACCCAGTCTGGCCCGATCAACCGGAGTCGCACCCTTCGGGAAGGGTGCGACTCCGTGTTTCACGAAAGCGCGGTGTCACGAAAGCGTAAGGGATCCTGCTGTATCCGTGGCTTTGGCTATCAGTGACGCGGGTGGGGTGAAGCGGGGGCCATAGTTTTCAGCGAGTTCGCGCGCGCGGGCGACGAAGGCGGCCAGTCCACCGGGGTAGCCGTTGATGAACTGCACCACGCCGCCGGTCCACGGCGGGAAACCGATCCCCATGATCGAGCCGATGTTGGCGTCGGGCACCGAGGTGATCACACCCTCGTCGAGGCACTTCACGGTTTCCAGCGCCTCGACGAACAGCATCCGCTGCGTCATGTCGCCAAATGGGATCGCATCCGGACGAAACGGTCCGAGGTGTTCGGCCAGGCCAGGCCACAAGCGGGTGCGCCGCCCAGCCTCGTACTCGTAGAACCCAGCGCCGCCGGAACGCCCGGACCGGTGCAGCTCCAGCACCATCCGATCGACGATCCCGTCGGCCGGATGCGGGGTCCAGGTGCCCCCCGCCGCCTCGACGCCACGCCGGGTCTCCTCCCGGATCTTGCGCATCAGCGTCAGGCTCAGCTCGTCGACCAGCTGCAACACCGGTGCCGGGTACCCGGCCTGCAAGGTGGCCTGCTCGATGGACGCCGGTGGCGCCCCCTCGGCGAGCATCGCGACACCCTCGTTGATGAAGGTGCCGATCACCCGGCTGGTGAAGAAGCCGCGGCTGTCGTTGACGACGATCGGGGTCTTGCGGATCTGTTGCACCACGTCCACCGCGGCGGCCAACGCCGCATCAGACGTCTGCGCGCCGCGGACGATCTCCACCAGCGGCATCTGGTCCACCGGGGAGAAGAAGTGCAGGCCGACGAAGTCGCCCGGGCGGTCGACTCCCGATGCCAGGTCGGTGATCGGCAGCGTCGAGGTGTTCGAGCACAGCAGTGCATCGGGATCGACCACGTCGAGGATCTCGGCGAAGACCTTCTTCTTCAGCGCCGGGTCCTCGAACACCGCCTCGATCACCAGGTCGCAGCCCTTCAGATCAGCCGCATCGGCGGTCGGGGTGATCCGGGCCAGCAATGCATCGCGCTGCTCGGCAGTGGATCGACCACGGGACACGGCCTTGCCCAGCACTCGCTCGGAATAGCCCTTGCCCTTGGTCGCGGCCGCGAGATCCACGTCCTTGAGTACGACGTCCATGCCCGCGCGGGCGCACGAGTAGGCGATTCCGGCGCCCATCATCCCGGCGCCGAGCACGCCGACCTTGCCGAAGGTGCGCCGCGGATGACCGTCGGGCCGGCTGCCGCCCTTGTTGATGTGCTGCAGGTCGAAGAAGAAGGCCTTAATCATGTTCTTGGCGACCTGGCTGGTGGCCAGGTCCATGAAGTAACGGCTCTCGATCGCCAGCGCGGTCTCCACGTCCACCTGCGAGCCTTCCACCGCCGCGCACAGGATGTGGTGCGGGGCCGGCATCGGCGCGCCCTTGAGCTGCTTACGCAGGGTGGCCGGAAACGCCGGCAGCAGCTGCGCCAACGCCGGGGTGGACGGCGTACCACCGGGGATCTTGTAGCCCCGGGCGTCCCAGGGCTGCTGCGCCCGCGGGTGCGCCACGATCCATTCGCGCGCCCGCGCGAACATCTCCTCGGGCGTTGCGACCACCTCGTCGACGATCCCGGTCTCCTTGGCCTGCGCCGGGGGTAGCTGCTGGCCCTGCATCAGCAGCTGCGTCAGCGCGGTCATCAGGCCGAGCATCCGCACCGTGCGGACCACCCCGCCCAGTCCCGGCAGTATCCCGAGGGTGACCTCAGGGAAGCCGATCTTGGTACCCGGACTGTCCAGCGCGATCCGGTGGTGGCAGGCCAGCGCGATCTCCAGGCCACCACCCAGCGCGGTGCCGTTGATCGCGGCGACGACCGGCCTGCCCAGCTTCTCCAGCCGCCGCAGCTGGCCTTTGAGCAGTGCGATGTGGGCGGCGAACTCGCGGGCGCTGTCCGGCGTGATGTTGCGCAGCGCATTGAGGTCAGCACCGGCGAAGAAGGTCTTCTTCGCCGACGTGAGGATCACTCCCGTGATCGAGTCCCGCTCGGCCTCCAGACGATCCAGCGTCTCGCCCATCGAGGTGACATAACGGTCGTTCATCGTGTTCGCCGAACGCCCCGGGTCGTCCAGGATCAGCGTCACGATGTTGTCTTTGCCCTCAACATCACGATCCCATCGAATGCTGTCAGCCATCTGCTCTCTCCCAGGAAACTAGGTACCTCCACGGCGCTGCGCCCCCCGAACTCCACAGCAGAGTCGTTGCGCTGGCCTCCGACAGCTCTGCTGTTGAGTTCGGGAGGGGTGGGGCTGGACCCGAGCCCGATGATGGGGTGGGCATGCGTTACAGCCGCTCTATGAGGGTGGCGATGCCCATTCCGCCCCCGACGCACAGC
>JBBPZY010000347.1:0-19215 GCA_038276315.1 Mycobacteriales bacterium
CGCCACCCAACACCGAGCCTTCGAACTGATCGGCGCCCCCATCCCACTGAGCCTGAAGTAGACAGACCAAAACCAGCCTCAACAGCGAAACCCCAGCTCAGCAGAGATCCGAACGCCCAAGATCAGGAAACTTCGGGCTAGGCCGGATGCGCGGGCGCCAGCCGGACGCGGTGATGGCGCTGCGCCGCGCTGAGCTGATCTCTCCACACCGCATCCAACGAGGTCCGGTGATCCGCGAGGTGCTCGCCGAGCTGGTGGCCAGATCCAAGCGGGACGCGGTGGGGCGTGAGCTACGCGGAATGGCCTACCGCGCGGGTCTGCCCGTCTAATCCGTTCCGAGTGCTGTTGCCATATCGCCACACGCGGGGTGACCGATCGGTGATGGTTGCCGATCATGGCCGAAACCACCGCACCACCCGACACCACTCTGGTTTGGTACCTGCGGTCGCTGGGCGACCACGACACCCACCGTGGCCGGATGCGTGCCGATGGCACGGTGCTGGCGCGCTGCGGGCTCAGTTTCACCCCCCGGCCGACGTTGCGGATAGCGGGGCAGCCCCACCTGGGGAACTGGTCGCCGGCCCGCTGGCGCTGCGGGGCAACCCACCGGACCCGGAACAGATCTGCCGGGAGTGTCAGTGTGGTGGTGCCCGGCGAGCGTTCCGAGCATTCCTGATGCATCACGAATGCAGCCGGGCTCCGCACGGTCGATCCTGCGGGAGATCATCACCTTGGCCGATCAGGCACCCGGGACCCTGGCCGATCAGGCAGCCGGCCTCACCGATGCGCAGCTGTCGCCGCGGTCCGGGAACTCCCGTCCGGTGCACGCCTTGCGTTCGGTGCGCAGGTGCACCGTGCACGACTCCAGTAACGCGGTCAGGTCTGGGCGTCGCGGGCCGCTCAGCGTGACTGATATCTCGACTAGCTGGCGGCATGCTTGTCTAGTGGCACCCCGCAGATAGAGTGAAATACCTGCTTCACAGCACCTGCGGGGTGGTTCGGCTCAGTCCAGGTAGTCGCGCAGGACTTGGGAACGGGACGGGTGGCGCAGCTTGGACATTGTCTTGGATTCGATCTGCCGGATGCGCTCTCGGGTCACCCCGTATACCTGCCCGATCTCATCGAGAGTGCGCGGTTGACCGTCGGTGAGGCCGAATCGCAGCCGCACCACCCCGGCTTCTCGCTCGGACAGCGTCGCCAGTACGGACTGCAGCTGATCCTGCAGCAAGGTGAATGAGACTGCATCGACAGCGACGACGGCCTCGGAGTCCTCAATGAAGTCGCCGAGCTGCGAGTCGCCTTCATCGCCGATGGTCTGGTCCAACGAGATGGGTTCGCGGGCATACTGCTGGATCTCCAGCACCTTTTCCGCGGAGATGTCCATCTCCTTGGCCAGCTCTTCCGGAGTGGGTTCGCGGCCGAGGTCTTGAAGCAGCTCACGCTGGATGCGGCCCAGCTTGTTGATCACCTCGACCATGTGCACCGGGATCCGGATGGTGCGGGCCTGATCGGCCATCGCTCGGGTGATGGCTTGGCGGATCCACCAGGTGGCGTAGGTGGAGAACTTGTAGCCCTTGGTGTAATCGAACTTCTCCACCGCGCGGATCAGACCCAGGTTGCCCTCCTGGATCAGGTCCAGGAATGCCATCCCCCGGCCGGTGTAGCGCTTGGCCAGCGAGACGACGAGGCGAAGGTTGGCCTCCAGCAGGTGGTTCTTGGCGCGCTCGCCGTCCCGGACGATCCAGCGCAGATCTCGGCGCAGCTGCGGCGAGATCTTTTCAGTGACTTCCTCGGCCCTGCGCACCCGCTCGGCGGCGTAGAGCCCGGCCTCGATGCGTTTGGCGAGTTCTACCTCCTCTTCGGCGTTGAGCAGCGCGACCTTGCCTATCTGCTTGAGGTACGCGCGTACCGAATCAGCCGAGGCGGTGAGTTCGGCGTCCTTGCGGGCTTGGCGCAGCGCCTCGGACTCCTCCTCGTCCCAGACGAAGTCCTCCGAACCGGGGCCACTGGGCGCCTCCGGCTCCTCGGCGTCCACCGTGATCTCCTCGACCTCGACCTCAACGTCGGCGAGATCCTCGGCGGCGGGGCCGTTCTCGACGTCGACCCCGGGCTCGACTCCCGGGGAGCCGCTTTCGGGGGGCCCTGCTGCGCCGGCTGCGGGTTTAGCCGCGGCGGCGGGTTTGGTACCCGTCTTACTGGCGGCTTTAGCGCGGGTGCGTGCGACGCCGTTGCGGGCGGCGGGCTTCTTTTCAGTCCCGGAACGCGAGGCAGTGGAGTTCAACGCTGTCGAGGTCATCGCTGCGGCGTTCGACACTGCGGCGTTCGAAGCTGCGGAGTTCGAGGCTGCGGCGCGATGGGATGCGGGTTCTGCGGCTGCCACGGACGGCCTTTCGGAAAAGTCGGTGTTCGGGCGCGGTGCGGGAATCGGGTCCCCGTCGGCGAGCCCGCCGCTGGAGCCAGTGCCGACAATCACGGCGGCCTGCCGGATTCCGACGGTGTGATCCAGGGTGCTCGGGGACGGTGCCACGTTCCAGTGTACGACTTTGCATTGTAACGACGCCCATCGCGCACCGGGGCGCGCGCCGACGCGATTATCGCACGCGACCCTCTGCGGCGGCTGCGGCCGCACCGACGATGCCGGCATCGTTGCGCAACGCCGCCGCCACCACGGGGGTCCGGCACTCCAGCAGGGACAACCACTTGTCGGCCTTCTTGCTCACCCCGCCGCCCGCGATGATCAGATCCGGCCACATCAGGTCTTCCAGCACCTGCAGGTAGCGCGACACTCGGGCGGCCCAGTCCGCCCACGACAGTGCTTCGTCGTCCCGGGCTGCGGCTGCGGCTCGGACCTCGGCATCGGCGCCATCGACCTGCAGGTGGCCCAGTTCGGTGTTGGGCACCAGCTCTCCGTCGACGAACAGCGCGCTGCCGATGCCGGTGCCGAACGTGAGCAGCGCGACTACTCCGTCCTGGTCGCGGCCAGCACCGAACCGCATCTCGGCCAGCCCGGCCGCATCGGCATCGTTGAGCACGACGACTGGCACCCGGCAGTACTCGGTGAACAGCTTGTCCGCGGCTAAGCCCTTCCAGGCCGGGTCAAGATGCGCTGCCGTAAGGGCGGTGCCGCGCTTGAGCACGCTGGGCAGGGTGACTCCCATCGGGCCGTGCCAACCGAACTCGCTGGTGATGGCGGCGACGACCTCCGCCACCGCCGTCGGCGTGGCAGGGACCGGAGTGGGAACGCGGACTCGCTGGTCCGCCAGCGACCCGCTGCGCAGATCCACTGTGCATCCTTTGATGCCGGACCCGCCGATGTCCACCCCGAACCCGGGTGTCCTGGCCATCCGCGTCCTCTCCTGATCGCCCGCCGCAAGGGCCGCCGGTCGGACCTGACCCTAACCTGAACCTCCCGACCAGGGTGTGGTCGGATGGTTCGGTGTCGAGCGTTCGAACCGACGATGTCGAGCAGTTGCGGGCCACCGCCGTCGCGGTAGCCCAACAGGTCGGCGATCTCGTGGTGCGGATGCGGCTCGAGGGCGCAGGCCGAGTGCAGACCAAGACCAGCGCCACCGACGTGGTGACCGCGGCGGATACAGCGGCTGAACGGTTGGCCCGGCGGCTGCTCGCCCAGTGGCGGCCAGGTGAGCCCGTGCTGGGCGAGGAGGAGGGCGGCGAGGCGTCGACGACGGGCGGCCTGTGCTGGGTCGTCGACCCCATCGACGGCACGGTGAACTACCTCTACGGGCTGCCCTGGTATTCGGTGTCGGTAGCGGTCCAGCGTGACGGGCAGTCGCTGGCCGCGGCGGTGGGGCAGCCTGCCGCTGGTCGGCTGTGGAGCGCAGCGCGAGGCGGCGGAGCACATTGCGATGGCGTGCCGGTGCGGGTCAGTGGAGCTACCCAGCTGGAGCTGTCACTGATCGGCACCGGCTTCTCCTATCGGTCGGAGCGACGGGCCCGGCAGGCCGCCATGGTAGCCGGCATGCTGCCGAAAATCCGGGACTTGCGCCGAGCGGGATCGGCTGCCTTGGATCTGTGCTCCGTCGCGTCCGGATGGTTGGACGGTTTCGCCGAGCACGGCCTGCACCGCTGGGACTGGGCGGCCGGTGCGTTGGTCGCGGCCGAGGCGGGCGCGGTGGTCCGACTGCCCTCGCGCGGATCAGACTTCCTTTTGGCGGCGACGCCGGGAATCGTTGACTCGCTGGCGGAGCTGATGGCGCAGTGCGGCGCTGACGCAGTCTGAGGCCGTCAGCACGTCACCTGACGTGCCCGCCGGATGAGGCTGGGATCGACGACGGGAACCGCCGACTGGGTGATGGAGGTCCGGGGGAATCCGGCTTGGGCCGCCACGCCGCCATGAGGTGGTACGACTTGCCTGAGCCGCCCGAGGCCGGCCGAGTCCAGTAGGGCGGTGCGTGCCGCGTCGTTGGGTTGGAGGGCGATGAATCTGGTCCCCAGAGCCAGGTCGATTCCCGAGTCGGGCCGGACATCGCGGACGAACTCGGCGCAGGGCACCGCCAGGCTTAAGGTCCGCGCCGCGGCCTGCCCAGCGGCGCCGAAGCGGATCTCACCGTAGCAGCGCAGATCCAGATCGGGGTGCAGCGGATCGTTCGCTGGAGTGTTGGTGGAGGCGAACCCCAGGTGAGCGAGCGCGCCGTCGATGACGGCCGCCTCGCCGAGTCTGCCATTGGCGTTGAGCACTTGCACTCGGGTGAACTGGGGCGGCGCCGGTGATACTGCATCCAGGCCGCCGGTCGGGACTTGCCGGCCGGTTGCTGCGGGACTCGGGCAGCCGTTCTCGGTCTGATGCAGCGCGCTGAGCCAGACCAACCCAGCCGCGCTGCTGAGAATCACCACCAGCAGCAGTGCCCGCATCGGCCTACGAGTGCGGTAGCCCTGCTTCCGCTCGCTCAACGAGCCCACCGCAGCCACGGCCCCGCCCTCCCTGGCCCTTGACCTGGCCAGCCCCTGCATTTGAGGGTAGATGTGGGCCGGTATCAGCGCAGTCCACTACGGCGTGTCGGGGTGTGATTCGCCCAGTTGGCGGCCAGGCGAGCGGCGACACCGACGTGAAACCGGCGGGACACGCCGGGGAAATGCGAGCATTGCACCGGTTGGCGAGCTAGTCTCTCGCCGCTCTGGCGCCGCAGAGGGGCTCACGGTGGGGGCGCGCGCCAGCGCCGTGCCCGAAGCGTCGAAGTGTGACCGACGTCTCGGGCACAAATCAGCGTGCTTATGCGTTTGTGCTGCGGCATGACCCGTACGACTCAGGGGTGGGAATCATGGCTACCGACTACGACGCTCCGCGGCGAAGCGAGGCGGATGAGCTTGTCGAGGACTCGCTAGACGAGCTCAAGGCGAGACGGAACGAGGCCCAGTCGGGTGCGGTTGACGTCGACGAGTCGGAGTCCGCGGAGAACTTCGAGTTGCCCGGCGCCGACCTGTCCGGCGAGGAGCTGATTGTTCGAGTGCTGCCTAAGCAGGCCGATGAGTTCACCTGCTCGAGCTGCTTCCTCGTCCATCACCGCAGCAGGCTGGCCGAACAACGCAACGGGAGGATGGTGTGCCGGGATTGTGCGGCCTGACGATTGCCCCCTACTGGCTGGGAGAGCGTGGCCCGGCGTTGCCATGGGGCACCTCGTCGGTGTGGGCCCGAAGCAACGCAGCGAGTTCCTCAGCGTGGCGGACGCTGAAGACCCAGTAGGGGGTGGGATCGGCTGGATCGGTGAGCATGACTCGCAACACTGGGCCGACCCATCCGGTGTGCAGCACGAACGCTGTTGGGTCCAGATCTGGACCCAACACGCGCCGTTTGGCCTCCGGGGGAATTACCTGTACCTGTCCTAGCTGGCGGACCGGGACGTGCGCCAGGCCAACCCTGAGCTCATCGCCGCGCAGCGCCACTCGGTGCCGACCCATTCGCAGCAGCACGACACAGGTCAGCGGCACTGTCAACAGGTATGGCAGCCAGGCGCGAACCCCCGGGTATCCCATATGGACCTCAGCCGCCAGTAGCGTCGCCACGCCGAAACCCAGCGGCCACCACCACAGCGGTACGGCGAGACGCTCATCGAAGACCTGCTCGACGTTGGACGAGTGCTGGCCGGGGGCTTGACGATCGGGCACCTGGTTGAGGGTAGTCTCGCCCGCCGTGCCCCCGTCTCCCCTCGAAGTTCTGCTGACCCGGCTGGATCCTGAGGTACCAGTGCCCGGATACGCGCACCTCGACGACGCCGGAGCGGATCTAGTCACCACCCGCGATGTGGTGCTGCCACCTGGTGAGCGAACCGTGGTGGGCACCGGCATCGCGATCGCGCTGCCCTGTGGTTATGCGGCGTTCGTTCATCCTCGTTCAGGGTTGGCGGCGCAGGCGGGGTTGGCGGTAATCAACTCGCCGGGCACCATCGACGCCGGCTATCGGGGCGAGCTGCGGGTCTGTCTGGTCAACCATGACCTGCGCGAGCCCGCGGTGCTGCGCAGAATGGACCGGATCGCGCAACTGGTCGTGCAGCGGGTGGAGCGTGCCGCGTTTCGTGAAGTGACCGCGCTACCGCAGTCTCTGCGGGGAACGAATGGTTACGGCTCGACGGGGACCTGCCAGCAAGACGGGACCACACAGCAGGGAGAGTGCTAGCCGTGTTCGGACGTCGCACCAGGGCCCAAGACCCCACACCGCCACCGCGTGGCGACGAGGCGCCGGATGGGGTTCCGCAGAGCGCTACTGAGAGCATCGACGCGGAGTCGGGACTCGGACCCTACGACGCTGACGAGGCGCCCGACGACGGGTGTAACAGGCTTGATCTCGGCTCACTGCGGTTACCGATGCCAGACGGCGCGCAACTCCAGGTCGAGGTGGACAGGTCCGGTCCGGTTCGTGCGGTGCACTTGATCACCGACCTCGGTCAATTCACCATCACCGCGTTCGCCGCTCCGCGCAGCGGCGGGTTATGGCGCGAGGTTGCCCCGGAACTGGTGACCAAACTGCGGGCCGATGGTGGCCGGGTCGGGCGGGTCACCGGCGAGTGGGGTGAGGAGATCGAGGCCGTGACCGAGCAGGGGGTATTGCGGTTCCTGGCGGTGGACGGCCCACGGTGGATGCTCCGCGGTGTCGCTGTGGGCACCGCGGAGCATTCCGATGCTCGAGTCGCGCTGCTGCGTGATCTTGTCCGGCACACCGTGGTGGTCCGGGGTTCTGAAGCGCTGCCGGTGCGCAGCCCATTACCGCTGCAACTGCCCGGACCACTGGGAGAACAACTCAAGCAGGCAACCGCCGAGTTGGTCAACGCCGCGGCCGACGGCGGCTGAGCGACCGCCCTGAGACACCAACTGAGACACCACCTTGGAAATGCCATGGGAAGCGGGAACCACAGATGGGCGACATCGGCTGTGGTCAAGCGGAATCAGGTCGCGATCGGGCTACGCTGGCGGTCGAGTGGGTCCGTTGAGGTACCCGCGATCGCAGTCCGGAGATCGACATGACCGGAGCGGCGCCCGGCTACTGGCGGCGACTCGTCCGCAAGCTCACCAGCGACACTTCCGAACTCGACGCCGAGGACCTGTCGCGCTGTGTTGAGCAGGCCGGCGCGCGGCGCGCCAGCGAATGCTGTTCCGGCCAGGCCGTCACCGTTTTGGGCCGGCTGCGCAGCGTGGAGCACTGCCCTCGAGCGGCGGCGGCTACTCTGGAGGCCGAGCTGTTCGATGGCTCGGAGGCGATTACCCTGGTGTGGATGGGGCGGCGGCGGATTCCTGGCATCGAACCTGGACGGACCGTCAAGGCGTCAGGCCGGATCGCCGTCCGGGACGGCCGCAAGGTTCTCTACAATCCCTACTACGAGCTGCAGCGGAGTTCATGACAGAGTCCATATCTGAGCCTTCGGCAGAGCGCGCGACCACCGACGCGGCCGCTGGGGGCCCGGAGCAGCCCGAGCGGCACGCTCCTACCTTGCTGGAACAGATGGGTGGTGTCGGGGGCCTGGTGTCGTCGGCCGTGCCCGCGGTGGCCTTCGTCGCGGTGAATCCACTCGCCGGCTTGCAAGCGGCGATCTGGGCTTCGTTGGGGGTCGCGGTCGCGGTCGGGGTGTGGCGGCTGATCCGCCGGGAGCCACTCCAGCCGGCTGTGTCCGGGATCCTCGGGGTAGCCGTTTGTGCCTTCATCGCCTACCGCACCGGCGAAGCACGGGGTTTTTTCCTCTACGGCATCTGGTACAGCCTGGTGGCGGGGCTGGCGCTGACGTTGTCGGTGGTGGTGCGCCGCCCGCTTGTCGGCGTGTTGTGGTCAGCGCTCAACGGCTCAGGCTTCGGCTGGCGCACCGATCGCCGCGCCCGGTCCGGTTTCGACGTGGCTACCGTGGTCTGGGCGGTGTTCTTGCTGGCCCGTTTCGGTGTCCAGCACTACCTGTACGACGTGCAACAGACCGACTGGCTCGGGGTGGCCCGGCTGGCGATGGGTCTGCCGCTGACAGCGGTGGCCGCATTGGTCACCATCTGGGCGATCCGACGTGCTGTACGAGTCGCGGCGACCAGCTAGCTCTGGCGACGATCCAGCGCCGCCCGCACGTCGGATTCCACCTCCGCCACAGCGACGAAGAGCAACTCGTCCCCACCCTCGAGGGGATCGTCGCCCTGCGGAACGATCACTCGGCCGCCACGCAGGATGGTGACCAGCGCGGCGTCGGCGGGCAACTGCAGCTGTCGTACTGGCACTCCGGCCAGCGGGGTGTCCGCGGGCAGCGTGACCTCGACCAGGTTCGCCTGGCCTTGCCGCAAGGTCATCAGCCGCACGAGATCGCCGACGGAGACCGCTTCCTCGACCATTGCGGCCAGCATCCGCGGCGTCGATACCGAGACATCCACGCCCCAGGCCTCGGTGAACAACCATTCGTTTCGAGGGTCATTGACCCGGGCCACCACCCGACGCACCGCGAACTCCGTCTTGGCCAGCAGCGAGACCACCAGATTGACCTTGTCGTTGCCGGTCGCCGCGATCACGACATCGGAGTGCTCCAGCCCGGCCTCCTCCAGCGAGGCCAGCTCGCAGGCATCGGCGAGCACCCATTCGGCGCCCTCGACGTCATGCGGGTCGAACTGATCAGCATCTCGTTCGATGAGCATCACTTGGTGGCCGAACTCGAGCAGCTCAGCCGCGATGGACCGGCCCACCGCGCCCGCTCCGGCGATGGTCACGCGCATGGCGGCTCCCAAGGTCAGCCTCGATGAGTTAGTCGTTGAGGGGCGCGGTGGCTGCCGCGGTGGTGACATCGGTGACGGTGCCCGAGACTGCGGCGGCGTACACCTGGTCTTCGGCCTGCACCACGGTGCTGTGGTTGGGCAACACCCCGGTCCCGAATCGGACGATGAAGGCGATCCGCGCGCCGGTGTGTTCCTCCAAGTCACCTACGGTGCGCCCAGCCCATCCCTCGTGTAGCGGTAGCTGCAGCACCGCCACCGTGCCCGACGGGTCGCGCCACGCAGCCGCCACGCCGTCGGGCAGCAGCATTCGCAGGAACCGGTCAGTAGTCCAGGGCACGGTCGCCACGGTCGGGATACCGAGTCGCTCGTAGACCGCGGCCCGTTTCGGGTCGTAGATCCTCGCCACGACATGGTCCACACCGAAGGTCTCCCGGGCGACCCGAGCAGCGATGATGTTGGAGTTGTCTCCATTGGACACTGCGGCGAACGCACCAGCGCGCTCGATCCCGGCTTCGGTGAGGACCTGGCGATCGAAGCCGATACCGCGGATCTGTTGGCCGTGGAAGTCAGCACCGAGCCTGCGGAACGCCTGCTGATTCTGGTCGATCACCGCCAGATCGTGGCCGAGACGGTCCAGGGCCACGGCCAGAGCGGCACCCACCCGGCCACAACCCATGATCACGATGTGCACGCGGTCACTCCCAGATCGGTGTTTTGCCAAGGCGTGCTCAGCGAAACCGTATCGCCGATGTCACTGCCATCGTCTGCGGGGCTGCCGCTCGGCCGTAGGCTTTGCGGGTGTCGAAGCTCGCGACGGCGGTCAAACGGATCCTGGTCGGCAGGCCGTTTAGCAGCGAACGCCTGGCCCACACGCTGCTGCCCAAGCGCATAGCGCTGCCGGTCTTCGCGTCGGACGCGCTGTCCTCGGTCGCCTACGCCCCCGACGAGCTCTTTCTCGTCCTGTCGATCGCGGGGATCTCGGCGTATTCGTTCGCATCGTGGGTCGGGCTCACTGTGGCTGTGGTGATGCTGGTCGTGGTCGCCAGCTACCGGCAAAACGTCCGGGCGTACCCCTCAGGTGGCGGGGACTACGAAGTCGCGACGGTGAACCTGGGCGATACCGCGGGGCTGGCGGTGGCCAGCGCGTTGCTGGTGGATTATGTCCTGACGGTCGCGGTGTCGATCTCCTCGGCGGCGTCGAATATCGGCTCGGCACTGCCCTTCGTCGCTACCCACAAGGTGATCTTCGCGGTGGCCGCGATCATCCTGCTGACCGCGGCCAACCTGCGTGGCATCCGCGAGTCCGGCTCGGCGTTCGCCATTCCCACCTATGCGTTCATGATCGGCATCATCGTGATGCTCGCCTGGGGGCTGATCCGGGTGCTGCTGCTCGGTGAGCACCTCCGCGCGGAGTCCGCGGGTTTCGGGTTGCGGAGCGAGGGCAACCAACTCGTCGGCGTCGCGCTGGTGTTCCTCGTCCTGCGGGCGTTCTCCTCCGGCTGTGCCGCCCTCACCGGCGTGGAGGCGATCAGCAACGGTGTCCCGGCCTTCCAGAAGCCGAAGTCCCGCAATGCCGCCACCACCCTGCTGCTACTCGGAACCATTTCGGTGACCATGCTGATGGGCCTGATCGTGCTGGCCCAGCTCACCGGAGTGAAGATGGCCGATGAGCCGGCGCGACAGCTGATCGGCGCGCCGCCGGGCTACGCGCAGAAGACATTGGTGGCGCAGATCGCGCAGGTGGTGTTCGACGGCTTCCCGGCGGCCTTCTACTTCATCACCGGGGTCACCGCGCTGATTCTTGCGCTCGCCGCGAACACCGCGTTCAACGGCTTCCCGGTGCTGGGCTCGATCCTGGCGCTGGACCGTTACCTGCCTCGGCAGCTGCACACTCGTGGCGACCGGTTGGCCTTCTCCAACGGCATCGTCTTCCTGGCCGGTGCGGCGACGGTCCTGGTGATCGCTTTCGGCGCCGAGGTCACCCAGCTGATCCAGCTCTACATCGTCGGGGTATTCGTCTCGTTCACGTTGAGTCAGACCGGCATGGTGCGGCACTGGAACCGGCTGCTGGCCCTCGGGCCAGAGCCGGCGCAGCGTCGCCGGATGCGGCGTTCCCAAGCGATTAACCTATTGGGGCTGGTGATGACCGGCTCGGTGTTAGTGGTCGTGCTGGCCACCAAGTTCGCCCAAGGTGCCTGGATCGCGATCGCGGCCATGGTGGCGATCTTTTTGGTGATGCGGGCGATCCGGAAGCATTACGACCGGGTATCCGCCGAGTTGGTGCCCCGGGAGATCGATACCGTGCTGCCGTCACGCAACCACGCGATCGTCCTGGTAGCCACCCTGCACCTGCCGACCCTTCGAGCCCTCGCCTACGCCCGCGTAACCCGGCCTGACGTGCTCGAGGCGGTCACCGTCAACGTCGACGACGCGAGCACCCGAGACCTGGTCGCGCAGTGGGAGGCGCGCGAGCTTCCGGTGCCGCTCAAGGTGGTCGAGTCGCCATACCGGGAGATCACCAAGCCGGTGCTCGACTATGTCAAGCGGGCCCGCTCGGATAATCCCCGTAGCGTGGTGACGGTGTTTATCCCGGAGTACGTCGTGCGCCATTGGTGGGAGCAGATTCTGCACAACCAGAGCGCGCTTCGCATCAAGGCCCGGCTGCTGTTCGAGCCGGGCGTGATGGTGACCAGCGTGCCCTGGCAGGCGCGTTACTCCGACCGTGTTGTCCAACGTGAGGACCTCGCCACGGGCGCGGTGCGCTGGGGCATGAACACCGCTCGCGCCGCCAAGCCAACCAGCCGTGCCCCCGGCAACGGCACCCCGGCCGGCGGCCCACCAGCGGGAGCGGCTGCGGCCACGCCCCCGCCACGCGGGGTCGACCGGCCGTGACCGCCGACGCGGTAAATCCAGCGGGAGCCGTCGAACTGGAGCTCACCGTCGGACGGGTGGGCCATGGTGGGTTCTGCGTGGGCCGCCATGAGGGTCGGGTGGTCTTTGTCCGGCATGCGTTGCCAGGAGAGCGGGTCCGGGCGGTGGTGACTGAGGACCGCGGCGGATCTTACTGCCGGGCCGACGCGGTAGCGGTGCTCGAACCGGCGGCCGGACGGGTGGCACCGCCGTGTCCGGCATCGGGCCCCGGCGGCTGTGGCGGCTGTGACTTCCAGCACGTCGATCCGCAGCTCCAGCGCGAGCTCAAGGCAGAGGTGGTGGCCGAGCAGCTGCGCAGGATCGCCGGGCTGGACGTCGCGGTGACCGTGCAGGAGCTGCCCGGTGGCTCGCTAGGCTGGCGGACCAGAACCCGGCTGGCGGTCGACGGGACGGGACAGCCCGGTTTTCGGCTCCACCGCAGCCATACTGTGCTGCCGGTGCCGGCCTGCCCACTGGCGGTACCGGGTTCACTGGACGCGGTGTTCTCCCGGCGTTGGCACCCGGGCGGGGAGCTTGAGGTGGTCGCTGAGGATCGCGGCTCGGTGCACGTGGCGCAACTGCCGGCCGGCGGACCGCCGCAACAGCTTCACGGCAGCGGGCGTGTCGTACGACATGCCGCCGGCCGAAGCTGGGAGCTGTCCGCGCGCGGTTTCTGGCAGGTGCATCCCGCCGCGGCGGACGTGCTGGCCGCGCTGGTAGGGCAGTGGGCAGCCGCGCCGCTGGGCGCCACGGTGTGGGACCTCTACGGCGGAGTGGGCTTGTTCGCCTCGGTGCTGGCCGATCAGGTCGGGCCGACCGGGTCGGTGACCGTCGTAGAGGCATCCCGGCGAGCAGTGGCTGACGGCGCGGCGGCGCTGGCTGACCTCGTGCAGGTGCGCTTCGTGCATGGCCGGGTGGAACACACGCTGGCCCAGCTACCTGGACCCCCGGACGTGGTGGTGCTGGACCCTCCCCGGCGCGGGGCTGGCCGGCAAGTGGCCGCAGCGGTGGCCGACCGCGGGCCCGCACGCATCATCCATCTGGCCTGTGATCCGGCGGCGCTGGCTCGAGACGTCGCGGCCTACCTTCAGTGCGGGTACCGGCTGCTGGCGGTGCGGGCGCTGGACGCGTTCCCGATGACTCACCACATCGAATGCATCGGTGTGCTGGTCCGCTGACGCGTCGCCCTGCACTGCTGTGACGCACCCGCGCAACGTGTGGCCGTGCCGGTCCCTGATGTCTCTCCTAGAGTGGGGAGGCCGGTCGCCATCGCGGCCGGAGCGCATCTTCCGGATGACCGGGGTGGGGGGATTCTGTGACCTTGTTGCAGTCGGTGCACAGCCCGCAGGACGTCAAGCGCCTTGATGTGGCGGCCGCGACCCAGCTGGCCGGGGAGATCCGCAGGTTTCTCGTCGAGAAGGTGTCGCGCACCGGAGGGCACCTCGGTCCGAACCTCGGCGCGGTGGAGCTCACTCTTGCCGTACATCGGGTGTTCGACTCCCCACACGACCCAGTGCTCTTCGACACCGGCCACCAGGCGTACGTACACAAGATCATTACTGGTCGGTCAGCGGGGTTCGACCGGTTGCGCAAGCGAGGTGGATTGTCCGGTTATCCCTGCCGAGCGGAGAGCGAGCATGACTGGGTGGAGTCCAGCCACGCCTCGGCCGCGCTGTCCTACGCCGACGGGCTGGCCAAAGCCTTCGCTCACTCTCGCGCCCAGCCCGGCGCGCCGTCCGGGCCAGACCGCCACGTCGTGGTGGTAGTCGGTGACGGTGCGCTGACCGGGGGGATGTGCTGGGAGGCGCTGAACAACATCGCCGCCGGCAAGAACCGACCGGTGATCATCGTGGTCAATGACAATGGCCGCTCCTACTCACCCACTATCGGCGGCTTCGCCGATCATCTGTCCGCGTTGCGGTTGCAACCGAGCTACGAGCGGGTGCTGCGCACCGGCAAGGAGGCCCTCGAACGCACTCCGGTGGTTGGTCGGGCGATCTATGCCGGTTTGCACGCCGCCAAACGAGGGCTGAAGGACGCTCTGACCCCGCAGATCCTCTTTGAGGACCTCGGGCTGAAGTACCTCGGCCCGGTCGACGGGCACGATCTGAGCACCATGGAATCCGCGCTGCGCCGCGCCAAGGACTTCGGCGGACCGGTGATCGTGCACGCGGTGACCCGCAAAGGCAACGGCTACCTGCCGGCGGAGAACGACGTGGCCATGCTGATGCACCAGGTGAAGGTCATGGATCCCGAGACCGGTACGCCTATCGCACCCGTCGGCATCGACTGGACCAGCGTCTTCACCGACGAGCTCATCAGACTGGCCGGTGTTCGGCAGGACCTGGTCGCGATCACGGCGGCGATGCCCGGCCCGACCGGCCTGGCGGTGTTCGCCAAGCATTTCCCGGACCGCTGCTTCGACGTGGGCATCGCCGAGCAGCATGCGGTCACCTCCGCGGCGGGTCTGGCCCTGGGTGGGTTGCACCCGGTGGTGGCGCTGTACTCCACGTTCCTCAACCGGGCGTTCGACCAGTTGCTGATGGACGTGGCGCTGGTGAGTGCACCGGTCACCATCACCCTGGACCGGGCCGGCATCACCGGCGATGACGGCGCCAGCCACAACGGCATGTGGGATCTTTCGGTGCTGGGGATCGTGCCGGGGATCCGGGTTGCCGCCCCCCGTGATGCCGGCAGCCTGCGCGAGGAGCTGGCTGAGGCCATCGCGGTGGATGACGGGCCTACCGTGGTGCGGTTTCCCAAGGGTCCGGTGATCGAGGCAGTACCCGCGCTGCAACGCGTCGGGGGAGTGGACGTGCTGGCCCGGCCCGCTGCGGCCGACGGCGACGACGTGCTGTTGGTGGGCGTCGGCGCGTTTGCCATCCTCGCGGTGGCGGCCGCCAGACGGCTTGCCGACCACGGCATCGGGGTCACCGTCGTCGACCCTCGGTGGGTGCTTCCGGTGCCTGAGGTGCTAGTGCGGATGGCCGCGCGGCACCGACTGGTCGTCAGTGTCGAGGATGGTGGCCGGCATGGCGGTTTCGGTTGGTCATTGGCCGCCGCCCTGCGCGACGCCGAGGTTGACGTGCCACTTCGTGATCTTGGCATCCCGCAACGCTTCCTGCCGCACGGCTCCAGGGATGAGGTCCTGGCAGATCTCGGTCTGACCGCGCAGGATGTCGCCAGGGCGGTGACCGGCTGGGCCGCCGCGCTGATCCGACCGATCGGCGAACCCGCCGCAGTGGACGTTACGGGCACGCCATAGATGCTGTCCGAGCCGGTGCAGGGCTGGCAACGAGGTGTGGCACCGTTGGGGGGTGCGCATTCTCATCGTCGAGGACGAGCAGCCGCTGGCCGATGCCGTTGCTCGTGGTCTGCGCCGTGAGGGGATGGCTGTGGATGTCGCCTACGACGGCGACAGTGGCCATGAGAAGGCTGCCGTGACCCGATACGACGTGGTGGTGCTCGACCGTGACCTACCAGGGATGTCGGGCGACCAGCTGTGCGCCGAGATCACCTCGTCCGGGGCGGTGACGCGAGTGCTGATGCTCACGGCCAGCGGCGCCGTGTCCGACCGGGTGGCTGGGCTGTCGCTGGGAGCTGACGACTACCTGTCCAAGCCGTTCGCCTTCCCTGAGCTGGTGGCCCGGCTGCGTGCGCTCGGTCGGCGTGCCACGCCTGCGGTGCCTCCGGTGCTCAGTGCCGGCGATGTGCTACTCGATCCGTCCCGGCGCACCGTCAGCCGCTCCGGTACTCCCGTTGACCTCACTCGCAAGGAGTTCGGAGTTCTGGAAGTGCTGCTCGCCGCCGGCGGCGGCGTCGTCAGTAGCGAAGAGCTGCTGGAACGAGTGTGGGACGAGAACGCCGATCCGTTCACCACCACGGTGCGGGTTACCGTGATGACCCTGCGCAAAAAGCTTGGCGACCCGGGCATCATCGAGACCGTGGTGGGGTCCGGTTACCGAGTGCCCAGCGCTGACCTTGCGTGCGGCTGAGCGGTTAGTGCGGCCGCGCCGGGGCCCGGGACTGCGGACCCGGCTCACCCTGCTCGCCACTGGATTGTCAGCCGCGGTGAGTGCGCTGCTGCTGTGGCTGGGCTGGCTGCTGGTTGGTGGGGTGGTGGCTGCGGTGCCGGACTTGCCACCGGGCAGCACCGTCAAGGTCAACGGGGTGCCGGTGGCCGCCCGCCAGCTCGGCGAGGCGCTGGCCGAAGCGGCCAGACAGCGAGTGCTGCAGGCCGGGTCGGTGGCGTTCCTGCTTGCGGTCGCCGCCACCGTGCTGCTCGCGTGGGTGATCACCGGCCAGGTACTGCGGCCGCTGCACGACGTGACCGCCGCCGCTCGCCGGCTCTCCGCTGAGTCGCTAGATGAGCGGTTGCGACTGTCGGGGCCACGCGACGAGGTGGCCGAGCTCGCTGACACCTTCGACGCGATGCTGGATCGGCTGCAAGCCGCCTTCCTGTCACAACGTCGATTCGTCGCGAACGCCAGTCACGAGCTGCGGACCCCATTGGCCGTCGTGCGCACCGAGGTGGATGTCACGCTGGCGGATCCCGCCGCGGATGTGGCTGAACTGCGCCGGATGGCTTCGGTGATCCGGGACGCGACCTTGCGGGCGCAGCAGCTGGTCGACGGTCTGCTGGTGCTGGCCCGGACCGAGGGCGGCGCGCTTCGAGTCCGTGAGCTTGCCGACCTCGCCGGCTTAGCCGAGGCCGCGTTGCGGATCGTCGCGTCCGAAGCCGACAGCCGGGCCTTGCAGGTGAGTAAGTGGATGACGCCGGCTTTGACGGTGGGTGACCCCGCGCTGTTGGGAAGGGTAGTGGGCAACCTGGTGGAAAACGCGGTGCGGCATAACTTCGACGGTGGCTGGGTGGAGGTCTGCACGGATCTGGCGGGAGAACACGCGACCCTGCGGGTCGCCAGTTCGGGCGACGTGATCGCGCCCGAGGCGGTGACCGCGCTGTTCGAGCCCTTCCACCGCGGCGGAGTGGCTCGAACCGCGCACGATGGGGCAGGCCTGGGCTTGTCGATCGTCCACGCCGTGGTCGCCGCGCACGGTGGCAGCGTGCATGCCGAACCGGTACCCGGCGGCGGTCTCGCAGTGACGGTGCAGCTGCCGCCGGCATAGCGGGAAGGGCTACCCGGGAGGGGAGTTGAGGGCCGCGGCGAGGTGGTACGCGGTTAGTTCGCACTGCCATCGCCGCGCGCCACCTGCCACCAGATGCCGTTGCACGCCGGCGGCATCGAGTGGTTCAGGGGGCTCCCAGCACAGCCTGCGGACCAAGTCGGGTGCCAGCAGGTTCTGCAACGGCAGCCGGTGGTGCTCGGCGATCTCAACCAGCGCCGCACGCGCCGCGGTGAGCCGGACCGCAGCCGCCGGATCGCGGTCCGGCCAGCGGTTCACCGGAGGTGGGTTCTCGCCTTGGGCGCGCAGCGATGGTAGTTCGCTGGCGGGCAACCCTTTGGCGGTCTGTAGCGCTGCTAGCCACGTCTTCACGTGCCGGCGCTGTGAGCGGCCGCTGAACACTGGTCGCGACAGCAGCGTCACCGCGTCCGGCGGCTCGGACAGCACCGCGTCGATGATCGCGGTATCGGGCAGTACCCGGCCTGGAGCGATGTCACGCTGCCGGGCCATGTGGTCGCGGACTTGCCACAGTTCACGGACCGCAGCCAATTGGCGGGCTTGGTGGATGCGGTGCATTCCGGAGGTCCGCCGCCACGCTTCAGCCCGGGGGACGGCCGGCGCTGCAGTCCGCACTGCCTCGAACTCCTCGGCTGCCCAGGCCGACTTTCCCTGGGTATCCAGTTCGGCGGCGATCGCCGCCCGCAGTGGCAGCAGCAGCTCGACATCAAGCGCGGCGTAGGTCAGCCAGTCCGCGGGCAGCGGCCGACGTGACCAGTCCGCGGCGCCGTGTCCCTTCAGCAGGTGGTAGCCCAGAAGTTCTTCGACGAGTGGCGCCAGGCCGACGCGCTCGAACCCGGCCAGCCGAGCGGCCAGCTCGGTGTCGTATACCGCTGCCGGACGCAGCCCCAGTTCGGCCAGGCACGGCAAGTCCTGGGAAGCGGCGTGAAGTACCCATTCCAACGGGTTGAGCACGTCAGCCAGTTCGGACAACCCGTCAAGACCGATCGGATCAACAAGGACTGTGCCCGCGCCCTCACGTCGAAGCTGCACGAGGTAGGCGCGCTGCCAATAGCGATAGCCAGAGGCCCGTTCGGTATCCACGGCTACCGGGCCGGTGCCGCCGTCGAGCAACGCGACCGCGGCGTCCAGAGCTCCCGCGGAGGTGACCACTGGTGGCACCCCCGCGGCCGGCTCCAGCAGCGGAACCGGAATCGTATCGGTCAGCGGATGACCCCCGCACGCATCGCGAGGGCGACCATCTGCGCTCGGTCACCGGTACCGAGCTTGCGCCCGATCCGAGACAGGTGACTCTTGACGGTGAGCGCAGACAGGCTCAGCGCCTCACCGATCTCCTTGTTGGACTGTCCATCGGCGACCAGTTGCAGCACCTCCACCTCCCTGGCTGATAGTTCTCGCGGCGTGTTGTCAGTACCCGCCACCCGAGTGCCCGACGCCAGGAGCGGCGCCACCGTCGGATCTGCGTAGACCCCACCCTCGAGTACTCGACGCACGCCGTCGGTGACCACTGACGGAGACGCCGATTTGAGCAGGTAAGCCTGCGCGCCAGTTTGGAATGCGGTGCGTACGGCATGCGGGTCGTCAGATGAGGCCAGCACCACGATGCGGGTCCAGCCCCATCCGCGCAGCTCCCCGATCAGATCCAGCCCGCTTCCGTCAGGCAGGGTCAGATCGAGAATTGCCAGGTCGCACGGACCCGAGGCTTGAGCGCGAGCCCTCGCCTCGGCGACCGATGCAGCCTCGTGCACGGTGACGGCCCCCATCGTCACCAATCGTGAAGCGATGGCCTCACGCAGTAACGGATGGTCATCGACCACCAACACGGTGAACAGTTCTTCCCGCGGATGCGGGACCAATGACGCCGGCACGGCGCCGGACGGCGCCGACCTGACGGTCGAGCCATATCCGACAGCAGCCACGTAGCTACCTCCTGGAGTCGGTCGTGCCCCCGACCGCACCGGGACCCCGTCCGAGTAA
>JBBPZY010000348.1:0-2689 GCA_038276315.1 Mycobacteriales bacterium
CGACGCCGCCATCGACAAGCTCGACCATCTCGTGCAACTCGGCATCGATCTGGTCGAGGTGATGCCGGTCAACGCCTTCAACGGCACGCACAACTGGGGCTACGACGGAGTGCTCTGGTACGCGGTGCATGAGGGCTACGGCGGCCCGGACGGCTTGCAGCGCTTCGTCAACGCCTGCCACGGCCATGGGCTCGGGGTGCTGCTGGACGTGGTGTACAACCACCTCGGCCCGTCCGGCAACTACCTCGGCCGCTACGGGCCGTACCTGTCCGCGGCCGGGGCGAACACCTGGGGCCAGAGCATCAACCTTTCCGGGCCGCAGTCCGGTCCGGTGCGCCGCTACATCCTGGACAACGCTCTGCGCTGGTTGCGGGATTTCCACATCGACGGGCTGCGGCTGGACGCCGTGCACGCACTGGTCGACGAATCGGCCGTGCACCTGCTGGAGCAGCTGGCCGTGGAGACGGAAACCCTGTCCACCCACCTGCAGCGACCACTGACCCTGATCGCGGAGAGCGACCTGAACGACCCCAAGCTGGTCACCCCGCGGGCGGCCGGCGGCTACGGCCTCAACGCCCAGTGGGACGACGACCTGCACCACGCCATCCACTGCGCGGTCAGCGGCGAGCGGCAGGGCTACTACGCCGACTTCGGCACCATGGCCTGCCTGGCCACCACCCTGCGCCGCGCCTACTTCCACGCCGGCACCTGGTCGAGCTTCCGCGGCCGCGTGCACGGCCGGCCCATCGACACCCGGACCACGCCGGCGCATCAGTTCTTGGCCTACAGCAGTGACCACGACCAGGTCGGCAACCGCGCGGTCGGCGACCGACCCGCGGCGTACCTCTCCCCCGGCCTCCTCGCCGTCAGCGCCGCGCTGGTGGTGTGCAGGCCGTACACGCCGATGGTCTTCATGGGTGAGGAGTGGGCGGCGTCGACGCGGTTTCTGTTCTTCACCTCCCACCCCGAGCCTGAGCTGGGCAAAGCCACCGCGGAGGGGCGCAAGGCCGAGTTCGCCGAGCACGGCTGGGACGCCGCCGACGTCCCCGACCCGCAGGATCCGCAGACCTTCCAGCGCTCCAAACTGGACTGGTCCGAAGTGGACAGTGCAGTGCACGGTGAGATGTTGCAGTGCTACCGCGGCCTGCTTGCCCTACGCCGCAACCGCACCGAACTTACCGACCCGTGGCTGGACGAGTTGCAGATCGACTACGACGAGGACGCGCGGTGGATCGTGCTGCACCGCGGCGCGCTGCGGGTGGTGTGCAACCTGAGCGGCCAACCAGCAACGCTGCCCATCACCGGCCGCGTGCTCCTCGCTTCGGGCGGAGTCCATCCGGGCACGAGCAGCATCGCGGTAGCGGCAGAGTCGTTCGCCATCGTGGACACCGCGGCGTGGCTCGCTCAGGACTGATCTGTTGACTCGGCGGCGTCCATCTCGGCGAGCACGCCCTGAGCGATCCGGAAAGCGGTGTTCGCGTCGGGGACTCCGCAGTAGATGGCGGTCTGCAGCAGCAGCTCCTTGATTTCGCCGTTGGTGAGTCCGTTGGTGCGCGCCGCCCGGATGTGCATGGCGAGTTCCTCGTGATGCCCGCGGGCGACGAGCGCGGTCAGCGTGATCAGCGAGCGACTGCGCCGGTCGAGTCCCGGACGCGTCCAGATCGAGCCCCACGCGTAGGTGGTGATGAAGTCCTGGAACTCCCGAGTGAACTCGGTGGTGTTCGCGGTGGCGCGGTCGACGTGCGCATCGCCTAGCACGGCGCGACGCACAGCCAGACCGGCCTCGCGGACGTCTTCGACGGTGCGGGACGGCTGCGAGTGGTCGGCGATGAGCCGGGCAACCTCGGCGGGGGTCTCCGCGGGCGCCAGGTGGGCCACGTCGTTCAGCACGACCAGCCGCCCGTTCACGACACCGTCGGCGATATCCCGCAGTGACGCCACTGGTGTCGGCTCGTCGACTGCCCCGGCCACGGCAAGCACCGGCGTGCTGATCTCACCGAGCCGGTCCCGAACGTCGAAGCCGGCTAGGGCGTCACACACCGCGGCGTAGCTGTACCGGTCGGTGTCTCGCAGGCCATCGAGCAGGTCGTCCGCAACGTCGGGTCGGCGGTCGCGGAAGCCGGGCGCGAACCAGCGCTGCGCCGAGCCCTCGACCACCTCCGAGGTGCCCTTGGTGCGAACGAGTTCCGCTCGCTCTGCCCAGCCCTGCGGGGTGCCGATGCGCGCGCCGGTGCACAGCAGGGTGGCGGCGGTGATGCGTCCAGGATGGTCGAGCAGCAGTTGCAGGCCCACCGCCCCGCCGACGGAGTCGCCCGCATAGGCGAAACACCCACCAGGCTCACCGCGCTCAGCCAGCACACCGTCGATGGCGCGGAGCACGCCGGCGGCGAGCTCGTCGATCGAGAACCCGTCGCCGGCCGCCGCACTGGCACCGTGCCCGGGAAGGTTCCAGGCGAGCACATAGAAGTGGGCGGCGAGGGCCTGAGCGCTTGTCCCCCAAAGGTTTTGCGCCGAGGTGCCCAAGGACGGCCCCAGGATCAGTAGCGGACGCGACGGGTCAGCGGCACCAAGCTGCACGGCTGACACGACGGGGACTTTGCTCTTCTGATCGCCCCACGACGCGCGCGTTGCAAGGCCGCATCTATGATGAGGTCGTTCACGCCGAGATAGGTGGTGGGATCGGTAGTCG
>JBBPZY010000349.1:0-4512 GCA_038276315.1 Mycobacteriales bacterium
ATCCTCTGGCAGCACCTGTTCTGGTTCTTCGGCCACCCCGAGGTCTACATCGTCGCGCTGCCGTTCTTCGGCATCATCGCCGAGGTGATCCCGGTGTTCAGCCGCAAGCCGATGTTCGGCTACAAGGGGATGATCTTCGCGACCCTGTCGATCGGCGCGCTGTCCGTGGTCGTCTGGGCGCACCACATGTACGCCACCGGCGCGGTGCTGCTGCCGTTCTTCTCCTTCACCTCGTTCCTCATCGCGATCCCGACCGGTATCAAGTTCTTCAACTGGATCGGCACCATGTGGCACGGGCAGCTCACCTTCGAGACTCCGATGATGTTCGCGATCGGCTTTTTGCTCACCTTCCTGCTCGGCGGCCTGACCGGAGTGCTGCTGGCCTCCCCGGCGATCGACTTCCACGTCACCGACACCTACTTCGTGGTGGCGCACTTCCACTACGTGCTCTACGGCACGATCGTGTTCGCCTCCTTCGCCGGGATCTACTTCTGGTTCCCGAAGATCACCGGCAGGATGCTCGATGATGCGCTGGGCAAGTTCCACGTCTGGGCCACGTTCATCGGGTTCCACCTGACGTTCCTGGTGCAGCACTGGGTCGGTGCCGAGGGGATGCCGCGCCGCTACGCCGACTACCTGCCCAGCGACGGGTTCACCACCCTGAATATGGTCTCCTCGATCGGCGCCTTCGTGCTCGGTGCCTCCACCTTGCCGTTCCTGTGGAACGTGTTCCGCAGCTACCGCTACGGCGAACTCGTCAGCGTCGATGACCCGTGGGGGTATGGCAACTCGCTGGAATGGGCCACCACCTGCCCGCCCCCGCGGCACAACTTCACCGAACTGCCCCGGATCCGTTCCGAGCGACCCGCCTTCGAGCTGCACTACCCACAGATGGCCGCCCGGATGCGGGCCGAGGCGCACGTCGGCGGCAACGGGCACCCGCCCGCGCCGAGCGAGATCGCGGCGGACACCGTGCAGCAGGATAAGGCCGATGACGGCGTCGACCCGCGCAATGAGTGACCAGCATGAGCGCATGGGCGCACCAGCGGAAGCGGGGCAACGCGCTCGGTTCGCGCCCTGGCCCAGCGCCCTGCCGGTGGCTCGTCCGGATGCACCGGCACCTTCTCGGCCTTGCCAGGCGTGCGCTGGCACTGCAAGCACAACGTTGTCTGCGGAACCGCCTGCAGGACCGCGAGCGGAACCTTGCCCGCGCAGGTCTCGCAGCAGCCGTAGTGCCCGGTGCGCATCGCAGCGAGTGCCCGCTCGATGTCGGCCAACGCCTGCCGGGCGCCGGCAGCGATCATGAACGTCACCTCGCGGATGGCGGCCTCCGTGTCGGCTTCAGGGGATTGCGCGCACGGCGCATCACGGCGGGCATCAATGGCGAGCTCGGCGAGCTGCTCCACACGGAAGTCGCGTTCGCGCTCAAGCGCCTCACGCAGGCTTGGCAAATACTCCGCAAGTTGGTCGCTACGCTTGCCGATACGAGATCGGACTCGTTCCCGCTCCCACAGCACAGTCATCGTGTCTCCATGTGGCAAGGCACACTGTTTGATCCGGGTACTGCTAACCAGGCCGGTCCCGGGTGGCTGGTAATGACTACATTCCGTGAATCGGAAGGTCGATCCAGTCGCCGGTGCGGCTGTCATCCCATCCGTCCGAGTCTGATCGACGCGGTGAAGGGCACGTCCCGCGGCGAGAACGCCGCCATGCCGCTCGTGCCGCACCGCGGGCAGGGTTGCGGGCGGGGGTCGACCGGGGATCCTGCCGTTGGCGGCGGTGAGCTGGTCTGGACTTCGCGGGCCAGACGCAGCGCCGCTCGTCGCACCGGTGCGGGGACTGCGGCGGCGTCACGGCCGAGCGCGCGGGCCAACGCTTCCATGAGCTGGCTGGTGGCCGAGGACACCCGCCGGTCGACCTCGCCCATGGACCCAGGGCGGCTTCGCAGTCGCAGCGCCGCGGTCAGGCAGATCGACGCGTCCCGCTGGGCGGGGATGTCCTGCCTCCGCGCCCGGTCCTGTCCACCCATTGCTTCTCCTTGACGGATTCGCTCGGATTCGAAGGTCCATATGGGCCCCTGCACCCAGCTTGCCCAGTCCTGGCAATCTGGTCAGGGGAAGCGGCTCACCAAGTTCGGCTGCGCGAGGTTGCCGAGCGTCGGCAAGTTGTCGAGCCCGCGCCTCGGGTCGGAGAGACGTTGCGGTGAGGACAGGAGTGGCGGACATGGCGCAGGGAAGCGATCGGCGCGGGCATGCCCAACAGGGGATGCGAGGGTCGGAAGAGGAGTGGTTGGTCGACGTGGCACGGGACGCGAGCCGCGAGGCCGGCGGTGTCCCGGTGGAGCTCTTGGGCGACTACCTGTCGCTGCTCGCGGAGGCCGCCACGACCGGGCGCAAACCGCAACCTCGAGAGCTCGATGCGGTGGGACTGCTGGGCCGCCGAGCTGCGGAGCAGGGTGTGCCGGCGGGCAACGCGGTGCAGCTGTACCTGTCCGCGGCGTGGCGGCTGTGGCGGGAGCTCCCGACAGTGGTCCGTTCCCAGGACAGCGAGACGGTTCGAGCTTCAGCCGAGGCGGTGCTGCGGGTGGTCGACCGCGCCGTCGGGAGCCTGGCCGAGGGCTACACCGCGGCCCGCCGGGAGATGATGCGGCACGAGGAGACACTGCGCCGGGAGTTGATCGAGGACCTGTTGCGCGGCGATGCCGACGTGGGTGGCCTGGTGGAACGGGCAGAACCGTTCGGCCTGGACATGGGGCAGCCCCATCGGGTCGCGCTGGCTGCGCCCACCGGCCGGCTGGCGCAGGCCGAGACCGCCATCGGTTCGCTGGAACGGGCAGCTGTGCAATGGCTCGGTGACCGTGACGTGCTGGTCGCGACCAAGGACAGCTGCATCGTCGTGGTCGCGCCCGCCGAGATCGGTCAGCCAGCTGCCCAGCCGGCACCCGGTGCGAAGACTCTCGGCGATCTCATGCACACCGAGCTCAGCCGCTCCCCCCGGGGCCGCCCGTGGCGGATCACGATCGGCCGGCCCTACCCGGGCTCCTACGGGATCGCCCGCTCCTACGAGGAAGCCCGCGAAAGCCTCACGATGGCTCTCCGGCTGCGCCTGGACACCCCGGTCATCCCCGCCGAGCAGCTGCTGATCTATCGCGTGCTGCTGCGCGATCAACCCGCAATCACCGACCTCGTCCAGACCGTGGTCGGCCCGCTGACCACGGCGCGCGGCGGTGCCGGACCCCTGCTGGCCACCCTCGACGCCTACTTCGCCGCCGGCTGCGTGGTCACCGACACCGCGCGCCGGCTGCACCTGTCGGTCCGCGCGGTCACCTACCGGCTCGACCGGATCACCAGCCTGACCGGCTACGACCCCACCGATCCCGCGCAACGATTCACCATCCACGCAGCCGTGCTCGGCGCCAGGCTGCTCGGGTGGCCCCAGCACGACCTCACCAGCGGCGCTCGCTGAACGCACCCGCACGGGTCGCGCCCTGCCCGCATCGCGCGCGGCGCTGACCCGCACCCCCCACTTCGCGCCTGTCGTTGCCGAGATTCGGCAGGATGACGCTGTCGTTGTTGGCCGGTGACGCTCCTGCCATGCGGGGCGCGGCCGCGGCATCGTTGCCGATGACGGAGCTTCGGTTCAGCTTCGAAAGTCCAGGGCCGAGAGTCGGGGGTAGGTCACGATGCCGGCCCAGGTGATCGACAGTCAGCGGCGGAAGTCGGCCTCTGGCGCGCCGCGTAGTCGTACAGCTGGCGGGCGGGTCGGCTCGTCGAGTGGCGACTGCCGAAAGCTGGCTCATAGAATTTTCTAAAATTAACTGACATTTATTAAATTACTGAGTAGTTCTATAGTTAACGTATCATAGCCTTAGAAGGAGGTTCGGTGGTCAGGAGGCTGAGAGGGGTTAGCGCGCTCACAAAGGCGCCGGTTCCAACATCATGTGCCTCCAACCCGCCGGGTCGGTTCAAGGCCTAGGAAAAGATGGAGATGAGGATGATATGAAGATCACGGAAGTCTTCGAGTTTGGCGGTATTGGTCGGAACCATGGCCGCGGCGACAACTGTGACAGTAGGGGTCACTGGGATAACGGAGGCCGCAGGGATCATGGTGATCATGAGGGTGATCGGCGTCATAGCGGCTATCGCAGTGGCGGCCACGGGGATGACAGGGGTCGGTACTAAGTGGTCGGCACCGGAAGTCCGTCGGGGGTGACCTGACCGCCGGTCAGTGCCCAGCCAGCAGCCGGGTCTGCCGGTTGCTGGCGCAGTCGAGTGGGTCTGGTGTCGAGTTCACGACGTGCACGATCGCCGGGCAGGTAGTGCTGGAGCTGTCCGGTCGACGCCAACCCCGACGGACTTCCGGTGCCGACCACTAAGCTGATGCGGGCGAACCGGCGGGTCCAACCCCGCCCGGCGAGAGGCCGCGACGAGCAGTTCCCCGATCGCGTCCGGGCGCATCGGCGCACCGAGTGGCTCGCGGAACAGGTTGACGAACACAAAATCGCCGCCCGCG
>JBBPZY010000350.1:0-20479 GCA_038276315.1 Mycobacteriales bacterium
AGCACCCGCTCGGTCACCGCGACATCACGGGGGCGGCCACGACGCGGCGCGGCGCCCATGCTCGTGGCCAGGGTGTCGATGCCCAGACGCCGCCACAGCGCGTCCAGGACGAACGTGCCCCCGAACGGGCGTGACTCGCTGAACTCCAGGCCAGCGCCCGCGGTCACGGCGAGCGCGTCGTCCGGGTCGACCAGCCGGGACAGCGACGACACCAGCCGCTGCACCGCGTCCCGGTCCAGCCGGTCGGCGCGGCCGAACCCGTAGAGGATCTTCGGGACCGACCGACCGGCCACCGGGTCCCACTCGTTGTGCGCCAGGTGCAGGTAGCGCACCGGGCCGGTCTTGGTCTTCCGCTCCGTCGTCTTCACGTACATCGCTCTAGACCGTGCACCCGAAACATCATCCCGCCACCAGTTACCTCAGAATGCGTGTCTCTAGATCTAGGCAATTCTGGGTCTCGTGACCCCCCGCAAGCCCCCGACCCGGGCATTCAACCAACCAGTACCTCCAGGCGGGGCGAATTACGCGGAACGCAGGGAGAACGCGTGTGATAATTTCACCGAGCAGATGCCCTTTGGTTTGATCCGATACAGCCCCAGTGGACTTTCGTACTCTTGAGAGGCCGGCCCGAACTGGGCTACGCGGCGGCGAGGGTGTCGAGCAGATTGTTCAGGGTTTTGCCTGACGGCTCAGCGGCGCCTGACATGGCTGTAATTCGGTGTAGCCAAAGCGCTTTGCGGAGTGCGGCGAGTGCGTCGAGAAAGCTGGCGCGGCTCTTGGAGGGGTACCAGGGTCGGGGTATCCAGCTGCGTCGGGTGCCGTAGCTGGACAGATACCAGCACCAGATCGCGGTGTGCAGCCAGAGTGAGAGCGCGGCGGCGGTTCGGGTCCGGCGCCGCGCCAGGATTGGGGTTGTTCGCCGCCGAGGTGCTGCTTGGTGTCGCGGAAGGTGACCTCGATCGACCAGCGGCCGGCGTAGCGGGAGGCGATCGCGGCGCCGGAGGCGGTCATGTCGGTGCTGATGAAGAAGTCGTCGGGCTGGGTGCCGGTCGGGTCGCGGACGATGACCAGCCGAACCAGGTGGTCGGGATCGACGGTGTACCAGAGCACCTGGCGGAACCAGATCAGCCGGCGTACGGTGCGGCCGCGTTCCTCGACCTCGACGGCGGTCCAGTTGGTCGCGGTCGCGGCGAGCTGGGGTGGGGGGGGCAGCCGGGCACCTGTCTTGGCTGGCCGGCCGCGCCGGCCGGTGCGCGGCGGGGCCGGCGCGGACAGGGCGGCGTCGGGGCGCCGCCGGCTGGTCAGTGTGGTCCGGGGCCGGTCGGCTCCGGCCAGGCTGGCGTAGGCGCCGTCGGCGCACATCGCGAAGCTGCGGTCGGGCAGCCAGCCGGCGAGTTCGGTCATCATCTGGCTGGCCAGCGCGACGGTCGTCGCGCCGCCCTTGCGGTGCAGGCGCATGTTCACCGGCAGACCCAGCGGGCAGCCGCCCCCCGGCGCCCGGACCCGCACGGTGAGCACGACCAGGTTCAGCCCGCGGGCGTAGACGACCTTGCGCACGGTGGAACGGACCGCGTCACGGAACACCCCGGCGCCCTCGACCTTGCGCCCGTCGCGGTGAAACAGCGTGTCGTCGCAGTCGACGGTCACCAGGCCGGCCGGGACCAGGACGGCGACGATGTGGGTGGCGAGCACCCGCCAAAGGGCGCTCATGCTCCACTGGCCGGTGCGCACGAGGCGGTGGTAGGCGTCATGGGCGCGGCGGCCCTCCGGGTCGCCGACGGTCAACATCCGGGTGATGGTGCGCCGCCCCGGGCCGAGTACCCAGCCGGTGAGCAGGTCGGTGAAGCAGGCGAAGCCCGGCGCGGTAAAGCTGCCGCGCACCAGATCGAGCATCGCCGTCCAGGCAGTCACCGGCTGCGGCGAGCAGCGGCCCGGGTCTGCAGCACGGCCAGCCCGGCGTTGCCCTTGGCCTCCAGCACCGCTTGGGCCGCCCGGTACCGCTCCACCGCCGCGCGCACCGGGCCGACCTGCTCGTCACGCAGCATCACCGTCCGATTGCGCCCGGCTTCTGAGTAGGACAACACGGTCGCCTCGTGCAGCGACTCACCATTGGCGCACCGGCACTGCGCTTTGCCGCAGCGCCGTCGCTGCACCACGACCGACCCGCGAATCATCCGCGGGAAGCCGGCAGAGCTTGAACCAGCCATCACCTACATCCTCCAACCTGCACGCGTGCCGCGTGCCGCGTGCAGGTTGATCCTCTCGTGGACGCCTGGAACAGGCGGGATCTTGCCCGGCGTGTCGAGCCCGAACTGAGCTACTCGGTGACCAGCCGCCTCCCGGGCATCACCTCAAGAGTGCGAAAGTCCACCGAAGCGAAGCGCCAGAATGTTCTGCACCGTCTCCTTGCCCAGGTAGTGGTCGATGCGGAAGACCGAGTCCTCTGGAAACACCTCGTTGACCACAGCGTTGAGTGCCCGTGCGCTGTCCAGGTCGTGGCCGAAGGGCTTCTCGATGGCCACCCGCCGCCACTCGCCGTCGGTCTGTTTGGCCAGCCCCGACCGAGACAGCTGTTCGCACACCGTGGGGAAGGCCCCCGGCGGTACGGAGAGATAGAACGCGTGGTTGCCGCCGGTGCCGCGTACCCGGTCCAGCTCGGCCAGGCACCGCGCCAGGTCGTCGAATGCGGCGTCGTCATCGAAGGAGCCGGACACGAAGCGGAAGCCCTCCGCCAGGGTGTTCCACACGTCTTCACGGAACGGCGTGCGGGCGTGTTCTCGGACGGCATCATGCACGATCTGACCAAAGTCCTCATCGGCCCAGTCCCTGCGGGCGAACCCGACCAACGCGAAGCCGGGCGGCAGCAGCCCCCGGTTGGCGAGGTCGTACACGGCGGGCATCCGCTTCTTGCGGGCGAGGTCACCCGTCACCCCGAAGATCACCAGTCCGCACGGCCCGGCAATCGTGGGCATCCGCTTGTCCCTGGGGTCGCGCAACGGGTTGGCCCACTCCTGTTTCAGTGGGTTGGTCCACCCAGGGCTGGGTCGCACCGGAGCTCCAAGCTGTCGGGGACGGATGACGTCAGCAGGGCGACGGCGTCAGCTCGATGAGACGCCGTCGAGCTGACCCTGCACAGTCTCGGCCAGCTCCGACCAGGACGCCTCGAACTTCTGCACGCCCTCATTCTCCAAGGTCAAGAACAGGTCGGTCAGGTCGAGACCAACCGCCTCCAGCGCGTCGAACACCTGCTGCGCCTCCACGGAGGTGTCGCTGACGGTGTCGCCGCTGATCACGCCGTGGTCCGCGACGGCATCCATCGTCTTCTCCGGCATGGTGTTCACCGTGTTCGGCGCCACCAGCTCGGTGACGTACATGGTGTCCGAGTAGTCCGGGTTCTTCACGCCGGTGGAGGCCCACAGCGGACGTTGCGGCGTTGCCCCGGCCGCGGCCAAGGCCGGGAAGCGCGACCCCACCTGAAAGACCTCTTCGTAGGCGCCGTAGGCCAGCCGGGCGTTGGCCACCGCGGCCTGCCCGCGCAGCGCAAGAGCCTCGTCGGTGCCGATCGCCTCCAGCCGCTTGTCCACCTCGGTGTCGACCCGGGAGACGAAGAACGACGCGACGGAGGTGATCCTGGCCAAGTCGTAGCCGTTCGCGCTGGCTCGTTCCAGGCCGGCGAAGAAGGCCGCCATCACCTCGCGGTGGCGCTGCACCGAGAAGACCAGGGTCACGTTGACGCTGATCCCGTCGGCCAGCGCGCCGGTAATGGCCGCCAAGCCTTCCACCGTCGCGGGTATCTTGATCATCAGATTGGGTCGATCGACCAGTTTCCACAATTCGCCGGCCTGGGCGAGGGTGGCATCGGTGTCGTGCGCCAGCCGCGGGCTGACTTCCAGCGACACCCGACCGTCCACCCCGCCGCTGGTTTCCCAGGTGCCGCTGAACACGTCGCAGGCCTGTTGCACGTCGGCAATGGTGATCTCGCGCACGGCGTCGTCGACCGAGGCGCCGCGGGCGGCCAGCTGCTTCACCTGTTCCGCGTAATCCTCAGCGTGTACCACCGCGTGGGCGAAGATCGTCGGGTTGCTGGTCACCCCCACCACGTGTCGCTTGGTGATCAGATCAGCCAGGTTGCCCGAGTTGATCCGCTGCCGGGACAGGTCGTCCAGCCAGATCGACACACCGGCATCGGACAGGGCATGCAGGGTATCGGTGCTGCTCACGAGGGTCCTCCTGGCCGTAGAGGTCAGTACTTGATGCGCTTGGCGCTTTCCAGACTTCGGCGGGCCGCGTCGGCGACCGCCTCGCCGGTGAAGCCGAACTCTCGGTACAGGGTCTGCCAGTCGGCCGAGGCGCCGAAATGCTCCAGCGAGACGACCTCGCCGTGATCGCCGACGAACCGGTGCCACGGCATCGCGACGCCGGCTTCGACGGCCACCCGAGCCTTCACCGACGGAGGCAGTATCTGGTCGCAGTAGGCCTCGCCCTGTTCGTCGAACCACTCCACGCACGGCATCGACACCACCCGGGCGCTGATTCCCTCGGCGGCCAGCGTCTGCTGGGCGGCGACGGCGTACTGCACTTCGGAGCCGGTGGCGATCAGCAACACGTCGGGCAGGCCGCCGCCGAGCTCGGTCGCGGTGTCGGCGAGCACGTAGCCACCGCGCGCGACGCCCGCAGCGTCGGTGCCCTCCAGCACAGGCACGCCCTGCCGGGTCAAAGCCAGCCCGGTAGGGCGAGTGCCCTTCTCCAACAGAGCCTTCCAGGCCGCCGAGGTCTCGTTGGCATCGGCGGGACGGACCACGTCCAGGCCCGGGATGGCCCGCAGTGAGGCCAGCTGCTCGACCGGTTGATGGGTGGGGCCGTCCTCGCCCAGGCCGATTGAGTCGTGGGTCCAGACGTAGATGGTCGGCGCCGCCATCAGCGCGGCCAGCCGCACCGCCGGGCGCATGTAGTCGCTGAAAATCAGGAACGTGCCGCCGTAGGGCCGGGTGGGCCCGTGCAGCACGATCCCGTTGAGGATCGCGCCCATGGCATGCTCGCGTACCCCGAAATGCAGGGTGCGGCCGTAGGGCTGCGCGTGCCACATCTTCGTGGAGATCTTCTCGGGTCCGAACGAGTCGGCGCCCTTGATCGTGGTCAGGTTGCTTTCACCAAGGTCCGCAGAGCCACCCCACAACTCCGGTAGGACCTCGCTGATCGCGCTGAGCACTTCCCCGGAGGCTTTGCGGGTCGCTACGCCCTTCTTGTCGGGCTCCCAGGTGGGTAGCTTCTGCGCCCAACCCGCCGGTAGCTGCCGGTCGATGAGGCGATCGAATAGTGCGGCCCCGGACGGGTTGGCTTCCCGCCAGGAGTCGAAGGAGCTCTGCCACTGCGCGTGCGCGGCCTGGCCGCGCGCCACCGCCTGGCGGGCGTGCTCAAGCACCTCCGGCTCCACGACGAAGGAGCTGTGTGGGTCGAAGCCCAGCGCCTCCTTCACCGCGGCCACCTCGTCGTCACCCAGCGCGGAGCCGTGCGCCGCCCCGGTGTTCATCTTGTTTGGCGCCGGGTAGGCGATCACGGTGCGCAGTACGATCAGCGAGGGACGGCCGGCCTCGACCTTGGCCGCCTCGATCGCGTCGAGGATGCCGACGACGTCTTCACCGCCGTAAACGGTCTGCACATGCCATCCGTATGCCTCGTAACGGGCAGCGGTGTTCTCCGACAGTGCGATCTTGGTGTCGTCTTCGATGGAGATCTCGTTGTCGTCGTAGAACACCACCAGGTTGCCGAGTTCCTGGGTTCCGGCCAGCGAGGAGGCCTCGGAGGTGACGCCCTCCTGGATGTCGCCGTCGGAAGCGATGGCGTAGATGTGGTGGTCGAAGGTGCTCTCGCCCGGCGCGGCATCGGGATCGAACAGGCCGCGTTCCCGGCGAGCCGCCATGGCCATCCCGACCGCGGCGGCCAGCCCCTGGCCCAGTGGCCCGGTGGTGATCTCCACGCCGACCGTGTGCCCGTACTCGGGGTGGGCCGGTGTCTTGGAGCCCCAGGTGCGCAGCTGCTCGATGTCTTCGAGCTCCAGCCCGTAGCCGCACAGGAACAGTTGCAGGTACAGAGTGAGGCTGGAGTGCCCGGCGGAGAGCACGAACCGGTCCCGCCCGGTCCACGCCGGATCGGTGGGGTCATGTCGCAGCACCCGCTGGAAGAGTGCGTATGCCAGCGGGGCCAGGCTCATGGCGGTGCCCGGGTGACCGTTGCCGACGCGCTGGACAGCGTCAGCGGCGAGAACCCGGATGGTGTCCACCGCCCGGGTGTCTAGATCGGTCCAGTCGTTGGGCACCCGGGGGGTGGTGAGCTGGGTCAGATCGTCGGTGACGGACACGCTCATGCTCCTGACTGTGCTCGGTCCGGCGGCCCGGCATGCGGATAGCCTGCTGGGCCGATCTCTACGATCCACCCTAGCCAGGTGACGACCAGAGTGGACTCATCGACTGGGTGCCCCGACCGGGCGTGACGCACGCCACCCGACTAACATTTTTGAGTAAAGCATTTACCGGCCCGGGCCGCTGCTCAGTTCTGCCGCTGTCCGAGACTCGTCAGGAGGGGCGACGGTGAGTCGAGCACCTCGGCCCTGTCGATCACTGCTTGCGAGAGCGCGGTGAGCAGCAGCGTCCAGGCTCCCGCAACACCGCGAACTGGGCACCGTGGCGGCGTGTTACGTGGCTACCTAGCCTTAACCAAGCCGCGAGTGATCGAGTTACTGTTGGTCACCACAATCCCGGCGATGTTGCTCGCCGCCCGTGGAGTGCCGTCGCTGTGGCTGGTGCTAGCCACTCTGGTGGGCGGCAGTATGGCTGCGGGTAGCGCGAACGCGCTGAACTGCGTCGCCGATGCCGATATCGACGCCGAAATGCACCGCACCCGAGCTCGGCCACTGGTCACCCACCAGATCCCCATCCGCCATGCGCTGATCTTTGGGATCGCTCTGGGGTTGGCCGCTTTCGGTTGGCTGTGGGCGACCACCAACTTGCTCTCCGCGGCGTTGGCGGTAGCGACGATTCTGTTCTACGTCTTCGTCTACACGTTGCTGCTCAAGCGGCGCACGGCACAGAACATCATTTGGGGAGGCGCCGCCGGGTGCATGCCGGTGGTGATCGGTTGGTCGGCCGTTACTGGCACGGTGGCCTGGCCGGCGTGGGTGATGTTCGGCGTGATCTTTTTCTGGACTCCGCCGCACACCTGGGCGCTGGCGATGAGGTTTCGCGAGGACTACCAGCGGGTCGGCGTGCCGATGCTGCCGGCGGTCGCTTCTCCGGTGTACGTGACGCGCCAGATCGTGGTATTCAGCTGGCTGATGGTGGCGTGGAGTCTGCTGCTCGTGCCGGCCACGAGCTGGGTCTATGCAGCGGTAGCGGTGGTTGCCGGTGGCTGGTTCGTGACGATGGCCCACCGGCTGCATGCCGCGGTGCGGCGCGGCACGGCGGTCAAACCCATGCGGCTGTTCCACCTGTCCAACACATATCTGACGCTGCTGTTTCTGGCCATCGCCGTTGACTCCGTGCTGGGCTGGCCCCCCTTCGCTCACTGAAGCTACGGCCGCTGTCCCCCCTAAATCGGTGGATGGGTACTGCGCGCTGTGTGCGGATCCCTCAGCTCTCAGCCTCCCGAACTCAACAGCAGAGCTGTCCGGCCGGCACTCCACAGCTCTGCTGTTGAGTTCGGGAACGGTAGGGCTGAGTCGCGGCGCTCTCGATTGGTCAGACCGCGCAGCGAGACGTGCACCGAGCTGTGGGAGCTGCTGGTCATGCTTGGTTTGAGTGAGGTCGTGACTGGCCTACGGCAGGTGGGCGGGCAGACCGAAGGCCGCGAAGAGCCGGGTATCGAGGAAGTTGTGATGCCCGACGATCCGGTCGCCTGAGATCTCGATGACCTGCAGGGCGAACGGCTCGAAGCCACCCTGGCCGTCGGGATGGTAGGAGCCGAACGCGGGACCGCCGTTGGCCACCGTCGCCACCAGGTGAGAGCCACGGCAACCGCAGCCCTGGCCGAGGAACCACCGGCCCATCTCGACGGGTCCGCGCAGCCACAGATCGTAGGGCGGCATCGACATGATGGCGTCGTCGTGCAGCAGCGATACCAGCGCGGTGATGTCGTAGCGCTCGAAGGCGTCCACATACCGTGCGAGCAGCGCCCGCTGGTCGGCGTCCACTGTGGCCGAGCCGACAGCGTCCACGTCGCGCTCCGCGAGGGTGGCTCGGGCGCGCTGCAGTGCGCTGTTGACCGACGCCACGCTCGTCTCGAGCAACTCGGCAACCTCGGTCGCCTGCCAGCGCAGCACCTCTCGCAGGATGAGCACCGCTCGCTGCCTGGGCGGCAGGTGCTGCAGGGCGGTGACGAAAGCCAGCCGGATGGTCTCCCTGGACACCGCGACCTCGGCCGGGTCGCCCTCGCCGGGCAGGACTCGGGCGTCGGGGATGGGCTGCACCCAAGCGTGCTCGGGCAGCACCGGGCCCAGGGATGCGTCCGCCGTCGAGGACGGCCCCAGATCCATCGGCCGGGCCCGCCGCTCGCGGCCGCGCAGCATGTCGAGGCACACGTTGGTAGCGATGCGGTAGAGCCAGGACCGCAGGGCGGACCGGCCCTCGAAGCGGTCGGCACCCCGCCAGGCCCGGACCATCGCCTCCTGCACGGCGTCCTCGGCCTCGAAGAAAGAGCCGAGCATCCGGTAGCAGTAGCCGGTGAGTTCCCGGCGGTATTGCTCTAGTTCCTCTGGCCGGACCGCACTGCTGCCGACGGTATCGGGACGGGTGGGCACGAGCGCCCATGCTACGCCGACGCATCGACCGCGGGTGCTCAATACCGATGAGTCTGCCTACCGACGATCGTCATACGGGGATGATGGCGGCCCGGTTTAGGGTCGGCAGGTCGATGCGGAAGGAGTACGGATGAGCGGGGTACGGGTACTGGTGGGCACCCGCAAGGGTGCGTTCGTCCTGACGTCGGACGCGAAGCGCCGGCGGTGGGACGTCAGGGGTCCGCACTTTGCGGGTTGGGAGATCTACCACGTGACAGGATCACCGGCGGACTCGGATCGGCTGTATGCGTCGCAGTCCAGCGGCTGGTTCGGGCAGCTGATCCAGCGCTCCGACGACGGCGGCACGACGTGGCAGCCGATGGGTAACCAATTCTGCTACGAGGGCGTCCCCGGTACTCACCAGTGGTATGACGGCACGCCGCATCCTTGGGAGTTCGCGCGGGTCTGGCATCTCGAACCATCGCTGACCGATCCGGACACCGTCTACGCCGGGGTCGAAGACGCCGCCCTGTTCCGCTCTGTCGATGGCGGCCAAACCTGGCAGGAGCTGTCCGGGCTGCGCGACCACGACTCGGGATCCTCCTGGCAGCCGGGTGCCGGTGGGATGTGCCTGCACACGATCGTGCAGCATCCGAGCGATCCCGGGCGGATGTTCGTCGCTATCTCGGCTGCAGGCGTGTTCCGGACCGACGACGCCGGCAAGACATGGCGCCCGACCAACCGTGGGCTGCGTTCCGAAGGCATCCCGGACCCGACCGCTGAGGTCGGCCACTGCGTGCACCGCCTCGCGATGCACCCGTCGCGCCCGGATGTGCTGTTCATGCAGAAGCACTGGGACGTCATGCGCAGCGACGACGCCGGCGAGTCGTGGCAGGAGATCAGCGGTGATCTGCCGACCGACTTCGGGTTCCCGATCGCGGTGCACGCGACCGAGCCGGACACCATCTACGTCGTTCCGATCAAGAGCGACTCGGAGCATTACGTGGCTGACGGAAAGCTGCGGGTGTACCGCAGCCGGACGGGCGGACACGAATGGGAGGCGCTCACCAACGGGCTGCCGCAAAGTGACTGCTACGTCAATGTGTTGCGCGACGCGATGGCCGTCGACTCGCTCGATTCCTGCGGCATCTACTTCGGGACCACCGGCGGGCAAGTGTACGCATCAGCTGACGCTGGGGACAGTTGGGCGCCCATCGTTCGAGATCTGCCGTCCGTGCTGTCGGTGGAAGTGCAGACTCTGCCATGATCCGCGTCAGACTCCCCGCGCATCTGCGGACTCTTGCGCACCTCGAAGGTGAGGTGCGCCTGCACGTTGCGGGTCAGGCTACCCAGCGCGCGGTTCTCGACGCGCTGGAGAGCCGCTACCCGATGCTGCGCGGAACGATTCGCGACAACGTCACACACCAGCGCCGTGCGTTCGTGCGGTTTTTCGCCTGCGAGCGGGATCTGTCTCACGAGCTACCGGATGCCCCGCTTCCCCACGAGGTTGCGGTGGGGGAAGAGCCGTTTCTCGTCGTGGGGGCGATGGCTGGCGGCTAAAGAGTGATCCGCCAGTTGCAACCGGTGCGGTGTCACGAATTGTGACTGCCGGGAAAGAGGTACTGCTGCCTGCGGATACAATCGCCTTTCCCCGGGGCTCGTGGGACCGATGAGACCAGCGCCGGGGTAACTCCTTGAGTGTTTAGTAAGTCGGCCGTCCGGCAGACTCCGCGGCTGCTGGTCGAAGCGGAGTATCACGACGTCGCGGTCAGGTGTTCACTCATCTGGACGTCGCTGCGGACGCCTCTAGGTGAGGCGGCTGAGGAAACGGCCGGCTTTGGCTGCCGCGCTGGGGTTCTGGGACAGCACGTACTCGTAGAGAGCGGTCGGGATCGCGAAGGAGTAGGTGGGATAGGCGTGGATAGAGCCGATGATCGCGTCGACGGTGAGGTCGTTGTTCATCGCCAACGTCAGTTCGTTGATCATTTCGCCAGCGCATTGCCCGGCGATGTGGGCTCCGATGAACCGCCGTTTGCCGTCGATGAGGAACTTCATCAGGCCCACCGGCTCGGCGTCGGTCACCGCACGCTCGTTGTGGCTGTAGGGAAAGCGGACGACCTCGCAGGCATCGCCGGCCGCGCGTATCTCGGCTTCAGTCCGGCCCACGTGCGCGATCTCCGGGTCGGTGAAGGTCACCCACGGCAGGTGTCCGGGGGAGAAGGCCGCCTTGATCGGGACGAAGATGTTGCGGACGGCGTGCGCTGCCTGGTGGCCGGCGTAGTGGGTGAAGGCAGGGCCGCCGGTCACGTCGCCGACGGCGTAGATGTGCGAGCGGCTGGTCTGGAGCCGGTCGTTGACTGCGATGCCCCGGTCGTTGGCGGTCACTCCGGCGGCGTCGAGTCCGAGCGTTTCCACATTGGGCTTTCGCCCGACCGCGCAGAGGATCGCGTCCACCCGTAGCTCGTGTCGGGTCGAACTCAGCACGATGTCTGCGCCCTCGCGGCGCGTGGCGGTGGCCCGAGTAGCGAGCCGCACGTCGATCCCCTCGTGGGAGAATTGGCCCTCCAGCGCCTCGATCATGTCGTCGTCGTCGCGGGGGATCAAGTGCGGCCCGCGTTGCAAAACCGTCACCGTGGAGCCCAGCCGGTGCAACGCCTGCGCGAGCTCCACCCCGATCGGACCGCCACCGATCACCGCGAGCCGGTCCGGGAGATCGCTGAGGTCAAAGACGTCCTCGTTGGTGAGGTAGCCGACCTCGGCCAGCCCTTCGACGTCCGGTACGGCTGGCCGGCTGCCCGAGGCGATCAGGATGAACTTCGCGGTGATTTCTCGCGCTCCTCCCACCCGCAGCGTGTGTGAGTCGCGAAAGGTGGCGCCACCGAGCAGCACGTCGACGCCGAGCTCGGCCAGCACCTCGGCGTCGTCGAGCTTGCCGACCTCGGTGACGGCGTGGCGTACCCGAGCGTTGACCGCGGCGAGACCGTTAGGCAGGTGCTGCGCGGACAGCCCCCAGCGCTGTGCGGTAGCAGCCTCGTGGGCCACCCGGGACGCCTTGATCAACGCCTTGCTCGGGACACAGCCGTAGTTCAGACAATCTCCACCCAGCCGGTCCTTGTCGATCAGTGCGACTCGCTTGGCGAAGAATCGGGCGAGCCGGGCGGCGGTCAGCCCGGCCGATCCAGCGCCGATGATCGCCAGGTCGTAGTCGAAGGACGCCACGGTGTTCCTCCAATCAGCCAGGTTGGTCGTCGTTACCAGCAGGGTTGCGGGGGGTTGGTGGTTTTTGGAGGGCGGCCAGCTTGGCTGCTTGCAGCAGGCGCGCGGGCGGGACCCGGTCGTCGGGTGTGCGCGGCAGCCAACGGCGTACCACGATGCCGTCGCGCAGCAGCGCATCGCCACCCATTTGCCGGATGTCTTCTACCGGCTTCGGAAGGTGGTGACCGCGTGCTGCGGCGACCGCGTACCGGGCCAGGGTCCCCGGCGAATAAACCTGCCACAGCCTGGCCCGGCGCATCCCGAGTAACCCGTAGAGCTGGCGTTTCTCATCGACGAGGAACGTCTCCGGCCAGCCGAGGTGGTCGGCGAGCGCGGCGAGCGCGGCCGGCGGGCTGAACCCACAGGCGATGACACCGATCGGGCAGCCGGCGGCAAGGTCACGCACCTGCACGAGGTGCTGCTGGCAGGGCAATCAAAACCGGTGCCGAATCGCGGTGAGCAGGTACGTACCCGGCAACGCGCCGAGATCCACGGATTGCGCGGTGCGCGCATCGGGCAATACAACGCCGCGCAGCGAGACGGGACGGTCGCTCTCACGAGGCACGGACGTCGACGATCGGCAGTAACCGCCGCAGCTCGACGTTCTCCACCGCGTCTAGCACGCTGTGCTGGACGCAGGCGGGAACGAGCTCACCGGTTTCGGGGTGTGCCATCGCGTAGTGACAGGACGCCAGCCGCTCCTGAGTGGCGAGGATCCGCGGATCGGATGCAGTCTCGCCACGTTGCATCAGTTCCCACGCCGGCGCGACGTCCGCGGCGTCCATGAACTGGTGCACCACGAACGAGACTGGTCGCACGCCGTGTCGCAGCAGGGCGCGCACTCCGCCGACGCGCCGCACCAGGCGGCCGATCCACTGGGTCGCGAGCTTGAGGATGATCGGGTGACGCACGACCGCGCGCACGAGTTTGCCGAGCAGGTCTGGCAGCTCCACCCCGGCGAAGTTCATCTCGCCGAAGTAGCGGAAGAAGGCTTCCCTGGCGTCGAGGTCACGCGGGTCGTCGCCGGACAGGAACGGGTGCCACCGCGGTCCGACGTAGAATCCGTAGGCCGCCCGATTGCATCGCAGATCGCCGTGTTGAATCACGGTGTAGTCCAGCGTCGTGCCCGCACCCTTCTCGATCTCCCGCCAGACCTGGTCCATGCCGACCTGCTCGTAGTTCTCGTGCCAGCGGCGGTCGTCGCCCACGAACGCCGCCGGCTGGAAGGAGAACATCCCGAACCCCATCGCGTGGCAGTCCCGCACCAAGTCGGCGACCTGGCCGAGATTCGCCGGGGTGACCGTCATGTTGTGCGCCAGGAAGGAACGCACTCCGTGCTTGGCGCGCAGGCCTTTGAACATGTCCACGAAGCGCTGCCGGTAGGGGTTGAGTTCTCGCTCACTACCCGGTCGCGGGATGCCGCGCCGGCCGAACATGAACATGTCGAAATGCCCTGCGAACGACAGCCGCCGCAGCCGCGGTCGGCCGTGGGCGTCCAGCGCGAGCCTTTCCAGGTAGTCGGGGTCGAAGTCGCCGTGGGACATGCTCATCGGCTCGCGGCCGTAGCGGCGCATTGTCAGTAGTGTCGCCGCGTGGTCGTCGGGGCTGAGCAGCGTCACCTCCCCGCCGATCAGCTGGGCGTGCGCACGGGGGCCCCGTAGCCGTCGCAGCAGCGCCATCTGCTTGTCGACCTCGGCGAGGGTGTGCGACCCGTCCACGCGTACCCGGTTCGCATCACGGGAGTGGTAGCACGGTGTGCACGCCAAGTTGCATCGCGGGAATACGCCGTGGGTACCCTCGCAGCCCACGGCATGCCTGCCGAGGAACTGGCCCGGGGTTTTGACATGCTCGGGTAGCTCCGCCCACCGGCGACGCAGCACCGATGCGTATTCCGGATCTACCGGTCGGGTCCGGCGTTCGAGCCGTCGTAAGACTGCCATCATGCCCATCTGCACCACGCTCCTCGAGCGAACGCTACTCGTGAGTGGTGACAGGTTCTGGCGCTGTCACCACTCACGAGTTCGCGGATCGGGTCGAACCGGTTCAGCGACCGGGTGAGAACACCTACCTAGAGCGCCGCAGCGGTGCCGGACCGAGGAGGTGTGTCGATGACGAGGTTGGCGCTGTGCGGTGGGACCTACTCCAACCCCTACGCGCTGCGGGCCTTCGTGCGCGACGCGCGAGCTCGCGGCGCCGACCGGCTGTGGTGTCTGGGTGACTTCGGCGCCTATGGGGCTGAGCCGGAGGCGATCTGGCCGTTGCTGGTCGACAACGGCATCGAGTGCATCGCCGGCAACTACGAGCTCGCGATCGGCCGAGGTGACCCCGACTGCGGCTGCGGATACGACGACGACGACAACGCCTTCGCCGCGGTCGCCTACGACTACACGCTGCGGCACACCTCCGCACAGTTCGCGGCCTGGATGCGGACCTTGCCCACGGAGCACCGGGAGTCCATCGACGGGCTGGACCTTCACCTCGTGCACGGTTCTCCGCTGGCCGTCAACAACTTCTGGTGGGAGTCGCTGCCCGACCACGCGCACCGGATGCGGATCGACGCATCCGGCGCCGACGTGATCTGCTGCACGCACTCCGGGCTGCCGTGGATCAGGCGCTTGCGGGACACCCTGGTGGTCAACGTCGGGGTCCTCGGCCGCCCGGCCAACGACGGCGGTCACCACGTCTGGTACGCGCTGCTCGACATCGTCGACGGTAACGCCACCGCGGAGCTGGTGTCGCTGGACTACGACTGGTCGGCGCACGCCGCCTCGATGCGCAACGCCGGGTTGCCGGAGGCGTTCACCCAAGCCGTGGAGTCCGGATGGTGGACCACCTGCCTGGAGATCGTGCCGCCGGCGGAACGTTCCCGGGGCCGCTTCCAGCTCTACAAATCGGCGATGCCGTCCTTCACCGGCGAACAGGTCTCCTGGGGCGCTGCACCGGAGATATCGGACGACGGCCTCCCGGTGCTACCGCTGTTCGGCTCCGCACTGTTCCCACCAAGGCTGTGGGTGTACACCAACTTCCACTGCAACCTGGCCTGCAGCTACTGCTCGGTCGCTTCCTCACCGCAGGCCCGTCGCCGGGCCCTGGGCCTGGCGAGGTTCCGCGAGTTGGTCGATGAGGCAGTAGCGGAGGGATTTACGGAGCTGTACGTCACCGGCGGCGAACCCTTCCTGGAACGCGATCTCGTCGAGATGCTGCTTTACGCCACCGAGCAGCTCGACGTGGTGTGCCTGAGCAACGCCATGCTGTATCAGGGCTGGCGACGCACGCAGCTCGAGCGCCTAGCGGGTCGCAAACGGTTGGTACTGCAGACCTCGCTGGACGGCGCGCAGCCCCGTTTCCATGACGCCAACCGTGGGTCGGGAGCGTGGGCCAAGGCGATGGACGGGCTGGAACTAGCGCTGACGCTGGGCCTACCGGTGCGGGTCGGGATGACCGAGACGGCACAGAACTCCGCCGAGATCGAGCCGCTGCGCGCGCTGCTGGCCGCCAGAGGGATACGCGGTGCGGACTTCGCGGTGCGGCCGCTGGTCAAGCGGGGCAATTCCGCTGACGGAGTGGCCATCGACACCGATAACACCGTCCCCGAGCTGACCGTCACGACCGACGGGTGGCACTGGCACCCCGCCGGCGCCGACCTCGGCACCTCGCCGGACATGCTGCTCGCCGGCCCCGACGTCAGCATGGCTGAGGCCAAACGCCGCGCCGTGGAACTGTTCCTCCGGCTGCGCCAGCGCGACGGCTCCCTACCCCTGATCTACAACTGCGCCGTGTGAGGATTGTGGTATGAAAGAAGATCACGGTTTGTGTGCCTTCGCCGACAGTATGTGTCATCGTAGGCACACAAACCATGACCAACCCTTGTTGGGGCGCGACGTGTGTAACGGTTGGTGGTTCCCTGCCGCTACAAGGAACGTAGGCATTTACACGACGTTGGGCGGGAATCGTGCAAAAGCTCAAGATCCAGGGGCGAAGGGTGTATCAGACAGCCCGGAGGTCAACTCTCTTGCAGTGCACGGCCTGAACCAAACTTCGGACGGCGAGAGGTCATGGAAACCACGATCAATGCCCCGATTGAAGCGGCAGCAGCGGCGCTGGCCACCGCGGCTGCCCTGCCGATGACCGCCACAGGCGAGGAGACGCTGACACTGGTTCGGGACCTGGCACAAATCGCCCGTCACCTCGGCGAGCTCACCGCAGCCGCCCGGGACCGCTGGTCTGCCTGGGGCACCGTCACGCCACACCTACAGCAAGCCGAGGCCCTCGCCGCCGACACCACACGCTGCCTGAGTCACGCAGCCGGCATCTACACCTTCAACACCACGCGGTCCGACACGACCATCCTCGGGCTAGCCTCCACCGGCACTGCGCGACCCGCGGCCTGAGCACCAAGGAGGCCACCGCCAGCGCCGACCCGTTGGACTCTGGCTCGACATGCACAGTTTCTCGACATGCACAGTTTCGTCAGTGATTTGCTTCGGAGTGGGGCTTAGCGTAGGCGCTGGCTACCTCGTCGACCTGCTCGTAGCCGACGCGCAGCAGGAAGGTGTTGTTGCGCCCGTAGGACTTCATTCCCAGCACGAAGAAGTCCGGCTCCGGCACCCGGAGCACATCCACCCCGTGCGGCGCCTGAGCCAGGCAGTCCGCCGGGCCGTCGCCCGCGGCGGACAGCAGCGCCGCCGAGAGGTTCATCGGGGCGGCGGTGGCGTAGCACTCGTGTACCTGGAGCTGCCGGTATAGCGAAGTGTCACCCAGAAAGCCGGTCAAGGCGATGATGCGGTCGACGATGACCTCCTCAACCTCGCCGGTCCTGGACCGCAGACGGACCACCACCCCGTCATCGGTTGGCCGCAACGCATCGACCACCACGCCGGTGCGAACCTGCACTCCCGGCACCGCACCCGAGCGCAGCCGCTGGGCGATCTCGACCAGCTCCTGGCGCTGGGGCAGGGGGTCGCCGGGAACCTTCCCCCAGTCCGGGTCCGCCGCTCGCACCGCCCACACCAGGCGCGTCCCGGGACGCGTGGCGACCAGCTCAGCGAGGTCACACGCCGCGGTCTGGGCCGATTTGCCCGCACCGACCAGGAGCACCCGCCGGCCTGCCCACCGCTCGACCTCGCGACCGACATCCGGGATCCGGCGGGTGATCAAGTCAGCCAGCTGCAGTTCACCGGGAGCCGGGATCCCGCCGTCGCCGAGAACGTTGGCCTGGCCGTAGCTGCCGGTGCAATCCAGCACCAGATCGGCGGGCTCCACCCGTTCGGCACCGTCCGGGCCGGACACGAGCAAGCGGAACGGGTGCGAGCCGCGCCGGGCAGTCCCGATCTCCTCGTGCTTGAGGAGGCCCTCCCGCGCGACGCCGAGCACCCGGGTGCTGCGGCGAATGGTGGCCGCCAGCTCCGGTAGCCCCGCCAACGGTCCCAGCAACTGCTCAACGAACTCACCGCCGGTCGGGCAGTGGTCGGTGGCCCCCGGGGGGGGGGTGATCCCGGCGGAGTACAGGTGGCTGAGCATCCGCTCCGACACGTTCATCGACCAGGGCGTGAACAGCCGGATATGGCTCCACGCGGTCACATTCGCGGCTATCGAATCAGCCGCCTCGTACACGGTCGCGGACCAACCGTTGTCCAGAAAGGCCAACGCGGCATCAAGGCCGATCGGCCCAGCACCGAGGATCGCGACGTGGCCAGTTCCGTCGGCTACCGCGCTCACGCGTACTCCGTTCCGCCTGGGATCTCCTACCATGGGCCGGTGGGCAGCCCATGGGTGTGTTCGAGACTCGGGGGAGTTCGGATCGGGTGAGCATGCCGGAGGCGGTGTCCATCGTAGTGCCCACCCTCAACGAGGCCGCCTGCATCGAGCTCTGCCTGCAACGGTTTCGCAGCGACTTCCCCGGCTGTGAGCTGGTGGTGGTCGATGGAGGCAGCGCCGATGGGACGGTCGAGCTCGCGGCACGGTACGCCCACGTTGTCCGCAGTGTCGCTGGCCGCGCCACCCAGATGAACGCCGGCGCGGTGGTGACCACCGGGGATCTCCTCTGGTTCATTCACGCGGACTGCCAGGTGCCAGCCGACGCGCTCGACTTGCTCCGGCAAGCGGTCCGGGACCCCAGCGTGGTGGGAGGCGGCCTGCAGTTGCGCTTCGACCAACGCAGCCTGGGCCTGGACTACCTCGCGGTCAGCTCCAACATGCGGGCACGGCGGCTGCGCTGGATATTCGGCGATCAGGCGATGTTCGTCCGCCGTGACATTTTCGACTCGGTCGGCGGCTTTCCCCAGATACCTCTCATGGAGGACCTCGAGATGTCCCGAGTCCTGCGGCGGCGTGGCCGGCTCGTCGTGCTGCCGACCACCGTCACCGCCTCCGCCCGGCGGTTGGTCGACCAGGGGCCGTGGCGGATGACCCTGCTCATGCAAGTGCTGAAGCTGCAGTACCTGCTCGGCGTCGACCCGGAGCGGATTCGCCGGCGCTACGAAGCCGGCACCCGCCGCGGCCGCCGCCGCCCGACACCCACGCGATAGGGCGAATGTTATGGGCGTGCGCCGTCAGCGCTTGTCGAGGCCCTGCAGAACCAAGGCGGTGACCGCGCCGTAGGCCATGTGCGGGATCACGTCGCTGACCCAGTCCTTGGCTGCCCAGGTGCGCGGGTCGGCCACGCCTAGCGCCGTCATCGGGCAAACCACGCCGGCCACCAGACCGTGCAGCACGGCAGCAAACGTTTGCGCGGCCGTCTCAGGTGATCGGGTCACAGATCGAGCAGCGCTTGTTCGAGTACCTCGGTCAGCGCGGGGTGCACGTAGAGGACGTCGTGGGCGAGCTGATCGATGCTTTGGCCGAGCATCATGGCTTGGAGCAGCGGTTGCAGCAGGGTCGCGGCCTGAGGGCCGATGATGTGGGCGCCCAGCAGCGTGCGGCTGCGCGGCTCGGCGATGAGTTTGACGAAGCTGGTGGTGTCTTCCAGGGCCCACCCGTAGGCGGTGTCCGCATACTCCCGCACGGCGACCACGTGATCTGTGCCGCGTTGACGCGCTTGCGCTTCGGTGAGGCCGACGCTGGCGATCTGCGGGTCGGAGAACACCGCGTGGGGGACGAGGGTGTGCGGCAGCCATCGGAGGGCGTCGGGGTGGGTCAGGTTGTGGCGCACCACGCGCTCCTCGGCGTTGGCCATGTGTTTGAGCTGGAAGTGGTTCGAAACATCGCCGAACGCCCACACGCCCGGGACGGAGGTCTGGTAGGTGTCGTCGGTCACGACGTGGCCGTGGTTATCGACGTCGAGGCCGCCGGCGGCCGCTTCGAGCAGGTCGGTGTTGGGGCGCCGCCCGGTCGCCACGAGCAGGCTGGTCGCCTTGAGCACATCGAGCTGTCCGTCACGTTCGACGGTGACCGACACACCACCCGCGCGGGCAGCGACGGCGGTCACGGTGGTGTTGAGCAGGACGCGGAAGCGGCGTTGCGCCAGCTCGGTGAACCTCGCCGACACCTGCTCGTCCTCGGCCATGAGCAACCGGGGTCCGCGCTGCACGATGGTCACCTCGGCGCCGAACGCGCCGAACACGTGGCCGAGCTCCGCGGCGACGAAACCGCCCCCGATCACGAGCAGCGAGGCGGGTACCTCATCAACCCGCATGATCGTGTCTGAGGTGTGGAACGCGACAGTGTCGAGCCCGGGTATCGGCGGGACGATCGGGCGTGCCCCTACCGCGACGACGATCTGCTCTGCGGTCAGCTGTTCGCCCCCTACCTCGAGCACGCGGGGGGCGACGAACCGGGCCGCCGCGGCGTAGACATCGATGCCGTTGCGACGCCGGTATTGCACCGCGCTGTCGTGCAGCGGATCGAGCCGCCCGAACACCCGGGCGCGGATGGCGGGCCAGTCAACCCGGTCCAGGGTCGCGTGCACCCCGAGCCGCTGGGCCTCGACCACGGCTCGGGCCGCGTCGGCAGCCACGACGAGCATTTTCGAGGGAATGCAGCCGCGGTTGAGGCACGTCCCACCGAAGCGATCGGGCTCGATGATCGCCGCTCGCAGGTGGCCGAGCTCGGGACCCAGCAGCATGTTGCCGCTTCCCGCGCCGATCACGATCAGGTCATAGCACTTCATGCCCCTCCTCGCCGTTACGCGGCAGGATATGCTGCGGCTCGCTCATCCGCGCCGATGAGCCGTCCCAGGGCCAGGGAGCACCGGAGTAGCGCTCCAGCGCGGGACCGGCGGATCGGGCAGCTCAGCCCAGCAGCCCGGCGCCCACCTCCAGCACCAGGCGTGTTCCGAGCCGCCGGAACGGGTCGTCGTCCAGCGCACTCGGGTGCGCGACCACCCAAATCGAGCCGGCGAAGTGGGTGGAGTCGATCACGAATGTCGACCCCGCGCGCGGTGCGATGCCGCGGTGCGCCGCGCGGCGGGCCGGCAGTACCGCCGGGGCGTCGAACAACCGCATCCACTCGCGGGCG
>JBBPZY010000351.1:0-5070 GCA_038276315.1 Mycobacteriales bacterium
CGCCGCCAATCTTGTCACCAAGCTGGGGATGCCGGTCCTTCCCGAGCACGGGATGGCCGAGCTGACCCGCACCGCGCATGCGCTGGCTGAGATCGCCAATCTCGCGCCCGACACCCACCAGGCCTACGTCGGGAGGTCGGCCTTCGCCCACAAGGCGGGGCTGCACGCGAGTGCGATCAAGGTGGATCCGGAGTTGTACAACCACCTAAACCCCACGGTGGTGGGCAACTCACAGCGTGTGCTGGTGACCGAGATGGCCGGCCGGGCCAGTATCGAGCTCAAGGCAGCCGAGCTCGGGCTGGACCTGGCCGGCCGCTCGGCTGAGGTCGGCGCGGTCACCGCCCGGGTCAAGGAGCTTGAGTCACGGGGCTGGTCCTTCGAGGCTGCTGACGCCTCGTTCGAGCTGCTGCTGCGCGAGGAGGTCGACGAGGTGCCACCCGCGCCGCCGTGTCAGCTGGAGTCCTACCGGGTGATCGTGGACCACGGCACGGACGGCGAGGTGGTCGCGCAGGCGACGGTCAAGGTGCACGTCGCGGGAAAGCGGGTGATCGCCACGGCAGAGGGCAACGGGCCGGTCAACGCACTGGATGGCGCATTGCGGCAGGCCTTGGGTGCCCACCTACCGTGGCTGGAGAACGTGGAGCTGTCCGACTACAAGGTCCGGATCCTGCCCGGCACGCACGGCACTGACGCAGTGACCCGGGTGCTGGTGGACACCAAGGATGGGACGGGATCCTGGACCACGGTGGGCGTGCACGGCAACGTGGTAGAAGCCTCCTGGCTGGCGCTGGTGGACGCGATGATCTACGCGGCGTTACGCCACCACGGTGTCGCCAGCGTCAGCGACGGCCCGAGGGGAAGTTGGTAGTCCTTGGACGGTTACCCAGTGCGGTGAGCGGTTGCCGAGAGTGACAGCTATGACCACACGAATTGTTACCCGTTTTCACCAGGTCAGCAGAGTCGGTACGGCCTCGCGAGGACCTAACGTGCACCGAGTGACTCTCGCGCCCGAGTTGAGCCCTGTCGCGTCGGTTCCCCGCGAGGTCGTCGCCGTCTGCTTTGACGTCGACGCGACCCTGGTCGACTACGAGGCCTCGACCCGGGCCGGGCTTCGTGAGCTGCTCGGCACGGACGACGCCTTGTCGGAATGGTGTGCGCTGACCGAGGCGCACTACGCGCGCTACCTGGCAGGGCAGGTCGACTTCGAGATGATGCGCCGACATCGCACCAAGGACTTTTTTGCCTGCCGCGGCGAACACCTCTGCGACGGCGAGGTCGTCCAGCGCGAGGAGCGTCGAGCGGCGGCGGTGCGGCGAGCCTGGCAGCTCTTCGACGACGCCCTGCCGTGCCTGCGAGCGCTGCGGGCGCTCGGCCTGCGGTTGGCCGCCATCACCAACGCGGCGGGCGATCACCAGCGTGCGAAGCTCGGCGCGCTGGGGCTGGAGTCCACCTTCGATGCGGTGCTGATCTCCGGCGAGCTCGGAGTGGCCAAGCCGCACCGCGCGATCTTCCGGAGGGCGTGCGGTGCCCTCGGAGTGCTTCCCGCCCAGACCGTCCACGTCGGCGACCGACTCGACACCGACGCCGAGGGCGCACGCGATGCTGGACTGCATGGAGTGTGGCTGGATCGCTCTGGTTGCGGCGCGCTTCCCCACGACGCTGGAATCTCGGTGATCGGACGATTAGCCGAGCTGCCCGCGCTGCTCACCCGGCATGCTGGCGGGCAGCTGGTAGCCCAAACGACAGCCCGGTGGAAACCGGCAGTCCTGGTCGACTAAGATCCTTGCCCGGTGCTGGTTCGGGTCCGTGAGGGCCCCGGAGACGCACACCTGGTGGGGTATGGTGTAATCGGCAGCACGACTGATTCTGGTTCAGTTAGTCTAGGTTCGAGTCCTGGTACCCCAGCGAATGCCATCATTGCGTTCTCGCGGCCCCGTCGTCTAGCGGCCTAGGACGCCGCCCTCTCAAGGCGGTAGCGCGGGTTCAAATCCCGTCGGGGCTACACCAGCGGTATCAGCTGTCCGCCCGGTCCGGGTCATCATGACCTGGCCCAGGGCTGTTTCAAGATCGTGTACGACGTTTCGATAGTTGCCTCTCACCCGGCTCCGGGCTGGTGGTCAGATGCGGAACCCTACGATGTCGTCAGCCACCTGGCTGTCATGCAGCGGCACGGGCAAGGTGTCGCCCGGCGGGTGTCTGCTCCGCCACTTATGCCCACAAAGAGGCGGGGGATCCATTACGTAGTTGCCGTACCCGGCAACTACGAGCGAAAAGTTGCCGGATACGGCAACTACGCACAGCGCGACAGTCCTTCCCCGGACGTCACTGACAGTAACATCTGGCTACTGAGTAAACGAGATGATCATGGCACCAGGTGTCGCTCCCGAACGGGCCACCTTGGGCGCAGGCGGGGCCGACGTTCGCCTCGGTCGAGATGCGCACGACGCTGCGGGAGGACGTCGCTCTTCTGTCATGGACATCAGCGGATCCAGATATAGGTGTAGACGGTGTATGCATCTGGTTTCTGGTCAGCGATTGGCGTGACAAAGAGGAAGCCGTCGTGATTCTCGGCCGTCTTGATACAGAAAATGCTGAATTTTGCCTTGAGGTCGTCTTTGCTGAACGCACCCTGCCCCTCGGTACTCTTGTTATGGCACTTTTCTTCGGCTGGGTAGTCACTTCTCTTGTCGGGCTCACCTCCCCACCACCATCCACTGTCCTTAGCATAAAGCAAAACCCTTGCCCCATTAATTGGCTTCAACTCACCGGTGAAATGGTCGTAGGACAAGTCGTTGGTTCCGCCCTTAGGCGGGCGTTCCAGATCTACCTCGGTGTCCTGACCGGCCTCCTGAAACTGGAACCTTGTAACATCCCTACAGGCTGGACCATGTGGATCGTGACTCACGAAAGCTGGGCAGTGGGCGTCCCCCGGAGGTGCCGGTAGGCCATGAGGCCCGCCTCCGAAGCCGCAGGCGGCGAGAATGAACGGGCAGATGACGAGAACAGCTGCGACTCGTACCCGCTTACCCATGTTCTTACAGTACCCCGCAGACACGTCTGATTCGCTGCGATACTTCCGCGGGGGCAAGCCGTCCAGCGACTGCAGCCGAGCCAATGCAAACGGGGCGAGACAGCTCTTGATCTGGCTCTTATGACGGGACCTGTGCTACGTCCGCGCCTGCCACCATGCCACCATGCCGCCGCGCCGCGCGGAGCAGTCCGGAGGCTGCCTTACTGTCTGGGTTAGGTTGGGGGTGGTGGCTGAGATGTCGGGGCAAGGACCGTGGCGCGTCGTTGTAGTGGGGGCGAGCGTCGCCGGGTTGTTGGCCGCTGCCGCCGCGGCGGGCAGGGGCAACTCGGTGACGGTGCTCGAGCGCGATGTCCTGCCTGGTGACCCGCGGCCCCGTGCCGGGGTGCCACAGGGGGAGCAGCCACATGTGTTCCTCTTCCGCGGCCTGCTCGCCCTGGAAGAGCTGCGTCCTGGCTCGCGGCAGGAGCTGCTGGATGCCGACGCGGTGCCCTTTTACACAGGTGAGCTGCCGTGGCTTGCCGAGCATGGTTGGCTTCCGGTCGATCAACGCGCGTTCGAGGTGTTGTCGCTGACTCGTCCGCTCTTCGAGTACGTCATCCGGCGGCGGGTGCAGGGACTGCCCGCGGTGCAGATCAGCGCCGGTTCGAAAGTGGTAAGCCTCCGGCGTGGGGATCGGCAGTGGGAGGTGGGCTTGGCGGACGGCTCCACTGTGCTGGCCGATCTCGTGGTCGACGCGTCTGGGCGCAGCTCGCGGCTACCGGTGTGGTTGGCGGAGGCTGGTGTGCGAAAGGCACTGGTTTCTCAGGTCGATTCAGGCGTGGGTTACGCCACCCGGATGTACGCCGGCGCCCCGTCCGGCTTCGATGCAGTAGGCGTTATCATCAAGCAGACGCCGGCAACGTTGGTCGGCGGTATCGCGCTGCCGGTCGAGGGCGGTCGCTGGCTGGTAACCGGCGTCGGCTGCGGTGAGCACCGGCCTCCGCGCGATGCCGCGGGGTTCGAGTCGTTCCTCCAGCAGTTACCTGACCCGGCGCTGGCGGAGCTGGCGCACCACACCGAGCCGGTCAGCGACGTTGCCGTGCATCGCCAAACCGGCAACCGCCGTCATCACTACGAGCAGGTCCCTGACTGGCCTGAGGGGTTGCTCGTCGTCGGCGATGCGTTATGCGCATTCAATCCAATCTACGGGCAGGGCATCACGGTCGCGGCCCGCGAAGCCCTCCTCCTGCGTCAGGCGCTGGCTGGCGGTCTGGGTCCCGGATACACCCGTCAGCTGCTCCGGAAGTTCGCTGCCGTCGTGTCGCTGCCCTGGGCCATGTCCACCAGTGAAGATCTGCGCTATCCCACCAGCACAGGCCATCAGTCCCTGCCACAGGCGCTGCTTGGCCGGTGGACTCAACAGCTCAGCCGCCTGGCCGCGCACGGGGACCGGCGCGCGCATGCTGTCCTGGCCCGGGTTTACCACCTCATGGGATCCCCAGCGCTGTTGTTCCATCCCGCTCTGGTTGCTGCGGTATTCCGAGCCCGGCTGACTGGATACGGCCCTGCTGCCCCACGCCCCGCCGCGCTCGATGCCCTGATCCCTCTCACCTGAGCGCACGTAAGGGTGGTCAGGCGGCGTCTGTTCTCAGTCCCCTCAGGGTGCCCGATTTCTTGGTCGCTGCGTTATCATCCTTTTTTACGTTGGCGTGTTCGTAACGCTGAACCATCTCTGCCCAGAGCTCGGCAACTGTTCTCGCCTCGCCGAGGCTATCGAGCTTCGCGGACCAGTTCACATAGCGGCGCCCGCTGTCGTCAGTGGATTGATGGGGCAATTGTGCGCTGTCGTCGTGGTCCTGGTGGAAGGGTCTGAAGATGATGTAGACTCGCCAACCGATGATTGATTGGTACTCGATCGAGGTAAGCATTCGGTGATCCCGTAGCTGGGAGGGGTGTCTGTTTCCACGGCGACACGCCGCTCGGGGGCTGGGTGTTGGACGTGGGCCGCTGGTGGTGATCTTGTGTTCGCGTCATGGTCAGTGGTGATCTCGGTGGTGGCA
>JBBPZY010000352.1:0-10033 GCA_038276315.1 Mycobacteriales bacterium
CCCAGCCAATGATGCTCGGCCAACGCAGCGTTGAACCGACCGACCTCATCCGCAAAGATCGGCCGCACCACCACATCCGCTACACCCGCCCCAGCCACCCGCGATGTCTACCAGCCCGGACGCGAAAACGCCAGTCCCGGCATGTCTCCGCAGCACCCAGCCATGATCACGAGACTTTGACGCAGCCCTGGCCCTCACCCCACGCTTCGCACACAGACGCTGTAGCAAACGCTCACAGATCGCGTGAGCCCATCTCATACAGTCCACCGGAGTCGGCTATCGCGGGAATTTCCGCAACCCCTAACGGGCCGCCGCCCCCGTTTTGAGAACCCCTCTTCCTGCAGACGCCGCCGGATCGGGGACTCTATCGCTGGACGATCGCCCGTGGATAGAATATCGTCTGGAATCGACGCGAGTGCTCGATCGAGCACCTCGAGCTCCGGCTCCGATAGTTAAGCATACGACGCGAAGTCTGTCCCTTGCGCTTGAGTCATCGTTGTGCCTCCATGTTTGCCAGCCCAGATACCTTAGCGAACCACTCCGGTGAGTCCGAAGATCCGAACCCGCCTCGGTTAGTGGGCCTGGTCATCGGTCAGCCACCGCCGCCGGCTGGTGCGGGAGTAACACCGCCACCGGCTGCGGCGGCGGTGTCGAACCGCTTGGTAGCCGCGTCGAGGTCGGCCAGCGCCTTGCCCTGAGCATTGAAATCACCCGCACCCTGTGCTGCCCGCAGGCGCCTGAGAGCATCGGCAATATCAGCAACGGCTTGACGCATGCTCTGGCTCTGGCTGGCCACTCCGGCGCTGGCCGATGCCGGGAGTTGCGTCGCGCCCTGATTCGGCGCTGGCGCGGGCTGGTCTGGCGAGGCGGTGGCATCCCCGGCGCCGGCACCGAAGACCTGGTTGAGCGCCTCACGTAGGGTCGGGGCGTAACCAATCCGGTCGCCGTAGGCCACCAGTACCCGATTCAGTTGCGGGAATGCCGCTTGCTGGTTCGCGCGCTCGATATAGACCGGTTCCACGTACAGTAGCCCGCCACCGACTGGGAGAGTGAGCAAGTTCCCGTAACGCACATCGGTCTCAGACTGTCGCAACAAATTCAGCTCCGCGCTCACTTGCGCGGACGACACGAATCTGTTTTGGACTTGCTCTGGACCCAGCGTCTGAGAGTCACCGGGCAGCTCGAGCACCCGGATCTTTCCGTAATCTTGCGGGTCGGACCCTGCCGAAATGTAGGCCGCCAGGAACGGCCGGCGTAGGCTGACCAGCGCGCTGGTCAGCTGGAACTCAGCTGGTCCACGCCCGATCGGCGGGCCGGCCAGCACGTAATACGGTGGCTGGTCCACTCCCTGCTGATTCTGCGTCGGATCGGTGGGAACATTCCAGAAGTCGTCGTTGGTGAAGAACACCGATGGATTGTTCACATGATAACGTGCGAGCATCTCGCGCTGCACCTTGAACAAGTCTTCCGGATAGCGGAAGTGCTGGCGCAACTCGGGGCTGATCGCACTAGCTGGCTGCACGGTGCCAGGGAAGACGTTCATCCAGGTCCGCAGTACCGGATCGCTTTCATCTATCGCGTACAGCGTCACGGTGCCGTCATAGGCGTCGACCGTAGCCTTCACCGAATTGCGAATATAGCTGATCTCGTCATCCGGCAGGCGGGACACCCCGGTCAGCGAGTCGGTGGTCGCCTTACCCAACACGGTCCGCTGCGCGTACGGGTAGTTGTCCAGCGTCGTGTAGCCGTCGAGGATCCACTCGATCCGGCCGTTGATCACGGCCGGATAAGGATCTCCGTCGACGGTCAGCCAGGGCGCGGCCTTCTCCACCCGATCCCTCGGATGCTGATTATAGATGATCTTTGAGTCCGGCCCGATCGCCTGGTTGAACAGGATGTTGCGCTCGCCGTAGTACGAGGCGAAGATCAGTCGATTGACCCAGCTCCCGAGTGGTACGCCGCCCTTGCCCTGATAAGTGTAGTTCTCGGGGCGGCCGTCGAACTCCCGAGCAGCGGCACCAGGGTTTCCCCCGACGATCGCGTAGTCGTCGATCAACTCGCCGAAATAGATCCGGGGTTGTTGCACGGGGATATCGCCTTGCCGCGTGGTGTCCGACACGGTGAACACCGGGTAGCCGCCCTCCCCGGAGCCGGCGTCCTTCAGCGCGGAGTTCACGGTGTTGGCCGGGGCGGCGACGAAGCCGTTACCGTGGGTGAAAGTAAGATGCTGGTTGATCCAGGTGCGCTGGTTTTCGGCCAACGACGCCGACTCCAGCTCCCGTACCGCAACAACGTAATCCTGCGTCTTACCGTTGACCGTGTAACGGTCGACGTCGAGTTTCTCCGGAAAGCCGTAGAAGTTCTCCCTTTGCTGCAGCTGGGTGAAGGTCGGAGACAGCACGCTGGGGTCCAGCAGCCGTACGTTGCCGATTGTGGCGGTGTCGGCCTGGATGTCGGTCGGCGATGCATCGCTACGCCCGGAGTATTGGGAGTACACGACCTGCCGGTCGGTGATGCCGTAGGCCGCTCGGGTGGCGGAAATATTGCGCTGAATGGGCAGTGCCTCGCGGATGTTGGCGTTGGGCCGGACCACGAACTGCTCTAGGACCGCCGGCCACGCCGCACCCACCAGGATGCTGGACAGCAACAGCAGCGCGATGGCGATAGCCGGTAGTTGCAGGTTGCGCAGCACCGCGCCCACGAAGAAGGCGATCGCGCAGATCACCGCGATGCACATCAGGATGATCTTGGCGGGAAGCACCGCGTTGAGATCTGTGTAACTGGCCCCGGTGAACAGCGGGTTACGTTGGGAGAACAGCAGTTCGTAGCGATCCAGGAAATAGCCCACAGCCTTGAACAGCACGAAAGCGCCCGCCAGTATCCCGAGCTGGACGCGGGCCGGGCCGGAGAGTTGGCCTCCTCGGCCGGCCAGCCGCAACCCACCGAACAGGTAATGGGTAAGCAGTGCACCGAGGAAAGAGATCACTACGGCGAGAAAAGCCCAGCCCAGCAGCTTGCGGTAAAATGGCAGCTCGAAGGCGTAGAAACCGACATCTTTGTGGAACTGCGGATCGGCCACACCGAAACTTGCGCCGTGTATGAACATCTGCACCGTCTGCCAGTCACCCAGCGCGGACAGCCCGGCGATCAGGCCCACCAGTACCGGCACACCGATGCCAACAAGGCGTAGGCGCCCGACGATGGCGGTCCGGTACCGCGCCACCGGGTCTTCCGGCCCCACCACGGGGACGAACACCGGCCGGGTGCGGTAAGCGACCACGACGTTCAGCGCCAACAGCCCACCGACAATCAGCCCGACAACCAGAAACTGCACGAGACGGGTGACCAGGACGGTGGAGAACACCGATCGGAAGCCCACCTCGCGAAACCACAACCAGTCCACGTAGGTGTCGATCAGCCGCGATCCGACGATGAGCGCCACCAGTGCCGCGGTGCCAACGGTGATCAGAATCCGAGCGCGCCGAGAAAGCGCGGGAACTCCGACGGGGTGCCGGTTGGCCACAGAACACTCTCCTGGCGACGACAGTGGTGCAGTGCGGACCCGTTGGCGCAGCCGGTGCCACGCCGGGTGTATTCCTGTCAGTCCAACTCTACGGAGGCCCTCAGGGTTCCGATCCTCGTGCCCGCACCGCTACCGACGGTTCCCGCCACCGATGCGACGATGGTGCAGTGAGCGAGCCACCGCCGTACCCGTCCGCGGCTCATGCCCTGCCTGCCACGGCGCGCGAGGTCGAGAAATTCGTGGCAGCCGCCGGGTGGGATCAGCCACCGCAATTGTTCGCCTTGGTGACGACCGGGACTCTGCTGGCCAGCCAACCAGAACTCGCCGACCAGCTGGACGCGCAGGCCCCGCTCACGCCGGTAGCCCAGGATGCCCTGCCGCAGGGTGAGCTCGATGCTGCATTGGCTGGCATCGAATGGCCTGACTCGGTCGCCGGCTGCGCGTTGGCGCAAGAAATCGTGGTACTGCCGCCGGAGGCGCAGGCTGCCCTCGGCGAGCTGCCCGACGACCCGGCGGATGCCCGTCGCGCCGCCGCCGCACATCCGCAGCGGCGGGAAGGCAGGCTGGTCGCTGCAGTGCTGCGGGACGGCGTCGGAGCCTGCGTGTTGCGACTACGCGCCGATCCGAAAGACGATCTTAGCCGTGACGAGGTCGTGGAGGACCCACAGCTAGCCCCGAATCTGCTCCATGCGCTGCTGGCGACCTTGGGTTAGCAGCCAGGTGGCTGCCGGCCCGCTCGAAGCGCGTCCAGCGCGTGCACCGCGTCCGCCAAGGTGCCCACCCGCACCAACCGCAGCCCCGCGGGTGCGCGCTGCATGGCCTCGGTGCAGTTCTCGGTGGGCACTAGGAACACCGACGCCCCAGCTTCCCGAGCGCGAATCATCTTCAGCGGGATGCCACCGATCGGACCTACTTGACCTGCCGGGGCAATCTCGCCGGTGCCCGCCACGAAGGTGTTATTCGTAAGCGCACCCGATGTCAGTTTATCCACGATCGCCAGCGCAAACATCAAGCCCGCCGAGGGACCACCCACGTCGGCCAGGGTGATATCGATGACAAAATTCACGTCGGGAGCCTCGGTCACTCCGATGCCTAGGTAGCCGCGGCCTGGTTGGGCACCCGCGCCGAGGGGGATCGCCGCCTCCTGCGGTGGGCTGTCGCCACGCTGGAAGCGGACCTCTACGAGCTGGCCGGGGTGGCTACCGGCGAGCAGATCGATCACCTGTTGCGCGCTGAGCAACAGGTGTCCGTCGACGGCCAGCAACCGGTCGCCGACGGCAAGCCTGCGGTTCGCGGCGCCGTTGGGAACCACCTGACCGACCACGACCTTGGTCGGATAACCCAGATAGCGCAGCGCAGCCGCTTTCGCGTTGGCCTCCGAGCCTTGGAACATCTGCTTGTTCTGCTTCTCAACCTGCTGTTCGGATAGTGCCGGCGGGAAGATCTCATCGCGGGGTACCAGCTCGCTGCTCGCCGATATCCACAGGGCGAGCGCCCCGTAAAGAGTCACGTTGTCGACCACCGACACTGTCGTCATGTTGAGGTGGCCGCTGGTGGGATAGGTCTGAGCGCCCTTGATGTCCACCACTGTCTTGCCTGCCACTACACCGAGGGTGTTGAACGTGGGTCCGGGGCGAAGCGCGACGTAGGGCACCGTTGCGAACGCACCCAGTAACCCGAGCGCCATGGCGAGTCCGAGGCTGACCATCAGGGTCCACGTTCGCCGGGTCACGGCCGAACAGCGTACGTGCCCGCGTTCCGCGTACCGTGGAGCCATGAGCGATATGCCGTTCGGCTCCCACGACCCTCGGGACCCTGACCGGAGGAACCCCCCCGAAGACGGCGGCGGCTCCGGCACCGATCCGGCCAACCCGTTCGCGGCCGAGGGCGCCGGCGGCTTCGACGTCGGCGCCCTCGGCCAGATGCTCACCCAGCTAGGCCAGATGCTCAGCCAGGGCGCCGCTGGCGGCGGTGGCCCGGTGAACTACGACCTGGCTAAGCAGATGGCGGTGCAGAAGCTGTCCACGACCGGGCTGCCCTCGGCCCAACAGGCCACCGCGGTCACCGATGCGGTGCGGCTGGCCGAGGTGTGGTTGGACCCAGTGACGACACTGCCCGCCGGGACTCACGGCAGTGCCGCGTGGGCACCGCGGGACTGGGTAGAGAAAACCCTCCCCACCTGGCAGCGGTTGTGCGACCCGGTCGCCCGTCGGATGGCCGGCTCGTGGATCGAAGCGCTACCCGACGAGGTCCGTCAGGCTGCCGGTCCCCTGGTGGCGATGGTCGAGCAGATGGGTGGGATGGCGTTCGGCTCGCAACTCGGCTCGGCGCTGGCCCAGCTCGGCGGCGAGGTGCTCACCTCCACCGAGATCGGGCTACCGCTGGGTCCGCTGGGCGTGGCGGCGTTACTGCCGGCGGCAATCGAGCAGTTCGCCACCGGGTTGGGCCGCGAGAACTCAGAAGTGACCGTTTTCCTCGCCGCCCGGGAGGCCGCGCACCACCGCCTGTTCGGGCACGTGCCATGGTTGCGTCAACGACTGCTGGGCACCGTCGAGGAGTTCGCCCACGGCATCCGGGTGGACTCCGACGCGCTGCAGGAGCTGGCCCGAAACGTCGATCCGACCGATCCGCAGAGTATGGACCAGCTGATTTCTTCTGGCCTGCTTGAGCAGCAGCACAGTCCCGAGCAAAAGGCCGCCCTGAGCCGATTGGAAACACTGCTTGCGCTGGTGGAAGGCTGGGTCGACGTCGTCGTCGCAGACGCATTGGGCGAGCGGCTCCCAGGCTCGGACGCGCTGCGCGAAACGCTTCGCCGACGGCGCGCCTCCGGAGGCCCCGCTGAGCACACCTTCGCCACGCTGGTCGGCTTGGAGCTACGGCCGCGTAAGCTCCAGGTCGCCGCGCAGCTGTGGAGACAGCTCACCGAGCAACAGGGCATCGAGGGCCGTGACGTCCTATGGAATCATCCGGATCTGCTGCCCACGACCGCGGATCTTGACGATTCCGCCGCGTTCATCGACCGGACGGCCAGAAATGCCACCGATTTGGACGATCCAATCGCCGCGCTGGAGCGCACCGCGGCGCAGGCGCCTCGCGAGCAGCGACACCCCGGCCCCGATGACTCCAGCGACGATCCACCCCCGCGCCGCACCGACTGAGGTCACCAAGTACCCGAGTTATCCACAGCCTATCCACAGCTGTGGATAACGTGTGGACAGGCATTTGAGTCATCGATCGGCACCATCCAAGATTGCAACATGAGTTCGCAGCACTCACCCGCCCCCTTGTCCACCGCAATGCTGTCCGACGATCTTCCGTATGACGTTCCTGAGCGCCTGCGACTCGCGCCAGGCCGGGTCGCCCTCTGGCGTTCTCCCAGTTGCCTACAGCTCGGGCTGGATCAACAGCGCGCGCTGGTCCTCGACGATGTGCCGGCACCACTGGCCACGTTGCTCAAGCGGATGGACGGCATCCGCGGCACCGCCGAGCTGGTCGCGGAGGCGCAGGCAGCCGGATACTCCCGTCACGACGCCCTGATGATGCTTGCTGATCTGCACCGTTGTGGCCTGGTGCAGGAGGCTTCGGCTGCCGGCCATGGCCCCCCAGGCTGGCACCGCATCGCTTTAGCCACCGAGGCGGCCAGCTGGTCGATACACACGACCGGTACGACGCGAGACGTGCTGTGTGCGCGGCGGGAAGCCACCGTGCGGGTGATTGGATCCGGGCGGGTGGCGGTGGCCGTGGCCACCGCGCTGGCCGCGGCCGGGGTCGGCCATCTGGGATTGCACAGCTCCGGCACGGTCACTGCCGCTGACCTGGGTACCGGCTATGTTCCGGGCGATCTCGGCCGGGCCCGCGCAGCGGCGGCGGCCGATGCCGTGCGCCGCGCTGCGCCGGATGTGAGCTTCGCCACTCGCCGCCAGCCAGACTTGATCGTGCTGTGCGACGTGGTGGTCCCCGAGCCGGCGATGGTCGCCGAGCTGCACGAGACCGGGATTGCGCACCTCATCAGCTATGCCCACGAGGGGACTGCGATGGTGGGTCCGCTGGTGTGCCCGGGGCGCAGCAGCTGCTTGCGCTGCGCCGAGCTGCACCGGGCTGAGGTGGACTTAGCCTGGCCGAAATTGGCGGCCCAACTCGTCGGACTGGTTGCGACTGCTGGTTTGGCCTGCACCCAGCTGGCTGCCGCGTTCACCGTCGAGCAGGTACTCGCTGCGCTTGCCGGCCCGGCTGCCGGTATCCCCGTCCCGCCGACGTGGGGCGCCGCGCTGGAATTGGATCCCGTGCGCGGCATCCTGCGTCGGCATCCTCGACCAACCCATCCACGCTGCGGCTGCGGCGCCAGATGATGCCGCAATGCCACTACTGCGCGGGGCGCAGCGGGGAGACAATCATCCAGTGACCGACATTCCGCGCAGCGCCACGCAGCGAACCGCCCGGCTCGCAAGCCTTCCGCTCGGGGTGGCCGGGCGCGTCGCCGCGGGTTGGGGCAGGCGGCTGGCCGGGCACGATGCGCAAGTTGTCAACGCCGAGCTCAGCGCGCGTACCGCCGAGCAACTCTTCGCGGTCCTCGGTGAGCTCAAGGGCGGCGCGATGAAGTTCGGCCAGGCGCTGAGCGTCTTCGAGGCGGCGATCCCCGAGCAGTTGGCGGCGCCGTACCGGGAGGCCCTGACCAAACTGCAGTCTGCGGCACCGCCGATGTCGCCACAGTCCGTGCAGCGGGTGCTCGACGAGCAGCTCGGCTCGGGATGGCGTCGCCGCTTCGCCGACTTCTCCGAGGAACCTGCGGCGGCCGCCAGCATCGGGCAGGTTCATCGAGCGGTGTGGCATGACGGCCGTGACGTCGCGGTCAAAGTGCAGTATCCGGGCGCCGGCGAGGCACTGCGCTCGGACCTGCGGCAGCTGCAGAGGTTCAGCCGGCTGTTCCAGGCGATCGTTCCTGGCATGGAGGTCAAACCGCTGCTCACCGAGTTGCGCGACCGGATGGTCGAGGAGCTCGACTACCGCGACGAGGCCGATAACCAGCGAGTATTCGCCGCTGCGTTCCGTGGCCACCCCGACATCGCCGTCCCCGCTGTCATCGCCAGCTCGCCGAAGGTGATGGTGTCGCAGTGGATTGCGGGGACCCCGTTGGCAGCGATAATTCGCAGTGGCTCGCAGTCCGAGCGAGACGACATCGGTACCAAGCTGTCGCTGTTCCACTCTTCGGCCCCCACCATTACCGGGCTGCTGCACGCGGACCCCCACCCGGGCAATTTTCTGCGGTGTGATGACGGGCGGCTGGGGGTTCTGGACTTCGGCGCCGCGGCGAAGCTACCCGGCGGGCCCCCGCGCACCCTGGGGGTCGCGACCCGGCTGGCTGTCGAGGAGCGGTCGGCGGAGCTGCTCGAGCTGCTGAGCTCGGAGGGCTTCGTCCGGCCGGGCATGCAGCTACGGGCGCAGGACGTGCTGGCTTACCTCAGCCCCTTCGCCGATCCGGTACGCACCGACACCTTCCACTTCACCCGGGCCTGGATGCAGGGCCAAGCCGAGCGTGTCGGCGACTTCTCCGGCCCGGACTTCAGGACCGGGCGAGCGCTGAACCTGCCGCCCAGCTACCTGCTGATCCACCGGGTGAGCACCGGAACATTCGGCGTGCTGTGCCAGCTCGACGCCACGGTGCCGCTGCGCGGGATCGCTCAGCGCTGGCAACCAGGCTTCGCCAACTGACCACTCCGTCGTCTTGGCCAGCCTCGGTGGGCTCGTCGGCATCGGCGTCGGGGCCGGACTGTCCACCCTAGTCCGCATCATCGCACCGGCCCTCGATCCCGCCTCCGGTGTCTTCGCCGGTCTTCACCCCCGTCTTGTCTGCCCTGGCCATCGTGGTGCCATTCGGGATCAGTGTCGCAATCGGCTCGTCGCCGGCGGCTACCCCGCCTACCGGGCCGCCCGGCTACTCCCCATCCAGGCCCTCAGATACCAATAACCCACCCGGTGCTGCTTACTGCCGGATAACTCATCGGGCATGCTCTTCTGACACTCGCCCAGCCCCACCCGTTCAAGCAACCTGGCCGCTCTGCGACCTGTCCAGCTACAGACGTTCGGCGGCGCGGCGAGCCCGGCGGTCGGCGTAGCGGGCCAGACGCTGCCACCGGCGAGCGGTGGCGAGCCTCCGGGCTAACCGCTCCCGGCGCGCCCGGTGTTGGTCATCACGCATTCGATCCCGGGCGACTACTTCGTGCAGCAACATTGGAGTTCAGCTCCTGGATCAGGTCATCGGTCAAAGCACACAGCAGCTGCGACCGGCCGGGTTGGCCGTCGCTGTGTGCGGCAGATCCCGGGTTGGGGGCCTTTTGAAGGGTCCCCAACCCGGTCATGCGGCGGTTTCCCGTTCGGCGCGCTCGCGCTTGGCGCGGTCCTGTTCCAGGGCAGCCTTGCTGGGCCGGCCACGCGGGCGCTTGCGGGGGACGACAGCACCGTGCTCGAAGATCTCGCCACCCCAGACGCCCCAGGTCGCCTGCCTGGACAGCG
>JBBPZY010000353.1:0-8482 GCA_038276315.1 Mycobacteriales bacterium
CAAGGATACGTGCTGGAGTACCGCGGAAACGTGATCGAGCAGCTGTCCATGGAAGCCCGCATGACGATCTGCAACATGTCGATCGAGGCGGGAGCCCGGGCTGGGATGATCGCGCCGGACGCCACTACCTTCGACTACCTCGCGGGCCGTCCGCATGCGCCGGCGGGTCCGCAGTGGGACGCGGCTATGGACTATTGGACAGAGCTGCATACCGATGACGACGCTACCTTCGATGCCGAGATAGAGATCGACGCCGACGCGCTGACGCCGTTTGTGACCTGGGGCACCAATCCCGGCCAGGGCTTGCCCCTGTCCGAGCGGGTACCCGATCCCGAGCAGATCACCGATGCAGGCGAGCGGCTCGCGGTGCGCAAGGCGCTGTCTTACATGGACCTGCAACCTGGTACACCGCTGCGCGACATCGCGGTGGACACGGTGTTCCTCGGATCCTGCACCAACGGGCGAATCGAGGACCTGCGGGCCGCGGCGGCGGTGCTCGCCGGGCACCGGGTCCGCGACGGGGTGCGAATGCTGGTGGTTCCCGGCTCCATGCGGGTGCGCGCTCAGGCCGAGGCCGAAGGCCTGCATGAGGTCTTCACCGCGGCCGGTGCCCAGTGGCGCTCGGCGGGCTGCTCGATGTGCCTCGGGATGAACCCCGACCAGCTCGCCGCCGGTGAACGCTGCGCATCGACGTCCAACCGCAACTTCGAAGGCCGCCAAGGCAAGGGCGGCCGCACCCACCTGGTCTCTCCGCTGGTAGCGGCCGCCACCGCAATCCGCGGCACCCTGTCATCTCCCGCCGACGTGGAGTCGTGAGTGGCAAACAGTGTTCCAGCGCTGAATACCACTCACGAGCGACTGTAAGGAGCAACAGTGGAGCTCTTCAGCATGCACACGGGGATCGGCGTGCCGCTGCGTCGCTCCGATGTGGACACCGATCAGATCATTCCTGCGGTGTATCTCAAACGGGTCAGCCGCACCGGTTTCCAGGATGGCCTGTTCGCGGCTTGGCGCGCCGACGAGGACTTCGTGCTCAATCACGAGGCCTACCGCAACGGCAGCGTGCTGGTCGCCGGACCGGACTTCGGCACCGGGTCGTCGCGGGAGCACGCCGTCTGGGCGTTGCTCGACTACGGGTTCCGGGTGGTGATCTCGCCGCGGTTCGGGGACATCTTCCGGGGCAACGCCGGCAAGCAAGGTCTGCTAGCGGCTCAGTGTGAGCGGGCCGATGTCGAAACACTGTGGAAGCTGCTGGAGACGGAGCCGGGCACCGAGGTCACCGTCGATCTGTCGGAGCAGACCGTGCAGGCCAAGGACCTCACGCTGGCTTTCACCATCGATCGCTACACCCGCTGGCGCCTGCTGGAGGGTTTGGACGACATCGCGCTGAGTCTGCGGCACGCTCAAAAGATCGACGCATTTGAGGTCCACCGCGCGTCCTGGCTGCCGACCACGGCAGTCGTGGGCCGCTAGGCGTCCCTACGGCTGCCGCCGGATTCTTGGTGTGGCACATGGTGTTCGGGCTCACTCCGCCCTACGGTGACCCACAACGGCCGTGGTATTCGGCCGAGGTCGTGTGCGTGGGAGGAGCCGAAGTGAACAAGGCCCAGCTGATCGACGCCCTCGCGGAGCGGCTTGGTGATAAGAAGGTGGCCGCCGCTGCGGTGGCCGGTCTGGGCGATGTCGTGGTCCGGACGGTGAACGACGGGGACAAGGTCACCATCACCGGTTTCGGCGTGTTCGAGAAGCGAGCCCGGGCGGCCCGAACCGCTCGCAATCCCCGTACCGGCGAGGCAGTGACAGAAGGCGGTCAAGAAGTCCGCGACGAAGAAGTTGAGAAGCATATAGCCCGCGCGCCTTCTGACTTGGCTGCGCGTGCTCAATCCGCCGCGCGGCCATAGTAGTCGGCGAACCGCAGGATCAACGGTGCGCTGGATCCACCGCCGAAGAACAAGCACCAATAACTGCCCTTGGCGCTTCGCGCATCGAGCAGCTGAAGCTGTGACTGCTTGGCCAGTGTGGCGACCAGGTCGGGAATCACCCCGCCTTGGCTGCACACGGCGGCGGTACTCCCAGATCCGGTCGCGATCTCGATCAATCTGCCCAGCGCGGCCGCCCGATCGGCCAGGAAGCCGTCCTCGGACAGTAGCGGTTCATCGATGATCGGCACTGCGAGATCCGCGGCGAGACCTTCGACGGTCTGGCGGCATCGCAGCGGTGGGGCAGAGTAGATCCGCTGCGCGCCGAACAGTGGCAGCAATGCTCGCAGGACTTCGGCTTGCCGATGGCCCGCGGTGGTCAGGGGCCGCAGGTCATCGTCGCCCTGCCAGCGTTCACTCTTGCCCGCCTTGGCATGCCGGACCAGCAGCACGGCGTGGGTGACGGCAGTCGCGCCGTCGAGGCCGGCGAGCAGCGTCCGATCGTGTGAGTGGCTAAGCTGATCCATCGCCTTCGCTTGGGGCAGCCAGCGCAGCTCGTCGACTTCATCGCTGGGACGAAAGCTGCCGCCGATGGGCTGTGCCGCCCAATAGTGCACCGTCTTCTCGCCTTCGGGCACCCGATAGCGGGTAGTGCCCAACCTCGGGCCGAGCGTGACGGTGTAACCGGTTTCCTCGGCCACCTCGCGGACCGCGGTGACCGGCAGCAACTCATTGGCGTGCACCTTGCCCTTAGGCAGCGACCAGTCGTCATAGCGTGGCCGGTGTACCACCGCTACCTCGACGTCGCCCGACGGCGACCGCCGCCACACAGCGGCGCCAGCGGCGATGAGGGCAGACACCGGTCAGCCAACCCTGCGGTGCCGAAGAATTTCTTGCACCTGGTGGTCGCGGACGGTGGATCCAGAGCTGGGCGATGGGCTCCAGGAGCCGCCCGCCTCCAGCACCCAGCATCGCGTCGCCGGGTCCAGGGCGGAGCTGAGCATCGCATCCAGCTCGGCGGTCACGGCCGGGTCGTCCACCCGCACCAGCACCTCCACCCGGCGGTCCAGGTTGCGGTGCATCATGTCGGCGCTGCCGATCCAGTGCTCGCCCGCACCCTGGAAATGAAAAACGCGGGAGTGCTCCAGGAAACGGCCCAGGATCGAGCGCACGCCGATGTTCTCCGACAGGCCGGGACGTCTGGGGATGAGTCCGCAGATGCCGCGGACCACGACGTCGACACAGACACCTGCCAGCGCCGCCCGGTACAGCGCATCGATCACCTGCTCGTCGACCAGAGAGTTGACCTTGATCCGGATCCCCGCCGGGCGCCCCGCCCGGAGGTGGGCGATCTCGCCCAGGATCCGTTCCACGATGCCGCGCCGGATTCCGTACGGTGCCACCAGCAGGCTGCGGTAGGAAGTCTGCCGCGCGTAGCCGGTCAGCGAGTTGAACAGGTCGGTCAGGTCGGCGCCGACCGCCGGCTCGGCGGTGAACAACCCGATGTCCTCATAAAGCCGGGCGGTCTTCGGGTTGTAGTTGCCGGTGCCGATATGGCAGTACCTGCGGATCGTCGAGCTCTCCTGGCGCACCACCAGCGACGTCTTACAGTGCGTCTTCAGGCCCATCAGCCCATAGACCACGTGCACCCCGGCGCGTTCCAGCGCCCTGGCCCACCTGATGTTGGCCTGCTCGTCGAACCGCGCTTTGAGCTCGACCAGTGCGACGACCTGCTTGCCCGCCTCGGCGGCATCAATCAGCGCATCGACGATGGGGGAGTCACCTGAGGTCCGGTAAAGCGTCTGTTTGATCGCCAATACCTGAGGATCCCCAGCGGCCTGTTCGATGAAACGCTGCACGCTGGTGGCGAACGAGTCGTAGGGGTGGTGCACCAGCACGTCACCGTCGCGCAGGGTGGCGAACACGTCCCTGGGGCTCTCACCCTCACCGAACGCGGGATGCGTCGCGGGCACGAACGGCTCATCCTTGAGCTCCGGAACGGGCAAAGAGTGCAGTTGCCACAGACACGACAGGTCCAGCAGACCGGGTACCTCAACCACATCGTGCGGATCGACGTCGAGCTCACGCAGCAGCAACTCCAGCACGTGCTCGCTCATCCGGTCGGCGACCTCCAGGCGCACCGGTGGACCGAAGCGGCGTCGCGCCAGCTCGCGCTCCATCGCCTGCAGCAGGTCCTCGTCGCGGTCCTCCTCGACCTCGAAATCAGCGTTGCGGGTGACCCGGAAGATGTGCCAGTCGGCCACCTCCATGCCGGCGAACAGCTCACCGAGATGGGCTCCGATCAGCTCCTCCAGCGGCAGAAACGTGGCGGGTGGCGACCCGCGACCGCCGTGGTCGCTCTCCACCCGGACCAGGCGTGGAACGTTGTTGGGCACCTTGACCCTGGCGAATCGCTCGAGGTGACTGTCTGGGTCACGCACCATCACGGCCAGGTTCACCGACAGGTTGGAGATGTAGGGGAACGGATGCGCGGGGTCCACCGCCAGCGGGGTCAGCACCGGGAAGATGTGGTCGGAGAAGTAACCCGATAGCTGCAGCCGCTGCTGGTCGTCCAGGTCGGACCAGGTCACGAAGGTGATGTCGTGTTTTTTCAACTCGGGGCGCACGGAGTCGAGACAGATTCGGGCTTGCCGCTCAGTGAGCTCCCGGCTGCGCGTCGCGATCTTCGCCAGCTGCTCGCGCGGGGTCAGCCCGTCCGCGCTGCGCACGGCCAGCCCGGCCTCCTCACGGCGCTTGAGCCCGGCGACCCGAACCATGTAGAACTCGTCAAGGTTCGATGCGAAGATCGCCAAGAACTTGGCGCGCTCCAGCAGCGGCTGGCTGGTGTCCTCGGCCAGGGCCAGCACTCGGGCGTTGAAGTCCAACCAGGACAGCTCCCGGTTGAGGTAGCGGTCGTCAGGCAGGTCGGTGGCCGCTGGCAGCGGCGTCGCCGCCGGGGGAGCAGGTAGCACCGTCGCCACGGAGCCCTGGACCACCGGCGTGGCCCGGTTGCTCAGCGCGGTGGTGCCCGCGGTCGTGAGACCGGTGTCCTCGCCGTGGGTGCTCACCCGGCCATTGTTCCGTACCGCGCTCGCGCGCGGGGAAGCCGTCGGATTGCGCTGAATCAACTGGCTACGTTGTATCCAGTGCGGCGCTGGTGAACCGGCCCAGTCCCAAGCCGCGCGCGATGGCCAGGTCAGCGGCGGTGTCGACATCGCACCGCAGCCCCGGCCAGTAACCGATGAGGTGCCGAGCCCCGGTGGCCTGGTGCGCGGCCGCCGAGCCGGGTCCGAAACAGGGTTGGAGAAGTTGTCCGGGCGGAGCCAGCAGCAGGGTGGTCCCCGTCCCGGTCCGATCGGCGCAGAACGCCCGGCCGCCGCTGGTCAACGCGGTGTGGATCGCCTTGTCCAGCTCATCAGAGTGCAGCGACGGCAGATCGGCCTGCAGTACTCCCACCATAGTGCTGGAATCCGCCGCGCGGAGCACCGCCTCCCCGTACCGCAGGGCCGGGTTGAGGCCGGCGGCCGGCCCGTCGGGAATCGTCCGCACGCCGTCGTCGGCGAGGGCTGTGCACACCACGTCGTCGGAACAGATCACGATTACCTGGCGAACCGCCGCCGCCGCACTGGAGGCAGCGACGGTGTCCCGAGCCAGCGCGAGAACCAATCGGGCGTGCGACTCTGCAGCACCGCTGCCGCGATCGGCCGCCCCCCGCAGCCGAGTCTTGGCGCTGCAGAGCGCTTTGACCGGGACGAGCAGGTCCACATGCATGCCCCATCGTCCCGCGCTGGACCGGTGATCCGGCGGCAGGGAAGACTTCGCCTCACGGTGCACACAGGTTCCGATTCAGCAGTCAGACGATCAGCGGGGGGAGGATGGCGTGGGAGCGGACATCGCGGTCCTGGCGGTGCAGCGAATCGCGGTGATGGGCGCGGGCTCCTGGGGAACCACGTTCGCCAAGGTGCTCGCCGACGCCGGCCGCGACGTCGTGCTGTGGGCCCGTCGCACCGAGGTGGCCGACGCGGTCGCCCACCGGCACGTCAACCCGGAATACTTGCCGGGGGTGACGCTGCCGGCTTCCTTGCAAGCCACGGTGCGCGCGGAGGCGGCGCTGGATGGGGTGGACGCGGTGGTCTTCGCGGTACCCAGCCAGACGTTGCGGGAGAACCTGCGCCAGTGGCACCGATCGATCCCGCCGGAGGCCACCTTGGTGAGCCTCGCCAAGGGCGTCGAACTCGGCAGCCTCAAACGGATGAGCGAGGTCGTGATCGATGTCACCGCTGCCATGCCCGAGCAGGTGGTGGTGGTCTCCGGCCCCAACCTGGCTCGCGAGATCGCCGCTGAGCAGCCCACCGCGAGCGTCGTCGCCTGTATCGACCATGACCGTGCCGTCGCGGTGCAGCAAGCCTGCGGAACCCGTTACTTCCGGCCTTACACCAATACCGACGTCATCGGTTGTGAGCTCGGCGGCGCATGCAAAAACGTCATTGCGCTGGCTTGTGGAATGGCTGCCGGATTGGGGTGTGGCGACAATACTTTGGCGACGCTGATCACCAGAGGATTGGCCGAGATGGGGCGGTTGGGTGCCGCGTTGGGCGCCGACCCGGTGACCTTCGCGGGCCTGGCCGGTCTCGGCGACCTGGTGGCCACCTGCGCCTCACCGTTGTCCCGCAACCGCTCCTTCGGCTACCGGCTCGGCCTCGGAGATACCCCTGAGCAGGCTCAACAGGCGACCCACGGCCAGGTGGCCGAGGGTGTGAAGTCCTGCCTGTCGATCCAGGGGTTGGCCGCGCGCTGTGGCGTCGAGGTGCCCATCGCCGACGGGGTACGCCGAGTCTGCTACGACGGTCAGTCACCCCGGGAAATGGCCGGCAAACTGCTCGGCCGCGCCCACAAACCGGAATGATTTGTTACTCGACGGCATCGCCGGACCGCCCGTCGCCGGCGATCCACACCGTCTTCGCGTTGACGAAGGAGCGCGGGCCGAACTGCGCGAGCTCCCGACCATAGCCGGAGTTCTTGGCTCCGCCGAAGGGCACCTCGGGCGTCGACTCGGTGAACTTGTTGATATAGATCATGCCGGTCTCGACCTCGGTGATGAACCGCTGCTGCTCACCGGGGTCGCGGGTCCAGGCGCTGCCGCCGAGACCGAAGGTGGAGTCGTTGGCGATGCGGATGGCATCGTCGATGTCGCGGGCCTGCCACAGCAGCGCCACCGGGCCGAAGAACTCCTCCCGGTGTGCGGGGGAGCCGGTTGGGATGTCGGTGAGCACCGTCGGGGGATAGAAGTTGCCTGGACCGCCGAGGGGTTTACCGCCGGTGAGCAGGCGCGCGCCAGCGCTGACGGTGTCGCGGACCTGCTGGTCGATCGTGGCCACGGCGTCGGGCGAGGACAGCGGTCCGAGGTCGGTGTCCGGATCCATCGGGTCGCCGACGGTGAGTGCTTCCATCTGCTCGACCATCCGCTGGGTGAACTCCTCCGCGATCTCCTGGTGCACGACGAATCGTTTGGCGTTGATGCACGACTGGCCGTTGTTCAGCATGCGGGAGGTCACCGCGTTGGACACCGCGTCGTCCAGGCCGGCCGAGGGCATGACGATGAACACGTCGCTGCCGCCGAGCTCCAGCACGCTGGTCTTGAGGTTCCGACCCGCTGCCGCCCCCACCTGCCGGCCGGCGGCCTCACTGCCGGTCAACGTCACCGCGCGTACCCGGTCGTCGTCGATGATGCCCGCCACCGCCGAGGACGGTACGAGCAACGTCTGGAACACCCCTGCGGCGAACCCGGCGCGGCGCAACAGCTCCTCGATCGCGCACGCGACCTGGGGGACGTTCGAGGCGTGCTTGAGTAGTCCGACGTTGCCCGCCATCAGCGCGGGTGCCGCGAACCGGAAGACCTGCCAGTACGGAAAGTTCCACGGCATGATCGCCAACACCGGCCCGAGCGGCTCGTACCGGGTGAACACCTGCGCGCCCGGCACCGGCCATGGCTGGGCGGCAAGCATTGCCTCGGCGTTGTCGGCGAACCACCGGCAGCCCGCGGCGCACTTGTGAACCTCCGCTACCGACGCGGTGAGCGTCTTGCCCATCTCCAGGGTCGCGAGGCGGCCCAGGTCGTCAGCTTCGTCATCGAGGATCTCCGCGGCGCGGTGCAGCATCGCCGCTCGCTGCGCGAACGACGTCCGACGGTAGTCCCGGTACGCCTCAACGGCCCGTTGCAACTTGCGGTCCAGCTCATCGTCACTGAGGGGATCGAACGAGCGCACCAACTCGCCTGTCGCCGGGTTCACCGTCGCGATTGTCATGTTGTCGCGGCTACCCGTGGACCCCCGCCGGGAAACCCGCTCAGGAGTACAGTCACCGCGGGACCAGTTCTGGTCGTGATGGCGAGCCGCTGCCGGTAGCGTTTGAGGTATGTCACGTCCTCTCGGGCTGCCTGTGGTGCGGTCTTCCGCGTTCGCCTTCGACACCGCGCACGACTACGCGGAGGTTGTGGGTGGCCGCGTCCCCGGGTACTCCTACTCGCGGATCGACAACCCGACCGCGGTCGCGTTCGCCGAAGC
>JBBPZY010000354.1:0-4128 GCA_038276315.1 Mycobacteriales bacterium
CACGAGATTGGCCTTGGGTTTCACATGGGGCGGTGTCCTGTTTCGTTTTGGTCTCGGTATTGGGGGTTGCCCGGCGGGTTTGGCCACCCGCGTCAATTTTGTCGGAAAATGTGGCCGGGTGTGCCACGTCGTCAAAATATCTACACACCTCAGCGTTGGGACGGATGTGACGCATGTGACCAGTAGCTGAGGATCAGGGTGCTTAACCAGGGTCTCTTTAGGGGACAACCCTCGTGTGGCTGGCCGCTCGGTCCGGCACCGTCTGAACTGTTTGGTCACCACGTCTAGGCACCGCGCCGGGACGCCCAGCCGGGAGACCGACGCCCGTAGCGCGCAACCGGGGGATGCGGCAACCGGGCACCACGGGATGGCCCGGGTCGTCATTCGGGGGACTATCCGGGCCCTGCCCGTCATTCGGGCCGTCATTCGGGCGGCGACGATCAGCCCCTGCGGGCACGTCGCGGCAAGCAGCCTGCACACCGTCCGGATCTACTTCCCCGCCGGCGCGGCCGTCCGCGGATCTGTGAGACGACCGCGCAGGTAGAGCCGGGTTCGGTTCGCTCAGGTGGGTGTGGACCATCTCACGGTGACGATCTACGGCGCGGACACCAGCCTTGATCAGTACAGTCCATGATCTCGAGGAAGGGCGCTCTCATATCGCTGCTCGACGATGTCACCGCTGAGTATCCCGGACGAACGTCCGCGATCATCGAATTAGCAGTGCGGCGCCCTTACCGGCGACACGGTGTCGGGCGAAGGGATTCGCCTCTGCCAATACTGCGTCGGCCGCACGTCAGGGTGCCGTCGCGGGGTTCACTGAGGTGGCCGGCAGCGTGGCGTGCATCAATGAGACGTTGTAGCGGTCGTACTGGGTCATCGTGAAGTAGAGGTCGGATCCGGCCCACCCGGCACCGAAGGTGTCACCGAAGGCGGCCAGAATCTGCCCCCGCTCATCGGTCCACATGATGCCTAGATCGGTGCCCTTCACCTCGTAACGCGCCTCAGTCTGGTTGATCGACGAAGCGCCGGTGAGCGTGACAACCTGGCTCGCCTGGTTCCTCGGCGCCGGTTGCGCCGCGCCCGGTGGCGCCAGCCCCACCGTGACCGCCGCGACCACGATCCCTGATGCAGCCCCGACTCGAGCACGGTGACTGAGCATCATCCTCCCCCAAACACTGCCGACCCCGACTCATCCGGTAGGTAACTCGAAAACAGGCCTACAGGTGACGGCGACGCACCGTAGTGTGCTGACAGCAGCCGGTTCACGAGATCGTGATCAGATTTTCACCCCGGGGTAGCAGTTCGCCGATCACCAGTGCGCCGGGTATCTCACCGGCCACCAGCAGGCCGCCGGAGGTCTGTGCGTCGGCCAGCAGCAGCAACTCGTCGGTGTCGATCGACGCCGACGTCGTGATGTGCGGGCGCACCCAGTCCAGGTTGCGCCGGGTACCTCCGCTGACGTAACCGTCGGCCAGCGCTTGGCGGGCACCGTCGAGGTAGGAGATCGCGGCGGCGTCCAGCACCGCCGAGACCCCGCTGGCGCGGGCCAGCTTCATCAGGTGTCCGAGCAGCCCGAAACCGGTGATGTCGGTGGCGCACCGCACACCAGCGGCCACCGCCGCCGCGGCGGCCGCCGCGTTGAGCGTGGTCATCGCCTCCACCGCGTGCGGAAAGATCTCGCCGGTGGCCTTGTGTCTGCTGTTGAGCACTCCGATACCCAGCGGTTTGGTCAATGACAGTGGCGTGCCCGCCACGCCGGCGTCGTTGCGCAGGAGCTGTTGCGGGTCGGCGATGCCGGTGACGGCCATGCCGTACTTGGGTTCCGGATCATCCACGCTGTGCCCGCCGGCAAGGTGGCAACCGGCGCTGCCGCACACGTCACGGCCGCCGCGCAGCACCTCGGCGGCCAGCTCCAAGGGCAGCACATCACGCGGCCAGCCGAGCAGGTTCACCGCGACCACCGGGCGCCCGCCCATGGCGTAGACGTCGGACAGCGCGTTGGCCGCTGCGATCCGACCCCAGTCGTACGGGTCGTCGACGACGGGAGTGAAGAAGTCCGCGGTGGCGATTACCGCCAGACCGTGCTGGATGCGGACCACGGCGGCGTCATCGCCGTCATCCAGGCCGACGATCAGCTCACCGGCCGGGTCGGTCACCTCGGCGCCGAGCAGCCCGGCCAGCACCGACTCCAGTTCGCCGGGCGGGATTTTGCAGGCACAGCCGCCACCGTGCGCGTACTGGGTGAGCCGGATCTTCGTTGCTGTCACATCGATCGACTCTACTGTCGCCCGGCCCCGGCCAGCGGCGTGCAGCGCCGGTCGTCATCCCGTGACGGCGCCGCGCAGGCAGGCGACGACCTGCTCGTCGGTGGTTTGGGAGAAGTCGGTGTACCAGGTCCCGATCGCCTGCAGCGCCGCAGGCGTGAGCAGCGCGATCAGCTCATCGGCGGCGTCGTGCATCCCGCGCGCCCAGCCGCGTGGTGCCACCGGAACCGCCAGGACGATGCGGGGCGCGCCCAGAGCGCGGGCAACCTGGCAGGCGGCCCGCGCGGTAGACCCGGTCGCGATGCCGTCGTCGACCACCACGGCGGTCCGCCCGGCCAGCGGGATGCGGGGTCGATCACCGCGGAACCGCTGGGCGCGCCGCTGCAGCTCGGCTCGCTCTCGCAGTTCCACGGCGGCTAACTCGTCTGGGGTGACGCCGGCACGATGGACCGTCTCGGGGAGAACAAGGCGCACGCCACCTTCTCCAATGGCGCCCATGGCCAGCTCAGGTTGCGACGGCACACCGAGTTTGCGCACCACGATCACGTCCAGTGGGGCGCCCAGTGCTACCGCCACCTCGGCCGCGACCGCAACCCCGCCCCTCGGCAGGCCCAGGACCACTACCTGGGGGCCCCGGAGATGCTGCAACCGCTGGCCCAGCTGCCGCCCCGCGTCGGGGCGATCGGCGAACATCCGCGCCACCTCCGTCCTCGGCCGATTATCGCGGTGGGGATCGGGATCGGCTACCGGTTCGGCGGTGCGATGACGGTGAACTCGGTGGACAGCTCGGTGGCTCCGCAAGTCGTGGAAATCTGGTACTGACCGGCGGCGGCGTTCGAGCGGACGGTGGCGGTACCGAAAAGCCGCCACGGTTGATGGCCCTCAGGGTTGCCCTTCAACGCCCCGATGTCGAGCACCGGTGAGTGCACTGTGCCGACGTTGTCCAGGCATGCCACGTCGAGCGACACGGTCGAACCCGGAGCGCCCTGCTGGGGGGAGACCCGCAACCAGGTCGCCCCGGGCGCTGCGGAGGTCGGCGTCGGGGTCGGGCTCAGCTCCGGGGGCTGTGCGTCTGGGGGCGGTGCGTCTGGGGGCGGCGTGGAAGTCCTGAGCGGCAAGCTGGGTTCGGTCGGCCTCGCCGCCCCTGAGCAAGCTGCACCGAAAACTCCCAGGACGACGATGCTGGCGATTGCGACACCGGTTCGGACGCTCATTGCTGGCGCAGTATGCCGCAAGCACCCCGCAATCCGCCGCGCCTCGCCGCAGTTCGGAGGCAAGAAGGGTCAGCGCAGCATGCCGGCGACCGGTTTGAGACTCGGGGAGCCCTCGTCTTGGAGGTAGTCGGGTGGGTTGGTCTCGTCGGTGCCGTTGAAGACGCGTAGCCGGCGCAACACGATCGTGACCAGTATGGCCGCTAGCAGGTTGCCGATGAGCGCAACGAATCCGACGTAGATCTGCGTCGGTGAACCCGCGAAAGGCTGCCAGCCGAGGATCGACAACTTGTTCAGTGCGAGCGCCGACCCGCCGAAGTGTTGCTTGCCGCTGGCCGGGTTGGGAATGCCATCGAGCAGTATCAAGCCCCAGCCCATACCGACGACCCATCCCGCGACCAGACCCCAGGTGTGGAACCAGCGGGTGTAGAGCGCGATCGCCACCATGGGCAATGTCTGCAAAATGATCACTCCACCGATCAGCTGCAGATCGATGGAGTATTGCGGGTCGATCAACACGATCAAGGCCACCGCACCGAACTTCACCACCAGTGAGGCTATTTTGGCCTGCCGGCACTCCTGTTCGGCAGTGGCGTCACGATGCAGATATGCCTTGTAGATGTTACGGGTCCACAGATTCGCCGCCGCGATCG
>JBBPZY010000355.1:0-3966 GCA_038276315.1 Mycobacteriales bacterium
CACCGTGTCCGCAGCCACTCCCACCGCTTGGGCGACCACCACCGCCCCACCCGCACCCAGCTCTCGCGCCTCGGCGCCCAGCCACAACCGTCGCTGCCGCTCGGTCAGATGCGGCCGCAAAGCCTCGTAACGACGAGCCAATGACTCCACCGCGACCGCCATAGCACGAACCGTACTGTCCACGCAGCCGAAACAGAGGTTATTTCATCGCGAGTCCTTAGTGGAGTCAGTGGAGGAGCAGTCATGGCTGATCGCCCGGGTTCTGACGATGACCCGAAGAGTGGTACCACCGCTGCTTCAGCCCGTGGCGGGGCGACGGCCAGGGGAGAGGATCAGGGGCAGAGGCAGACCGTCAAGGCGTTGGCGGGGTTCCGGGTCCCGCTGCCGCTGCTCACCGCAGACCGTAACTTCCACAGCTTCGAGGCCTGGGACCTGGCTACCCGGTCCGGGGCGGCGCTGCTGTGGCGGGCTCCCACCGGGCTGGGCCTGCCGATGGTGAAGGTCCTCGCCGATGGCACCTACCTCGCCGTGTTGATCAACCCGGCGATTCGTGGTGTCCGGCACCGCGCGGCGATCACCGAGACCGCACGTCAGATCGCCCAGGGCCAAGGCCCCGAGCCCGATCCGACCGAGGCACACCTGGTCCGCGTCGTGGAGTACGACGTGCCCGATCGTGGCGGCAACGGCACCGGCGAGCTGATCGTGCTGCTGTCCACGATCTGCGACCCGGCCGCGGCCCGCGCTGATGAACTCGCCGACGCCTACCACCAACGCTAGGAGGAAGAGACCGCCAACGACCAGCTCAAAACCCACCTCCGCGACCCAGGGAAGGTCCTGCGCTCGCAGCTGCCCGAGCTGGTGTATCAGGAGATCTGGGCCTGGCTACTGGTCCATCACGCCATCTCAAGCTCATCGAGCAGGCTGTTGGCGAGCAACCAGCGCACGGTGGTGGCACTGCCCGACATCCCGATGTCGCCATCGGTGCGGTCCTTCACCTCCCGCACCCTGGCGGCCACGTCGCCGGAGAGGATCGTGGTGTTCTGCCACGTCGGGTCAGTGAGCGTGCTGGACAGGACGTACTTCGGGATGGTGTTGATGAACTCCGAGAACGGCACGTCCGGGCCCTGGCCCGGCCAGTAGGACGACCACTCCTCGTACAGCCGCCGCCCCATCAGAAACGCGGTGGCCGACGCCATCCCCTCGCCGATGATCGCACCCATCGCGTCGTCGAAGTACGGGAAATGCCACTTGCCGGGCGACTCCACGACGCCATCGAGGGAGATGAAGAAGTTAGAGACGATCTTACCCATCACGCTGCTCCTTGAGATGCGGTGAACCGGTCAGCAACCCAGACCGCCTGAGCCACCAGAACTCATCGGTGTGGCTTCGAGGTGAGTGCCATGCTCGTCCCGCTCGAGGAACGGTCAACCGCGTCGAGCGGCGGTCCGGGGCCTCACCGGGCAAGATTGGGTGGGTGGCCGGTGCGGCGTTCACAGGGTGGAACCCTCCGCCCGACGCGTTCGCGGTGGTGATGGCGACGGGGATCGTGGCCGTCGCCGGGTACGACCACGGCTACTGGCGGATCGGTATAGCGCTGAGCGTCCTCGCCGTAGTCGCCTTCGGCGTCTTGGCGGTGAGCTTGCTCAGGCTGGTAATAACCCGCTCCGCACAGATCAGGGCGCGGGTGCGTGACCCCGACGTCACGCTGCGGATGTTCGCCTTCGTCGCGGCCTGCGCGGTACTCGGCGTGCGCTTCAACGATCACCCTGCCGTGGTGTGCCTTTTCGGCGGCCTGGCACTCGCGGCCTGGCTCGGGCTCGTGCCGCTGGCTCTGGTCGCTGCCGGTTCGAGGCTCGGCGCGGAGCTACGCGAGCAGGCGCGCGGCGCGTGGCTGCTGCCCAGCGTGGCGACCGCAGGCCTGACGATCACCGCGGCAGACCTCGCCATCTCGCTGCGCCGCCCCGCGCTCCTCACCATCGCCACCGTGGCGTGGATCTTGGGAATGGTCCTCTACCTGGCCGTGACCGGCCTGATCGCCTGGCGGGTCCGTACGAATCCATTGCGGCCCGGCGAGGTGACACCGGACAGTTGGATTCTGATGGGCGCACTCGCCATCACAGCGCTGGCCGGTGACCACATCCTCACCGCGGCGCGCACGCTGCGCGCACCGGCCGGCCTTCCGAACTGGGCCGGACCGGTGACGCAGGGGGCGTGGGTACTCGCCAGTCTCTGGATACCCGTGCTCCTCTACGCGCAACTGTGGCGGGTCGACCAGGTAGCCGGCTCGTTGCGGTACCGGAGTGCATGGTGGGCGGCGGTCTTCCCGCTCGGGATGTACTCCACGACTTGCGCAGCCACCGCCACCGAATTACACCTGCGGTCGCTGCGTACCGTCTCGCTGGTGTTTTTCTGGATCGCCTGCACGGTCTGGGCCCTCGTCGCCGCCGGAGGGCTGCGGTCCACCTTACGACGGATCAGCTCGACTGGAAGTTCGCCGTCGCGGTCAACAACATGCTCTTCAGGGTGACCGTGTGGGCACCCCGGGGCAGTTTCGACAGCGCCGGATCGACGGCGTAGGAGACCGATCCCAGGGTGTTGGCCGTGATGGTGGCGACGTGGTTACCGTCGACGCTGAGCTCGACGGGATGTCGTGGCAGGAAACCCGCCGCCAGCAAGTAGGTCGAACCGCCGTTAGCGGTGAGCGCGATGCTGTGCTGCAAACGCGCCAACGCGTCGGCCGCCTCACGTTGTTGGGAGTCAGCCCCGTTATGAGCGCGGACTGCCGCGACGAGCTCCGGAACGAACCTGCTCGCGTCGATCGTTCCCCAGCCGCTGGCCACATCGAATCCGGTACCGGCGGCGAACCCGGGAACGGATATCGTTCCCGCAGGTACCGAGTTGTTCCCGGTCACGACGTCGGCTATTCCAGCGGATGATCCGCGCGGACCCATCACCTCATAGAGCACCTTGTTGATGGGACCAACGCTGCCATGGTTCAGTTGCGCCGCGAGAGCGAGTACGCCGGCGAACATCGGCGCCGCCTCGGACGTCCCATTTTGGGCGTCCATGGTGATGTCGGGAACCGAGCGGGTCAGGGAGCCGACCCGGTCCTGGTAGGCCGGTCGTGGGTAGACCGCCGAGTAGCCGGCGCCCTCGGAGAACTTGCCGCGAGCCCACAACGGGTCAGGACCGAGTCGCCGTCCCGAGGTGTCGACATTGGGAACGCTGCCGCCCATCGCGGTGACCCAGGGGGAGTCATCCCACGCCGCGGTATCTGGCGTTGGCGTGGTGTTCCCGCACTGTGCGTTGGCCACCGCGAGGTTCTGGACCACGCCACAGTCTCCGGTCGCCACCATCACCGGGATGCCCGCCGCCGCAGCGGACAGCAGACCCGGGTCCTGCGCCGTGATCTCCGCCTTGCCGTAGCTATACGTGCTTTCGCCCGTCCCGTCGCTGATCGAGATGGCGTCGGCCAGATGGTTGCGGCCGAGGTACTCCAGTGCCTGCATCATCTCCGGGGGCGCGACCTGGCTCGCGGCGTCATCGGTGACCTCGCTGTCCGCCGGAGTGGCGGTGATCAGTATCTTTGCGTACGGCGCGACCAGGTGCGCCGCCTCGACGTCGAGCTCGAGTTCGCTGTGCCACGCTTCACACGAACCGTAGCTGCCCAGCGCGACCATTCCTGGCGGGCATTGAGCAGGCAGGTGTCCGTTACCGGAGGGATAGATGGTCTGGATCTCCGGATCAGGTAGGCCATATTCCTGGTCGAACTTCTTGATGAAATCGTTGATCTGCGGATCTTCCCAGCCCTCGACCAGCGCGATGGTCGTCCCGGTGCCGTCGATGCCCTTCTTCCACAAATCGCCGATATTATAGGCGACAATGTCCTGCGGCCCCGGGGACGATTCAGCATACTGCGCATAGTTTTTGGTCATGTTGTCCAGGACGGCGGTAAGCTTCTTCACG
>JBBPZY010000356.1:0-2572 GCA_038276315.1 Mycobacteriales bacterium
GATCGTGCCAGTGGCGCTGGTCGGCCCCGTACCCCCGCCCCCCCGGGGTGGGGGGGTGGTCTGTTGGGGTTGTGCCGCCCTGGCCAATTTGGGGGACATGTTCCCTGGCGCGGCACATCCGCGCGCCGCGTTGGTCCTTTTCCAGATCTCGCTGGCCAACAACGCCGTTGTCTGCTCGATGATCGGTGACCGAGTATCACGGTCTGGCCGTGAGCGCGCTCCAGAACGCGAGTCGTCACATCGACGACGAGGTGCTCGCCCACATCTGGCCCAGCCACCACGAAAACATCCAGTCGCCAGCATGAGGTCGTCGAAAAGATCCTCGAGCCCGCCGGAAACCGCCAGAATGAGCTTGGTCGCTGGGCCGTTCAGTACCTCGTAGGCGTGCAAGGTCGCCTGGAGTCATGATGAGGCCGCCCATGAGGCGGACTGCCTTCGAGCTTGGGGTGAGCGCGGTGGAGTCCTGTTGCACGACTCCCATGTCTCCGGTCCAACCACCGCGCTACTGCTCGAGCGCTGCCAGCCCGGCACGGCACTAGGGTCGGCACTGCCGGAGCCCGAGCAAGACACGATCATCGCCCGCCTGCTGGCGCAGCTGTGAACACCTCACCCGAGGGCTACCCGTTCCGACCCCTACAGGCCATGTGCGACGCTTAGGCCGCGGAGTTCGAGGAGCGGCTCGCCACATCCCCGAGCGTTGTCGACCCCGGACTGGCCCGCGCGGGGATCGAGCTTTTCCGTAGCCTGCCCGCCACCGCAGAGCGAGAGCGGAGTGACCCTGGCGGCACAACAGCCGCCCAGCGCACGATGAGGGTATGCGCGCGAAGTCGGAGACCTACACCCACGGGCACGCTGAGAGCGTGCTGCGGTCGCACGTGTGGCGCACCGTCGAGAACTCGGCGGCCTACCTCGCGAGTCACCTCCGCGCTGGCCTCGACGTTCTCGACGTTGGCTGCGGACCGGGCACAATCACCGTAGATCTCGCGCGGCGCGTCGTCCCCGGCCACGTCGTCGGCATCGAGCCGGTACCCGAGCCGCTTGAGAAGGCCCGGGCCGCGGCCGCGCGGGTCGGTGTGGCGAATGTGACGTTCGTCGCCGGCGACGTGTACGCCCTCGACGCCGGCGACGACACGTTCGACGTGGTACACGCCCATCAAGTGCTCCAGCACCTCGGTGACCCGGTCGCCGCACTGCGGGAGATGTTGCGGGTGTGCCGGCCGAGCGGTCTCGTCGCGGCCCGGGACGCCGACTACAAGGCGATGACCTGGTATCCCGCCGACCCTCGTCTCGACCGCTGGTTGGAGATCTACCGTGCGGTCGCCCGAGGCAACGGCGCCGAGCCCGACGCTGGGCGCCGCCTGCTGGCCTGGGCGCACGCCGCCGGGGCGGTCGAAGTGACGTCCGGGGCGTCGGTCTGGTGCTACGCGTCACCCGAGGATCGGGCGTGGTGGGGCGGGATGTGGGCCGACCGCATCGTCTCCTCGGCGATCGCGCGCCAGGCCATCGACGGCGCCCACACCGATCCCGCCGAGCTCAGCGAGATCGCGACAGCGTGGCGGGAGTGGGCCGCGCAGCGCGACGGATGGTTCGCCGTCCTGCACGGTGAGATCCTTTGCCGCCCGGCGCCAGGCTGAGGTCAGCAACCTGCTGTACGCGGTTCGCAAACAGCAACGCAGATCTCGAACCGTCAGACGACGGCAAGCAGAATTTCGTTCCGGTCCCCACCTCCAGTCGCTGACTCCCTACGACGACCGACCAGGCCAGCACCCGGCGGTGCAGCAGGTGGGCGCGGGCATAGCCCAGTTGTCCGCGCTCCGTCGCCCGAGTAAGGCCGGTTGAACATTACGCCTGCCACGGTTGCGATCGGAGTATCTTCGGAGGAGTCGGCGGCGTCTCGAGCATGGGCTCGAGGCAGCCTCCGACGACGAAGTAAGGGAGGCTGTTGTGAGCTTCGCTGACAAGCTCAGAGACAAAGCTCAGGAGTTGCGCGGCCGTATCAAGCGGAACACTGGCGAGGTCACCGGCAACAGGCGTCTACAGGCCGAGGGCACGGCCGATGAGGTGATGGGCAACCTGAAGCAGGCCGGCGAGAAGGTCAAGGACGCATTTCGCGGGCGGGGCACTCGCCGGCGCCGGTACTAGTTGGCGGTGCTGTCCAGGCGGCCAGAGGGCCGGTCAGCCGTCGAGGCCGGCCTGATCCCAGTGGGCAGAACTAGGGCGATGCCCGGCGCTGAGGTGGGTAGCTGCGCCCGTAACGAGCACGTTGTTCAGGGCGTCCGGCACGGTGTCTGCGAAGGTGAAGTATTTCCGCAGCCCAGTAGTTTCCAGTACCAGGTTGGCGGTCGGGGAGTTGCTCACCAACCGCAGTGTTGCGTCTCGGGGCTCGACCTGGCCCGGACCGCTCCGGTCGGCATCCGGGCGGCCGGGGGATCCTACGGTCGGTCCGCCGATGAAGCCCTCTCTGTCAGGATCTGGCGAGACAGTTTGGTGCCAGCGGTTCACAGCAGGGGGCGTGATCGGAGATCCTGGTGTCTGTGTCGACGGAGGAGCGTCGCGGTGGGGCTGGCGGTGA
>JBBPZY010000357.1:0-16258 GCA_038276315.1 Mycobacteriales bacterium
CCATGTTCTCGGTGTTGATCCGGAAGTAGGCCTGCAGCGGGATGTCGACGTGCACGCCGGGCGGCACGTAGATGAACGACCCACCGGACCACACCGCGGTGTTCAACGCAGCGAACTTGTTGTCACCAGCCGGGATGACACTGGCGAAGTACTGGCGAAAAAGCTCCGGCTGCTCGCGCAAGGCGGTATCGGTGTCCAGGAACAGGACGCCAAGCTCCTCAAGATCCTCGCGGATCTTGTGATAGACGACCTCGGACTCGTACTGCGCGGCCACGCCGCCTACCAGCCGGGCCTTCTCTGCTTCGGGGATGCCCAGCCGGTCGTAGGTGGCCTTGATGTCATCGGGCAGGTCGTCCCAGGAGGCGGCCTGCTTCTCCGTCGACCGGACGAAGTACTTGATGTTGTCGAAATCAATGCCGGACAGGTCCGCACCCCAGCGCGGCATCGGCTTGCGGCGGAATAGACTCAACGCCTTCAACCGAGTCTCGAGCATCCATTCCGGCTCATTCTTCTTAGCCGAGATATCGCGTACCACAGCTTCGGACAGACCCCGCTGCGCGCTGGAGCCTGCGAGGTCGGAGTCGGCCCAGCCGTACTCGTAACGACCCAGGCTAGAGAGTGTTTCTTCCTGCGTGAGCGGTGCAGCCAGGGCGTTCTGCGCTCGCACTTTCTGCTCAGGAGCAGTCGTCATGCCGAGACGCCTCCATCCGGTTTCGTGGTGCCAGGTTGGTGGTGGGCAACAGGTTGGTGGGACACAGGTTGGTGGGACACAGGTTGGTGGGACACAGGTTGGTTGGACACAATGGTCCGGGCGCCGTGCGGTGCCCGCGCTTCAGGAACATGCGTTGTGCATACCGCGTCGCCGCGGGCGATAGTGGCCAGCCGCTGGACGTGGACACCGAGCAGATCGGCGAAGGCCGCGGTCTCAGCCTCGCACAGTTGCGGAAACTCCGCGGCGACGTGCGAGACCGGGCAGTGGTGCTGGCACAACTGCGCGCCGGCGCCGACGTACTCGACTGACGCGGCGTAACCGGCACTGCTCAAAGCGACGGCTAGTACCTGCGCACGGGCAACCGGGTCAGGCGCAGCAACCACGTTGGCCCGGTGCCGGTCGACCAGGTCGATCACCCGACGCTCGGCAAAGGAGCGGACCGCCTGCTCGCCGTCGCGCTCGGACAGAAAGCGCAAAGCCGCTACCGCCAGATCGTCGTAGGTGTGCTCGAATCGCGCCCGGCCCGCGGCGGTGAGTAAGAACAACTTGGCCGGGCGACCGCGGCCACGGGGACCTCGGCGCGGTGCCGCGCGGTAACTGGCCTGGCCGTCGGTGAGCAGCGCATCCAGGTGGCGGCGCACCGCAGCGGGGCCCAGCCCCAGCGCGTCGGCAATCTGCGCAGCCGTTACTGGACCGTGCTCCAGCAGCGTCCGCGCCACCGACTCGCGAGTGCGACGATCGGTCCCGACGGTTTTCACAACACCCATGTTACGTATTTCCCTGGCCGGTGCAAAGGCCCATGTGCTCGGGTCGAGAGTGCCGGCCCGCGCACCGCTACCCTTCGCGGCGTGGTGGCCGAGAAGGTGCGCGGGGTCGGGGCCCGTTTTCGGGCACCCCGACCCGACCCGGAAGCGCCGGTCAGCGGCCGATCGGGGGCTCGAGATGACGGCACCGGCCTGGGTCCGGCCGAGGCCCGGCAGCTCGACACAGTGCGCAGGTTCGGCACCGCCGGCTCGTTGCTGATGGGCTTAGGTTCACTCGGTGCGGGGACGGCCCCGGTGCTGGGCAACCCGGTCGTCGGGCTTCCGGTGCTGGGCTTGTTCCCCCGAATGCCGACGGCATCGCTGGCGGTCGCCTACACCGGCATCGCCATGGTGGTGCTGGCCTGGTTGTGGCTCGGCGCACTGGCCGCTCCCGGGCGGACCCGGCTGATCACCCGCGCCCAGTTGGACCGCACGATGCTGCTGTGGGTGGCGCCGCTATTGGTCGCCCCGCCGATGTTCAGCCGGGACGTCTACAGCTATCTGGCGCAGAGCGCGATGGTCAACCGCGGGCTGGACCCCTATGTGCTCAGTCCTGCCGACGCCCTGGGCATGGACCATCCGCTGGTGCGGGGGATTCCCACGATCTGGCGCCACACGCCGGCGCCCTACGGCCCGTTGTTCCTCACCCTGGGCAGGCCGATTGACTGGATCGCCGGCGACGACGTCGTGCTCGGCGCGCTGCTGCACCGGACCCTCGCCGTCGCCGGCCTGGTGATGATCGCCTGGGCGCTGCCACGGCTGGCCCGTCGGGTGGGCGTCTCGCCGGTGTTTGCGCTGTGGCTCGGCGTCGCCAACCCGTTGGTGTTGTTCCATCTGGCCAGCGGGGTGCACAACGATGCGCTGATGATCGGCCTGATGCTGGTCGGCCTGGAGCTGGCACTGCGCAGGCCGGCGATGGGACCGACCCTATTCGGCGGCACAGCGATCATCGCGGCTGCGGCACAGGTGAAGGTGCCCGCGGTGCTGGCGCTCGGGTTCGTCGTGGTGTGGTGGGCCCGGCACCGGGGTGGGCGGCTGCGCGATCTGAGCTGGGCGGCCGCGGTAATCGGCGCGGTCGCGCTGGCCACCACCGTGGCGATCGCGCTGGGCACCGGCCTGGGTTTCGGCTGGATCGGTGCACTGGGCACCCCCAATGTGGTGCGCAGTTGGATGTCGGTGGTGACCGAACTCGGCCTGCTGGGCGGGTTGATCGGCAGCCTGCTTGGGCTCGGCGACCACACCACCTCGGTGCTCGCGCTGACCAGGGCCATCGGGCTGGCATCGGCCAGCGGAATCTGCCTGCTGCTGCTGCAGCGCTGCTGGCGAGGACGGGTCGAGCCGCTGGCCGGGGTCGGGGCAGCGCTGGGCGCCGTGGTGGTGCTGGGGCCGGTCGTGCACCCCTGGTACGTACTGTGGGCGGTGATCCCGTTAGCGGCCGCCACCACCCAGCCGGCCTTTCGTATCTCCGCCACCGTGGCCTCCGCCGTACTCGCCCTGGTGGTGGCGCCCACCGGTGCTGACTTCCTGTTCCGAGCCTGGGTGGTGCCCTCGGCGATCGTGGCGGCGGCGATCACTCTGATAGTACCGATGTTGCTGATTCGCGGACGCACTCCACCGCTGTTGGCGACGCTTCGGGCGACTGCGCCAGCCCTGCGGGCCAGTGCACTTTGATCCGGGATCGCGACCTAGGCTCTGTGAACGTGACCCTGCCCGCACCATCAGCTGCTGTCGAGGTCCGCGGCCTGGTTCGGAGCTTCGGTACGATCAAGGCGGTGGACGGGCTTGACCTACGGGTACCGCCCGCCACGGTACTGGCCCTGCTGGGTCCCAACGGCGCCGGCAAGACCACCACCGTCGAGGTGTGCGAGGGGTTCCTGCGCCCGGATGCCGGAATGGTCCGCATCCTGGGTCTGGATCCGATCGCCGACAGTGCCGCGCTGCGTCCTCGAGTCGGGGTGATGCCCCAGGGTGGCGGGGCGTACCCAGGCGTGCGGGCCACCGAGATGCTCGCTCTGGTGGCGGTCTGCGCGGCACGGCCACTGGACGTCGGCTGGCTGCTCGACGTGCTTGGACTCACCAGCGTCGCGCGGGTGCCCTACAAGCGACTGTCGGGCGGCCAGCAGCAACGGCTTGCGCTGGCCTGCGCGCTGGTCGGGCGGCCCGAGGTGGTGTTCTTCGACGAGCCCACCGCTGGCATGGACCCGCAGGCGCGACGGCTGGTTTGGGACATCATCAGCAGGCTGCGCGCAGATGGCGTCAGCGTGCTGTTCACCACTCACCTGATGGAGGAGGCCGAGGCGCTGGCCGATCAGGTTGTGATCATCGATCATGGTCGGGTGGTGGCCCAGGGCAGCCCCGCTGAGCTCACCTCCGATGGTACGCAGCGGCAGCTGCGGTTCGGGGCCCGAGCCGGCTTGGACCTCGGCGCGCTGTGTACCGCCTTGCCCGCAGGCTGCCAGGCCACTGAACCGCGCCCCGGTGGGTACCTCGTCGAGGGCTTGATCGACCCACAGGTCGTGGCCACCGTGACAGCGTGGTGCGCGCAGCAGGGCGTGTTCGCCGAGGACCTGAGAGTGTCCAGACGCAGCCTGGAAGACGTGTTCATCGAGCTCACAGGACGGGAGCTGCGGTCGTGACCAGCTTCTCCCCCGGTACCTTCGCGCCCGCACCAGGCCGCGGGCGGCTGTCTCGAATGCTGATCACTCAGGCTCGCACCGAGTTTGTGCTCACCCTGCGCAACGGCGAGCAAGTGCTGCTGACGCTGCTCATTCCGCTGGGCATCTTGATGGGGTTCACCCTGCTGAACGTGGTACCGGTGCCCAGCCCACGAGTGGACAACATCACCCCGCGAGTTCTGGCGCTTGCCGTGATGTCCACCGCGTTCACCGGACAAGCAATCGCATTGGGCTTCGACCGCCGGTACGGGGTACTCAAACGGTTAGCCGCCACCGCGCTGCCGCGCTGGTCGTTGGTCGCCGGGCGGATGCTGGCGGTGCTCGGGGTGGTGGTGGTGCAACTGCTGGTGCTCGGCTCGGTGGCCGCTGGATTGGGTTGGCACCCGGAGCCGGTGGGCCTGGCGCCCGCGGTATTGCTGATCCTTGCCGGGACGGCGGCCTTCGGCGCGCTCGGCGTGCTGCTCGGAGGGGCACTTCGGGCCGAGGTGGTGCTCGCGGTGGCGAACATGGTGTGGCTGCTGCTCGTCGTAGCGGGGGGCATCGTGCTGTCTGTCCACTCCCTGCCCGCACCGCTGTCCACGATCGCCGCCGGGCTGCCCTCCGGCGCGCTGGCCGAAGGCCTGCACACCGCGCTGGTGCAGGGCACCGCACCGTGGGGAGCGCTGGGGGTGCTGCTGGCGTGGGCTGCCGCCGCCGCTCTGCTTGCTGCCCGCACGCTACGACTGTCCTGAGCCCCCCTTCGCAGGTTGTGATCCAACCCTCTCATTCCCGAACTCAACAAGAGAGCTGTATCGCCGGGGCTGGAGAGCTCTCTCGTTGAGTTCGGGAAGCTGAGTGCACCCACCTTCCGCGACGAGTTCGGGGCCACCGGATGGTATGCACATCGGCTGCCTACTATCAGTGTTGTGCTTGCTGCACCTGCCTCGAAGCGCTCGTTAGCGACCCTGTCCCGGGCTACGGCGATCGCCGCGGTGATCACCCAGGGGGGCATCGCGGTGACCGGCTCGGTGGTGCGAGTGACCGGGTCGGGCCTGGGTTGCCCGACCTGGCCGCAGTGCTTCCCGGGAAGTCTGGTGCCGCAACCGCACCCCGAGGTCGCCGCGGTGCACCAGTGGATCGAGTTCGGTAACCGCTTGCTGGTCGGCTTGGTCGGTCTAGTCGCGCTGGCCTGCTTGATAGTCGCCCTGCTTGTTCGACCCCGCCGTCGGCGGCTGGTGCTACTCGCCGCGACGATGCCGCTGGGCGTCGTCGCGCAGGCCGTTGTCGGGGGCATCACCGTCTTGACCGGGCTGGCCTGGTGGACCGTCAGCGTCCATTTCCTCGTCTCGATGGTGCTGGTGTGGCTCGCGACGCTGCTGATCGCTGCCTTCGCTGAGGGCGACGCCCCGCCGCGCTGGTACCTACCTGGCCCGCTGCGCGGCTTGCTGCGGACCGCCACCACGGTGCTGGGGGCGCTGCTCATCGCCGGGACGCTGGTGACTTCGGCGGGCCCGCACGCCGGAGACGCGGCGACTCCCCGGCTCCCGGCGGGTGTCCAAGCGATGGCGCAACTTCACGCCGACCTGCTCGTCGCCTTTCTTGGATTGCTCGCCGGCCTGGGATTCGCGTTGGGTGCGGTGGGTGTGACGACCCACGTCTGGCGGCGCTACACGGTGCTGGTCTGCGCGGTGCTCGCGCAGGGGACCTTAGGCGTCGTGCAATACGTCACCGGCGTTCCTGACGTGCTCGTCTCCCTACACGTCCTGGGCGCCACCTTGGTGGTGGTGGCGATGGCCACGCTGTGGAGCAGCTGCCGGGTCCGCGACGACCAGTCAACTGTCGCGGTAGAAAATGCCCGCCCATTGGCCAGCGCAGGCACGACCTGACCGCGCCCTTCTCACAGGTCAGGGAAAGGCTCGGTCAGTGACTGCAGCACGTGGTCGGCCTGCGCCGCGCGCAGCTCGTCGGCGCCCGTAGTGACCGCTGGCACGCCGATCGCGGTAGCTCCCGCGGCGCGGGCGGCCGCGACATCGCGCGGCGTGTCCCCGACGACGTACACCTCCTCAGCGGCGAGGTCTCGACCGTGCAGCCGGGCGGCCTTGGCGATGCCGAGCTGGGTGACCTCGGTCCGGTCCGGGGAGTCCGACCCGTAGGAACCGAAAACGAAGTACCTGTTCAGCTTTCCTGGTTCCATTTTGGTGCGTGCCGCGCCTTCCATGGCGCCGGAGATCACCCCGAGGATGATCCCGGCGTTGGTGAGCCGCTGCAGCAGATCCTCCGCACCTTCGAGCACCTGGTAAGCCTTCGACGTCCAGATCTCCTCGGACAGGTGCCAGAGGTACTTGGCGTACAGCCCGGATCCGGTTTCTCGTCGTGACCGCCGAACTGTTTACGCATCGCCGACAGCGCCTTGTCAGCGAACTCGTCGCGGTTGCGGGAGCCGAACCGCGAGTACAGGGCGGTGGTCAGCACCGGCGCCGGCACTCCCTCGTCGATGGCCGCGATGGAGGTCCAGCGGCCCTCACCGGAGTCGGACACCCGACCGGCGAAGTCGCGCAGGTCCGGCGACTCGTGCAGGGCGGCGGCACTGAGGTCGAGCAACCACGAGCCGACCACGCTGCCGCGTCGCCACACTTCGGCGACCTCGGCGACGTTGACGTCGTAGCGGTAGTACTCCGGGTTTTCCAGCGGGGCGGTCTCGGCGTCGCCCTCCTGCGTGCGGGTGCCGATGTCGGCGTTGTGCAGGATGTTCAGGCCCTCCGCGAGGGAGGCCATCATGCCGTACTCGATGCCGTTGTGGACCATTTTGACGAAGTGCCCGGCGCCGGTGGGTCCGCAGTGCAGGTAGCCCTGCTCGGCAGGCGTGACCGCACCGTCGCGGCCTGGGGTGCGTTGCGCGGTGCGGACGCCGGGAGCCAGCGATGCGAAGATCGGTTCAGCCTGGGCGACGGCATCGGTATCGCCGCCGATCATCAAGCAGTATCCCCGGTCCAGGCCCCAGACGCCGCCACTGGTGCCACAGTCCAGCAGCCGGATGCCGCGCTCAGCCAGTAGTTTCGCGTGCCGGATGTCGTCGCGGTAGTAGGAGTTCCCACCGTCGATGACGGTGTCACCGGATTCCAGCGTCTCAGCCAGCTCGGCGATGACGGAAGTGGTGATCTCACCCGCCGGCACCATCACCCAGACCACGCGTGACGCGGTGAGCTTCGCCGCCAACTCCTGCACTGAGCTGGCGCCGGTCGCGCCCTCGCCGACCAGCGCCTCGACCGCCCCCGGAGCATGGTCGTAAACGACGCATTCGTGGCCCTGGCGCATCAGGCGCCGCACCATGTTGGCTCCCATGCGACCTAGGCCGATCATCCCCAACTGCATCTACGTCTCCTCGTTCCAGGCCGGCACCACACTTCCGGACCCCAAACGTAACCCGCGCGCTGGGGGGTGGCGTATCGATAACCGGGTGACCGACCATCACGCCGGGACGCTGCTCTCGGTCAACGTAGGCCTGGCCCAGAACGTCGACTGGCATGGCCGGACCGTGTACACCGGCGGGTGGAAATGCCCGGTCGAGGGCCGCCGCGCCGTGCGCAGGCTCAATATTGACGGCGACGGCCAGGGCGACCTGCGCGGGCATGGCGGTAAGCAGCTCGGCTGCTCTCAACCCATCGGAGAACTCGCGCTCGACCTGTAAACCCTCGGAGCAGGCGCGGGTACACCCTGGTGAGCACCAGGCTTCCACAACGGCAGAGGACGGAGCGGATCCATGCTCTTGGAGGGTAGGAAGGCGATCGTCACCGGCGCCTCCAGCGGTATCGGCAAGGCCACCGCGCAGCGGTTGGGGCGCGAAGGCGCCAACGTCTGCGTCAACTACTACTCCGACAAGGAACAAGGTGCCGCCCAGGAGGTGGTTGCGAGCATCGAGCGAGCCGGCCCGGGCAAGGCGGTCGCCATGCAGGCCGACGTCGGCAGCGAGACCGACGTCGAGCGGATGGTGATCGAGACCGTCAGGGCGTTCGGCGGTGTGGACCTCCTGGTCAATAACGCCGGTATCGAAAAGCAGATTCCGCTGCTGGAGACATCGCAGCAAGACTGGGAGCGAATCCTGCGGACCAACCTCACTGGGACGTTCCTGTGCCTGCGGGAGGCCGCGAAGGTGATGGCCGACGGCACCGGCGGGGTGATCGTCAACATGTCCAGCGTGCACGAGTTCATTCCCTGGCCCGGCTTCGCGCCGTATTGCGCCAGCAAAGGCGGAGTCAAGCTGCTGATGGAGACCGCAGCCCGGGAACTCGCCCCGAAGGGTATCCGTGTGCTCAACATCGCCCCAGGCGCCATCATCACGCCGATCAACAAGTTCGTCCTGGATGACCCCGAGGCCAAACACGCGGTGGAGGAGGAGATCCCCATCGGGCGGATGGGTGAGCCCGAAGAAATCGCGGCGGCGGTGGCCTGGGCGGCCAGCGGCGAGGCGGGTTACGTCACCGGCACGACCATCGTCGTCGATGGCGGGATGTCGCTGTATCCCAAGTTCGTCTGATGCGCTCAGCCAGCCCGTAACCGGGCGCCCCAACGGGTCGTGACCGCCTCACCCGGTGCGAGCCGGCGAACTCCCTGCCCGGACTGGAAGGCATTCGGCGGGCAGGTCATCGGTTCGGCACCCAACCCCAGGCGACGACGGTCCGGGCTGAGCGTGTCGCCGGTGTAGAGCTCGACGATCGGGAAGGTGCCATCCACCCACAGCTCGGCACCCCGGCCGTCCAGTCCTACCAGCCGGACCCACGCCCGCCCCGCCTCGTCGCGGGCGAGGTCGGTGAAGGCGTAATCGATCCGCAAGTCATCTAGAGGGCGAGGATCGGAGAAATCAAACCGCCCGCCGGCCACCGGCTCGACCCCGGTCGGCAGCTGACGGATGGGGTCGGTGACGATCCGGCCGCCGGCCGTGAAGCTCAGCACGGCATCGTCGATCACGCCGCTGCCGGGTGAGAGGTAAGGATGTTGCCCAGCGCCATAGGGGCAAATTCCGCTCGCCCCGGTTGGTCGCCGTGGTGGTGACCGTCAAGCCGTCGTCGTCGAGAAGGTAGTCCACCTCGACGTCGAGCAGGAACGGATAGCCGGTCAGGGGATGCAGCCGGGTGCCCATGGTGACCCGGTTGGGCTCCTGGCGCACTGCGTCCCAGGATCGCCAGCGCAGGAAGCCGTGGATCGCGGTGCCCTTGTCCGGTTCGGTGATCGCCACCTGATAGTCGACGCCGTCGAACCGGTACCGCCCGTCAGCCAGCCGATTAGGCCAGGGCACCAGCGGGGAACCGTGCGCACCGTCGCACATCGCATCCAGCGGGAAGGGGTCGAGCACCGGCCGCTCGCCGACCCGGTACTCCCGCACCCCACCGCCGACCTCCACCACCACGGCGACCTGTTCGCCGTGCAGGATCTCGTATTGGCGCCCGGATGGGGGGATGCTGGAGGGGTTCACGTCAGTGGCCATTGTCGGGCCGGCGGTACCGCCGCATCGCGTCGGGGTAGCCGACAATCGCTGCGTCATAGGCCGGGATCCCCAGTTCGGCTGCCAGCTTACGGGCGACCGCGGGGGAGCCCACCCGGCGGCGGATCCACTCGCCATCGGAGGCAACCGCCACCGCCGTGGTATCGGTCGCCGCCGTTTCCGGCTCGACGTAGAACTCGACACCGCGCCTGCTGGTCACAAAGCGACGCAGCTCAGCAAGGTCATCCACGGTAGCTTCTCGATCAAGCATGCTCTGGTAGCCACCGCGCCTGGCGCGAATCGCTCGCTGACTGGAAAGGCCCGCCGTGCCCCGCCGGAAAACCCGTCCCAGGTAATCCCTCAGCCCCACTCCTTACCCCTGTCTGGCCGCCGCCGTCGCGTTCTTCATCCTCCCCGGGTCAACCCGAGACAGGCCCGGTCACTGCAGCCTAATCGGCCGACCCCAGTGGCAGCCGGGCCCAGACCAGTCCCCCGCCGCCATCAGCCGGTCCGGCGCGCGACCGTGACCACGGTGCGCACTGCGGGCTCCGGCCAACCGTCCGCGAGGCCAGCGCTGACCAGCGGCACAGCCGCCGCTGTGGCCGCCTGGAAGCAACCTGCCGCCAGCAGCAGCCAGCCCACCGCGTTTCGCGGTCGCTGCCAGGCGATCAGCACCCCAGCTACCGCGCAGAACAGCCCGATCGTGGAGTTGGTGACGACGAAGGAGTCAGTGCTCTCGGTGAGGCTCAATCCCACGACCGGCGCGCCAATCACCGCAGTCAGCACCTCGGCGACCGCCAACCCGAACAGGGCGAATGCGGTCACCGTGCTGCGCCGGGTGCGACCAGGCACCTCGCTGGTCATGGCTACATCATGCGGTGTGGACAGCCGGGTTGCCCCGGGTCTTGCGCTCGCCCCGGTTGGTGGCCGTGGGGGTGACCGTCAGTCGGTAGGCAAACCTACCCCGGCCAGTACCGTGGGGCCGCCCACGCGTCCTCACGTCAGGATCGATGTCCGCATGACCAGCCCGCGAAGAAATTCGGACTCCTCGAACACCAAGCGTCCGGTCTTCACCTGGTTCAGTCAGTGGCAGCGCGCCTACTGGCTGCTGTTCTCATTTCCGGTGCTACCCCTCGTCTCCTCCATACCTATGGCCGCGTCGCGCACCTCCTGGAGGACGCTGGCTTCGACTGCAGCGGCCTTGGGCTGACGGCGACACCCCTGCGACGAACAGGGATGAACTCTTGGGGCCTGCCCCACGTGCTCATCCGAGCCCGACAGTGCGTCCCACTGATCACATCGCTCCCAATGACCTCACGAAAAGGCCATGGATTTGCTGAGCATGTGCCAGGCACGGCAACTTTCGGCGCGAAGTTGCCCGGGGTGGCACTCTGCACGCTACGACAGTCCTTCCCCGAAGGTAACTGACAGTCACGTCATCTGCTGTACCCCGACGAGGGTCGACGGCCTGGGCACCTTGCTGCGGGCCCTGGGCTAGCTGTGCCAGCGATGCGGAAGCCTCGGTCGGCGCCTTGGATTGGGATAGTTTCGAGGGTTGTGAGCCACGATCCTGCGTCTGACCAGATCACCGCCTACCTCGACTGGTACTTCGACCAGCACCCGGTACACGCAGACGGGCTCGGCGCGTCCGGGTACGGGCACCGGCTCGGCGACTTCAGCGCCGTGGCCTTCGACAGCCGCGATCGGGACGCCGCTGAATGGCTGTCCCGGTTCGAGGCCGAGCCGACCGGGATCGACCGGGACCTCGTCGTCTCGGCGCTGCGCGGGGCCCTGCTGATGGCCGGCTGGGCCGCCTGGCGGCGCGACCCGTCGGTGTACCTCAGCCCCGTGTTCACCGGCTTGCTCTTGCCGTTCCTGCACCGGCTGCGTCCCGAGCCGGAGCTGGTCGACGGGGCGTTAGCGCGGTTGGCGGAGGTGCCTGAGGTGCTCGCCTCGTGCCGAGCCAACCTGGATCTCGCCTTGTCCGCTCCACGGCTGGTCCGTCGCGCGCTCGGGCAGGCCGTGGCCGGCCCGGCGTTCTTGCGCGACTCGCTGCCCGCCGAGGTCCAGGATCCCGCGCTACGGGCGACGCTGATGGACGCGACCGTGCCTGCGGTGCAGGCGTTCGAGGAAATCGCGGAATTCCTCACCGACTTCGCCGAGCGGGCCACCGGTGACTGGCGGATGGGCGAGACGCTTTACTCGGCGCTCCTGGGGCAGCGTGAGCTACTCAGCTACGGGGCCGGCGAGCTGCACCGCCGGGGCGTCAGTGCGTGGGATTCGCTCGACGCGCAGATGCAGGAGCTGGCGCCTCGGGTGCCTGGCGGCAGCGCCGACTGGCGGACCACCATGGCAACGCTGCAGGACGACCACCCGCCCACGTTGCAGGCGATGCGCGCGGAGTACGAGGCCGAGACCGCGCGGGCGCGGGCCTTTCTCGCCGAGCATGAGCTGGTGACCTTCGCCGAGGGAGAGAAGTGCCGGGTGGTGCCCGCGCCGGCCTTCCAACGCCCGATCTTGGCGGTGGCGTCCTACCTGGTACCCCCTGCGTTGACCCGATCGCGCATCGGCCACTTCTTCGTGCCCTATACCCCGGACGGGGCCACCGAGGAGCAGATCACCCAGCGGCTGCGCACCAACGCCCGCGCTCAGTTGCCCACCATCGCCGTGCACGAGGCCTACCCAGGGCACCACTGGCAGCTGTCCTGGGCGGCAGGTGCATCGCCTGCGGTGCGGGCGGTGCACCGGAGCAGCTATTTCGCGGAAGGGTGGGCGCTCTACGCCGAGGGCATGATGCGCGAGCAGGGCTATTTCACCGATCCGGCGCACGAGCTGGCGCACCTCGACGCCCGGATCTTCCGCGCGGCCCGGATTGTGGTGGACACCGCGCTGCACTGCGGGGACATGGATCCGACCCAGGCAGAGGAGTTCATGGCCACCCATGCGTCGCTGTCGCCCGGCACGGTCAAAGCCGAGATCGACCGGTACTGCGCCTGGCCGACCCAAGCGCCGTCCTACCTGACCGGCTGCCTGGAGATCGAGCAACTGCGAGCCCAGTGGCCCGGCGAGCTACGGGATTTCCACAACACCCTGGCCGGTTCCGGATGTCTGCCGCTCGGTCTGGTCAGGCGTGCCCTGGCCGGCGACTCCTAGGCTGGCCTCATGCGGGCGATTCAGATCACCGAGACCGGCGGCCCGGACGTCCTGCGTGTGGCCGAGCTGCCCGATCCGGCGCCTGGATCCGGCCAGTTACTGGTCGAGCTCGCCGCGGCCGGGGTCAATTACATCGACACCTACTACCGCAGCGGTGCGTACCCGATGCCGCTGCCGTTCATCCCCGGCTCGGAGGGTGCCGGCACCGTCACCGCGGTCGGGCCCAACGTCGGCGATGTGGCGGTCGGCGACAAAGTGGCGTGGGCAGCGAGCCCCGGCAGCTACGCCGAGCTTGCTGTGGTACCCGCCAACCAAACCGTGCCGGTGCCCCGGGGCGTGGATATCGAGATCGCCGCGGGCTGCCTGCTGCAGGGCATGACCGCGCACTACCTCGCGGTTTCCGTACACGCTGTGCAGCCTGGCGAGACCGTGCTGGTGCACGCCGCGGCGGGCGGGATGGGGCTGCTGCTCACCCAGCTGGCCACCGCACGCGGTGGTCGGGTGATCGGGACGGTGTCCACTCCCGAGAAGGAGCGGTTGTCCCGGGAGGCCGGGGCTGCGGAGGTGATCCGCTACACCGAGGTCGACGACGTGGCCGCCGAGGTCCGCCAGCTGACCGGTGGCGAGGGCGTCGCCGCCGTCTACGACGGGGTGGGCGCGTCGACGTTCGACGCCAGCCTCGCCTCGCTGCGCCGGCGCGGGATGCTCGCGTTGTTCGGCGCGGCCAGCGGGCCGGTGCCCCCGGTGGATCCCCAGCGGCTGAACTCCGCCGGCTCAGTGTTTCTCACCAGGCCGAAACTGGCGGACTATGTCGCCACCCGAGATGAACTCACCTGGCGCGCCGGTGAGGTGTTCGACGCGATCCTGGACGGGTCGCTGCGGATCACCATCGGTGGCCGGTACCCGCTCGCCGAGGCCGGCCGCGCCCACCAGGACCTGCAGGGCCGCCGCACCACCGGCAAGCTCCTGCTGCTCCCGGTGGATGCCGAGGCTGCGGGCGCGGCACGGTGAGCGACGTCGGTTATCTCGCCGCGGTCCTCGGCGGCGTACTGGCGCTGCTCAGCCGTGCAGCGCGCTGCTGCTGCCGTCATTTTTCGCCTACGCCTTCTCCAGCCGCGGCGAGCTGCTGGCCCGTACGACGGTGTTCTACCTCGGGCTGGCCGCCACCCTGGTTCCCCTCGGAGTCGCATCCTCCGCAGCCAGCGGCCTGCTCTACGGCCACCGCGAGGCCCTGATCCTCATCGCGGGTTGGGTCATCATCGGCCTGGGCGCCGTGCAAATCTTCGGTCGCGGGTTCACCTTCGGGCCCGCGGTGCGTCTGCAGCAGCGGATGGCGGGCCGCGGCGGGTGGATCGCGGTGTTCGGTTTGGGCGCAGCCTACGGGCTGGCCGGGTTCTGCTCCGGGCCGATCCTCAGCGCGGTGCTGACCATCGCCGCCGTCGGCGGGCAGCCAGCGCGCGGAGGCGCTCTGCTCGCGGTCTACGCCCTGGGCATGGCCGCGCCGATGTTTGTCCTCGCCGCCCTGTGGCAACGCTATGACCTCAGCCGACGGCGCTGGCTGCGGGGACGCGCGTTTAGCCTCGGCCTGCTGCACCTGCACACCACCAGCACCATCTCCGGACTGTTGTTCATCGGCATCGGAGTGCTGTTCCTGGTCTTCGACGGCACCGCCGCGCTGAGCGACGTGCTGGGCTTGACTGCCAGTACCGATACCCAACTGGCCGCCCAGAACGCGATCACCCGGCTCAGCGCGCGAGTCTCCGACACCGCGCTGTTGGCCGCCCTCGCCGTTGTCATCGTTCTCACGACCGCCTGGCGACTGCGCCGCCCCGCCAGAACCGTGAGCCGGTGAACGGGTGAGCGATGTAGCGCTGGGTCGCCACGCGCTGCTGTCGGACTGCGGCTCGGCGGCGCTGGTGACCGCGGCCGGGTCGGTGGACTGGTTATGCATGCCGCGGTTCGACAGCCCGCCGGTGCTGGGGCGTCTCCTCGATGACGCCGCGGGTCATTTCCTGATCGCCCCGGCGGCCGGCACCTGGTCGGCGAAGTGGCGCTACCGGCCGCCCGGGCTGGTGCTGGAGACGACATGGTCCGGCCCAGACGGTGAGCTCGTCGTGGTCGATGCGATGGCGCTGGGTCACCATGAGCGTGGGCACGAGCTGGGTCACACGTCCCCGGGGGTGCTGCTGCGGCAGGCCCGATGTAGCCGTGGGACGGTGGCGGTAGGAGTGGAGTAAGTTCCGCGCCCGGAGTTCGGGCTGGTGAATCCCCACCTGATTGCGACGCCCGGCGCAGTGATCTCTAACGGCGGGGCGAGCGTCCTGGTGCTCAGCACCAACGTGGAGCTGGACCTCACCGGAGCCCGGGTCTCGGCCACCCAGGTCCTGGAGGAAGGTCAGGAATGGGTGTTTGCACTGCAGTCCTTCGATGCGTGGGGGCCCGAGCCGACAGTGTGGACGCCCCGGCAGATCCGTCGCCGCCTCAAGGGCACCGAGGCATCCTGGAAGAGCTGGTCGCAGCTGCACCAACGCTACGACGGGCCGCTGCGGGACCTCGTTCATCACAGCGGTGTGGTGCTGCGTGGCCTGACCTACGCCCGCAGCGGGGCGGTGGTCGCCGCGCCCACCACGAGCCTGCCCGAGGGGGTGGGAAGCGGTCGGACGTGGGATTACCGTTTCACCTGGGTTCGCGATGCGTCGATGACGCTGCAGGGTCTGTTCATCGCCGCGTGCCCGGATGAGGCTGGCCGGTTTTTCGCGTTCCTGGCCCGCGCCGGCGCTACCCAACTCGACCGGGGCGTGGATCTGCAGATCATGTTCGGGATCGGTGGCGAGCGGGATCTGTCAGAACGCGAGATCGGGCATCTCTCGGGCTGGCGCGGCAGCGGGCCGGTCCGGGCTGGTAACGGAGCGTGGGCGCAGCGCCAGCTCGACGTGTACGGCTCCCTGATCGACGCGGCGTACACGCTGCGCGAGCAGTTGGGCCAACTCGACGAGAACACCCGGGTCTTCCTGGTGGCAGTCGTAGAGGCGGCCGCTTTCCGGTGGCGCGACGACGATCAGGGCATCTGGGAGATCCGCGGTGAAGCCCGGCCGTATCTGCACAGCAAGCTGATGTGCTGGGTGGCACTCGACCGGGGCCTGGCGCTGGTAGACATGCTCCGCTCCGAGGATCGGGCTGCGGCGTGGACAGCGGCGCGCGATGAGCTCCGCGCCTCCATCCTCGAGCATGGCTGGAACGATCGGGCCGGCGCCTACACCCAGTACTACGGCTCCGACGCCCTTGATGCCTCGGCGCTGCTCATGCCCATCGTGGGCTTCCTCCCACCTGAGGATCCGCGCCAGTTGGCGACCATCGACGCCGTCGAACGCACCTTGAGCGATGACCGTGGGTTGATCTACCGCTACCGCGGCGGCGACGGCTTCGAGGGGCCCGAAGGCACCTTCCTGCTGTGTAC
>JBBPZY010000358.1:0-4134 GCA_038276315.1 Mycobacteriales bacterium
CACCGACAAGGCCGCCGCACAGGAGCGCACAGGGGCGGCTCCAACCCCGGTACCGTCGCCGGCTCCAACACCGCTCCGTCCGGACACTCCTGAGAAAGGGCCAACGTGAACCGGGCAACGGCTCGCCGACCGCTGCAGGGAGGGCGCGGGCGTTTCCTTGAGTCGGGCTGAGTGCAGGCGCAGCGGTTGCTGCACAGGGCTATCTGCGGTCGCGGTGGGAATTCAAGGTCGCAGGAGGGGGGTAGCGACGCGTGTGCTACCGGCTGCGCCAGGCCTACTTGGAGGCCCCACGCGGTCGCGACGAACGCGGCGGCCTTCGGACTCAGGTAGTGCTCCGACCGGTTGGCTGCTGGTTCTACGTTACCCATAAGCCTGAGGGCCGACGACAGGCTATGTGCGCCGCTCGCAAAGCCCCGTGCTGGTTACTCTGAGATGGTGCAGTCCTTGCGCTTGCCCACGGAACGGTCCGACGCGCTGCTCCCGATGCCGCTACGCCTACCGGTCGCTGTGGCCGCTGTGCTGTCTGCGGCGGCTACATTGATCCTCGGGTTGTGCGTCGCCGGGACCTCGGCACCTAGTGGTGTCGATACGTGGGTTCGGTCCAGAGTGCACAGCCTGTTGTCCGGCGTTCCGAACTTGCCGTGGGCCGTAGTCGAGGCCGGTGACCTCGTGCCCATGATTGTCATGGCGGTCCTGCTGGCCGCTCTGTGCTGGCTACTGCGCCGCCCCTTCCACGCTCTGTTGTCGCTGAGCGCGCCAGGTGCGGTCGGCGCGGCAACGGCGGTGCTCAAGCCCGCGATCGGCCGCACCTTCGAGGGGTTTCTCGCTTTCCCCAGCGGGCACACCGCGAGAGTTACCGCGCTTGCCGTGGTAGCCGGGCTGCTGGTGATCAGCCTGGCGCACGCCCAGCTGGCTACCGCTGTCTCAGTGGCAACAGCCATGGTGATCCTTGCCGGAGCTGCCATTGGAGTGGCCGTGGTGGCGGTGGACTGGCACTACCCGACTGACGCTCTCGGCGGCTTCTGCACGGCGATCGCCATGGTGGGGGGGCTGGCGTTCACAGTGGACGGGCTCCGCTCCGCGTTCTCACGAGCCTAGATTCGGCGAGATTCTGCAGGTTCGCGAGCCGCCAGTACGCGGGACGCGCCCTATCGGCACCCAGCGCGCGCTGCGCCGTCCGGGTGAAGAATGCCTCGGGCTGTAGCGGAAAGTCGCTGTTTTACGCTCTAACCATTAGTAGAGGACGGGCGGGGAGGCTAAATTATGACCCTACGTGAGTACCTACAGGCGATCAAGAGCTGGCTTCTGCCGGCCGGACTCGTCCTTGGTCTGCTGTGCGCCGCAGCATTCACCTACTTCTCCACCCCGAAATACGCCGCGAACGTCACCATGTTCGTCTCCGCTCAGGGACTGCAGAACGACGCCAGCCGGGCATACCAGGGGAACCTACTATCGGCGGAGAAGGTGAAGACCTACACAGAGCTGATCATGAGTGATCGCATCCGCATGCAGGTCAGTAATCGACTCCACACCGAGATTGCACCCGGACAGATTGTCGCCATCCCGCAGCCCCAGACTGTGCTGATCACAACGACCGTGACCGACACATCCCCCTACCGCGCGCAGCAGATCGCGAACGCAGCCGGTGTGGAGTTCGTCGCGCTCGTCGCACAGCTGGAGAAGCCGATTGACAACCAAGCAGCTCCGCCCACCGTCACCGCCCAGGTCGTTCAGCCCGCGCAGTTGCCCCTGCACCCCGTCTCGCCGCGTCCGGCGTGGAATCTGGCCGTGGGTGCGCTGCTGGGCCTACTGCTTGGCTATGTGATCGCACTGCTCCGCCACATGCTGACCATGTCACTGTCAGTGGAGGAGCTGCGGCAAGTCACTGGTTCCGGGGTACTGGGTAGGCTCGCCTACGACCAAAAAGATCGCTGATCATGCTCGGTCGGCTAGTCCGTCACCAGATGGTCCTCGCCGCTTCGGCCACCCTCGCGATCATCTCACTCGTCGTTGTTCTGATGGTCGCGCTCACCCACTCTCTGCCCACCGTTCCCGTCGGCGCCGGTCCGGTGACCGCCATCCCCGTAGGCAGCGATTCACCCGGGGTAGCGGTGACTCCGAACGGCCGCCACGCGTACGCATCCTCCGACAACACGTCCGTGATCGGCGACCCGAGTATCTCCGTCACCGCCACCATTCCGGTCGGCGCCAGCCCAGGGGTGGTCGCGGTGACCCTGGACGGCCGATATGCCTACGTCTCCAACCGCGATTCCAACAACGTGTCGGTAATCGACGCTTCGCGTCACACCGTCACCGCCACCATTCCCGTCGGCGCCAGCCCCGGGGCGGTGGCAGTGACCCCGAACGGCCGATATGCCTACGTCCCCAACCGCGATTCCAACAACGTGTCGGTAATCGACACTCGGAGTAACACTGTTATAGCCACTATCGCCGTGGGCGCGAGTCCACAAATGGTTGCGATGATTTCGGATGGCCGCCACGCCTACGTCCCCAATCGTGGTTCCCGCACCGTGTCCGTGATCGACGCGGTGCGTAACACTGTCATCGCGACAATTCCCGTCGGTGCTGGCCCAGGAGGGGTGGCGGTGACCCCGGACTGTCGCCAGGCCTACGTTCCCAACCAGAACTCCAACAATATTTCAGTGATCGACACGCTACGTAACATCGTCATCGCAACGGTTCCCGTTGGCACCGGCCCAGGAGGGGTGGCGGTGACCTCGGACTGTCGCCAGGCTTACGTCGCCAACCAGAACTCCAACAATATTTCGGTGATCGACACGCTACGTAACGTCGTCATCGCAACGGTTCCCGTTGGCACCGGTCCAGGAGGGGTAGCGGTGACCCCGGACGGCCACCACGCGTATGTCGTCAACCAGAATTCGAGCAGCGTGTCCGTGATCGACACGCTCCGTAACGCTGTCACTTCCACCATTGCCGTCGGCACGAGTCCAAGCGGGGTGGCAGTGATCTCGGATGGCCGCCATGCCTATGTCGCGAACCAGAATTCCAGCAACGTATCCGTGATCGACACACGGCGTAACTCTGTCACGGCAACCATCGCCGTCGGCACCACGCCATCGGGGGTGGCAGTGACCCAGGACGGCCACCGCGCCTACGTTCCCAACCAGAATTCCAACAACGTGACAGTGATCGAGAGCAGCACTGGGTGAGGTCAACACTTATGGGACGGGCGGGAGCGTTCGGCGCCGCCATTGCGGCGTCTACCGTGCTACTCGCCGGGTGTGGCGGCGATCCGGAGAAGGTGGAGCGGCTGTCGGGACCGAACATTGATATCGCCGTCCCCATCCCAGCCGGCTGGCATCCAGTCATCGACGGCAACAATCCCGGCATCGCCGAGATGGTCTTTCCCAGCACCTGCGGGGGAAGCCAGGAGGTGACCTGCGCCACCGGCCTGGCGCGGCTCGCGACGTTCGCGGCGCCCACCGCCGCGGTAGCCGCACAGACCGTCCAGCGGTCCGTCACCGCCTCCCCGGGCGTGCGACTGGACGACATCAGCAGTCAGGGACCGGGCAAGATCGGTCACCGAGACGGCTACCGGCTCCGGTTCACCTTCTCTAATCCCGCTGCCAAGCTCGTATCCGAGGTCGCCACAGTCCCCACTGGCTCATCCTCCCCCGACGCCCAGGGCAACCACGAGTTCTCGGTCGTGTTGGTCTGGGTCTCCAACGCGCCCGGAGCCCCCAAGCAGGAAGTCATTGATCAGATTGTTGGCTCAGCGCTGGTGGTAAGCGGCCTAAACATTAAACGCAATCAACGGTAATAGACCTAACTGATTACTCGCTGCGTATATCGATAGGTTCGAACTGGGATACCCGTAGTATCTCAGTAATCAGTAGACTGCACAGCGCGAGCTGTCACAAGTCAGGGACGATCGACGACGTGCCGACGCTCTGCCGTAAACATTCAGCCGGGCTGATTTGCGGCATGGCTTGATCGCCGGTCGGCTGTGGCGGGACTGTAAGATCAACGGTGTAACTCCTAAGACGGAAGAGGCACCTGTGACTGCTGTGGCGATGGATGTGTCGGCCGAGCCGAGAGACGGCTTGGATGAGCAGCTGGTACGGCAGCTGGCCGCCCGAGCCCGGGCCGAGG
>JBBPZY010000359.1:0-20328 GCA_038276315.1 Mycobacteriales bacterium
ATCACCTCCGATCCCAACTATCTGGCGATGGTGGCTAGCGAAATCAATGGCCGACCCCGTAAGATTCATAACTGGAAGACGCCCTCCGAGATATTCGCCGAACTCGTCGAGGCGAATGCTTCCACTGGCTGAATCTGCCCACTCTTCACCGGAATCGTTCGCCACATACCTGAGTCCGCAGTCTACGATCTGCGCGTGCCGCTACCTACCTAACTTGACGATGACGGCCGGAGGTGTGGCGGCGGAGGATTCTCAGATCGCCATGGCGGCTCGGACATCGGCGTGGGCGCCGGCGCCGCCGGCGCCGGTAGAGGTGATCCGGCCGGCTTCCATAACGTAGTAGCGGCTCGCCGCGGCGAGGGCGAATCCCACGTGCTGTTCGACCAGCAGGATTGACAGACCCCCGCGGGAGGTCAACGACAGGATCGTCCGCTCGATCTCCGCCACCACGGACGGCTGGATGCCCTCAGTCGGCTCGTCCAGGATCAGCAGCCGTGGCTGGGTAATCAATGCCCGGGCGATCGCCAGTTGTTGTCGCTGACCACCGGACAGCAGGCCGGCGCGGCGCGCCAACAGCCCACCCAGCGCCGGGAAGAGGTCCAGCATCTCGGCGATCAGCTTGTTGCCGCCTCGCCGGGTGTCCGCTACCAGTTGCAGGTTCTCCTGAGTGGTCAGTTGTGGGAAGCATTGCTGTCCCTGCGGCACGTAGCCCAAGCCGCGCTTGACGCGCTCATGGGGTCGCATCCGGGTGATGTCCTCGCCGTCGAGCACGATCCGCCCGGCGCGGGGCTGGAGCAGCCCGACCGCGGCTCGCAGCAGGGTGGTCTTGCCGGCACCGTTGTGTCCCATCACGGCGGTCACCCCGCCACGCGGTACCTCGATAGTCGCGCCGTGCACCATGGTGGTTCGCCCATAGCCGACATGGATGTCAGACATGTCCAACGTCGCCGTATAGACCGTCACTGTGCAACGTCCGCCCGCCCGAGGTAGATCTCCTGAACCTTCGGATCGGCCTGCACCTGCGCGACCGTGCCGGCGCTGAGCACTTTTCCGGCATGCAGCACGGTGACCGAGGTGGCAAAGGACCGCATGAAGTCCATGTCGTGCTCGACCACTACGACGGTGCGCTCGGCACCGATCCGGCGCAGCAGTTCCCCAGTCTGGACCCGCTCTTCGGCGCTCATCCCGGCCACCGGCTCGTCCAGCAGCAGTATCCGCGCGTTCTGCACGAGCAACATGCCGATCTCCAACCACTGCTTCTGGCCATGCGCGAGCGCACCTGCTTGGCAGTTCCGCTGCGCGGTCAGACCGACAGTGTCCATAGCTTCCTCGACCGCCGGTGGCACCGACGAGCGGCGGCGCAGCAGCGACAGCGCAGCGCGACCTGCGCCAGCCGCGATGTCGAGGTTCTGCAGCACGGTCAGTTCCTCGAAGACACTGGCCGTCTGAAAGGTACGTCCAACCCCTAATCGGGTGATCCGATGCACCTTCTTGCCGATCAATTCCGTGCGGCCGAACCGGACCGACCCGGTTGCTGGGGCCAGTCCGGTGATCGCGTCGACCAGCGTGGTCTTACCTGCACCGTTGGGTCCGATCAGGAACCGCAGATCGTTGTGGCGCACCGTCATCGAAACCCCGTCGACAGCGACGAACCCATCGAACACCACCCGCACCTCGGACAGTTCCAAGTAGTCCGCGTCTATTGTCATCGCCCAGCCTCCGATCCAGCGCTGACCCCGGAAAGGTCAGGTTCCGGCGGCGGGTGCACCGCATCGAATGGCCGCGTCGGCGGTGGCGGCTCGGCTCCATCGGTTCGGGTACCGGCGCGCCGTCTGTGCAGCGACAAACCCCGCAACAGATTCACTGACGACAGCCCGGCCGGCAGGAACGCGATCACCAGAACGAACAGTGCACCTTGGAAGTAACTCCAAAACGACGGGAAACTCTCTGAGAGCGCGGTCTGGGCCCAGGCTACTACGATAGCCCCGAGCGCCGGACCGAACAGCGTGGCGCGGCCACCGATCGCCACTCCGATCAGAAAGGCGATCGAGGGGACGACTCCGACACTGGCCGGCGAGATGATTCCCACGATAGGCACGAACAACGCACCCGCGATGCCGGCCATCGCCGCCGCCAACACATACGCCACGACCTTGATGTTGGCCGGGTCATAGCCTAGGAACCGGATCCGCTCCTCCTGATCCCGGACCGCGATGAGCAGTTCCCCGTACCGGGAGCGGTAGAGCTGCCAGACAATGGCCAGCATCACCAACAAGGTGACCGCGGCAATAAAGAACAGCATCCGTTTGTTCACCGGATCGAACAGGTTGAAGCCGAAGAACGAGCGGAATCCGTTGAGGCCGTTCGTCCCGCCGGTGGTGGTCTGCTGACCGATCAGCAGGATCGTGAATGCTGCCGCCAGCGCCTGGGACAAAATGGCGAAATACGCGCCGCGAACCCGCCTGCGGAAGATCGCGGTACCGAGACCGAAAGCTACCAGCGAGGGAATCAAGACCACTCCGAGCAGCGCCACGATCGGGGAGCGAAACGGCTCCCACCAGAGGGGCAGGTGGCCCGACCCGTAGAGTCGCATGAAATCGGGCACGCCGGAGGGTCCGGCATCGGCGAGCTTGAGGTGGATCGCCATCACGTAGCCACCCAAGCCGAAGAACACGCCTTGCCCCAGCGTCAGCATTCCGCCGCGTCCCCAGGCCAGGCCGATGCCGACCGCCACGATCCCATAGCAGACGAACCGGCCCAGCAGCGAAAGCCGGAAATCCGAGAGCACCGCAGGTGCGACCACCAGCAACGCCACGGCGCCCAGCGCGAAACCCAAGACAGCGACGTAGTTGCGTTTACGCTTTCCGCCGAGTTGCGCGCTGGTGTCGGTCATGCCAGGCTCCTGGTCCGGACGCTGAAGATGCCCTGTGGCCGGATCTGCAAGAAGACTATAACCACGACGAAGACCATGACCTTCGCAACGCTTGCCGTCGTTGAGTACTCGAACGTCGCTTGCAACAGACCGAGGCCGAATGCCGCGATCACGGCGCCCTTAATCTGTCCGATACCGCCTGCGACCACAACCAGGAAGGCATCGACGATGTAGCTGGTGCCTAAGGTGGGGCCAGTCGAGCCGAGCAGGGTGAGCGCCACACCGGCGATTCCAGCCAAGCCGGAACCGATGAAGAACGTGAGCCGGTCGGTGCTCCGGGTGGAGATGCCGACGGTCTCGGCCAAGTCGCGGTTCTGCACCACGCCGCGGATCCGGCGGCCCAGCGCCGTCATCTTCAGCAGTAGGGACAGCCCGACCACCGCGGTCACCGCTAGTACCAGGATGAACAGCCGGGCCGCCGGCACGTGGGTGACACCGATGTTGACGCTGCCTGATAGCCAGCTCGGGGCGCGGACGTCGACGTTGGGGGCCCCGAAGATGTCGCGAGCGGCCTGCTGCAAGATCAGTGATACTCCCCAAGTCACCAGCAGGGTGTCCAAGGGGCGGTGATACATCCGGCGGATGAGGGTGGCCTCCAGGACCACCCCCATCACGCCACCCACCAGGAAACCGAGCGGGATAGCCAGCAGCAGCGACGTTCCCGCGTCAGAAATCAAGCCCTGTGCCACGAAGGCCGTATAGGCACCCGCCATCATGAACTCGCCATGGGCCATATTGATCACGCCCATCTGGCCGAACGTCAGCGCAAGCCCGAGGGCGGCGAGCAACAGAATCGAACCCAGCGAGAGGCCGGCCACCAGCTGGCTGAACAGGGCTTGCATGCCGCCATCCTCCTATCAAACGATCAGTCTTTCAGCCGGTCAGGCCCTTGGCCCAGTTGTAGTTCTTAAGGAAGGGATCGGGCTCGATCGGGGCACCGGAACTCCACTCGGTGTGAATCAGCGAGTCCGGACCGACCTTGCCGATCAGCGCCGTCTTCGCGATGTGGTGGTTCTCACCGTTGACCGTGACAGTTCCCTCCGGGGCGTCGTAGCTCACACCGCCCGCGGCCTTGCGGATGTCGTCGGCTTTGAACGACTTCGCTTTCTCCACGATCGCCTTCCACAGGAACAGAGAAGTGTAGGCCGCCTCCATCGGATCGGAGGTCACGCGGTTCTGGCCGTACTTGGCCTTGAAAGCTTGTACGAAGGCCGTATTCTTCGGAGAGTCGATGGTCTGGTAATAGTTCCAGGCGGTCAGCTGGCCCATCACATTGTCCAGACCGATACCGTTGATTTCCTCCTCGGCGATCGACACCGACACCACCGGCATCGTGGTCGGGGCCAAGCCGGCGTTGCGGTACTCCTTGAAGAACGCAACGTTCGAGTCACCGTTGAGCGTGTTGAACACCGCGGCCGCTCCGGCCGACTTCACCTTGTTGACGATCGTCGCGAAGTCAGTGTAGCCAAGCGGCGCGTATTCTTCACCCTTGACCTCGATGCCATTGGCGTTGGCATACGCCTTGATCTCCTTGTTCGCGGTACGCGGGAAGACGTAGTCCGAGCCCACCAGGAACAGGGACTTGACACCCTTCTGCTTCAGGTAGTCCAGCGCAGGCACGATCTGCTGGTTAGTGGTCGCTCCGGTGTAGAAGATGTTCGGCGACGCCTCGAGGCCCTCGTATTGCACCGGGTAGAACAATAGCGAGTCGGCACCCTCGAATACGGGAAGCATGGCTTTACGAGACGACGAAGTCCAGCCACCGAAGACCGCCGCCACACAATCCGAGCTGATCAGCTTGGTGGCCTTCTCCGCGAAGATCGTGGGCTCCGACGCACCGTCCTCACTGACCACCTGCAATTTCTTGCCGAGCACGCCGCCACCGGCGTTGATCTGCTCAGCAGCCAAAGCCAGCGAGTCGTGCACAGTTTTCTCACTGATCGCCATGGTGCCCGACAGCGAGTTGAGGAACCCGACCTTCACCGTGCTACCTGAGGTGTCAACACAGGAGGTGGCCGGCGAACCACTCGCCCCGGAATCGCCGACCCTGCTACCGCAACCGGCTAGCGTGAGTCCTGCGACCACGAGGACAGCGACCGCACGCACCGGACGCCGCCTCGTAGGTAATATGCTCATGACGATTCCTCTCGCACCGAGATCGGCGGGGTCAATGGCGTTTAACGACGAGTTCCTGCGGTGCACGGTATGAATCGTTTATGACAGCCGCGTTGCCGGTCAGTGTCGGTGCGGTTACGTGTCACCTTTCCGGGTGATGGCGTCATCACGAACTGTTAGCAACTCGCGCGGGCTCACCGGAAAAGGTTCTCAGCGATTACACTGGTGGGTGTAGCACTACCAGCCATGCCGCCGCGAGCATCGCTGGCCCGTGGGGCACATCGCGGTAACCCAGTAACCGGGCCGGCCCGGCGATGGCGGCGGTTATCACGTTCGCCGCCAGTACCGCCGCCAGCAGCCCCGACCAGGACGTAGCGGCAGCGAGTGCACCCAGGCTGCCGGCGAGTTTGACGTCTCCGCCACCGAGGGCACCCGGTGCGACGAGACGCACGGCGGCATAGCCGCCGGCCCACAGCAGCGCGCCGGCGGTGGCGCGAGCCAGTGCCTCAGTGTTCCCAGCACCCACCGCGGCGCCGCCCAGCAGGACGGCGACTACCGGATAGGCCGGCAGCGTCAGCGCGTCCGGCAGGCGTCGGGCAATCAGGTCGGCACTCGCCAGCAGGACGCCGGCCCAGCCGAGAACCAGCGGGACCGGCCACCACCACACCGGTAGACCGACAGTCGCCCACTCACCGACCGCTGCCCACAGCACGGCCACCGCCACGGTGCAGACGGGCACCGGCACCCGGACACCCCCGGGAAGCCGGCGCAGCGCCATCGCTCCCCCGGCACCTGCAACGGCTCCTGCCACTGCCATCCACGCACCGCCCACGCCCACCAGGGTGCCCGGCGCACGGCGACGGACGGGCCGGGCCGGAGCCTCAGATGTGGATAGCGGGGTGGTTGTGGACAGAGACGTGCAACGGCTAGAACACGCCACGGGCGGCTGCGTCTCGTACTGCCGCTTCGTGTTCCTCTCTCGTGACAGAGAAGCACGATGCGCCGTCCTTCTGACACTTCACGAAGTACCGCCAGGTTCCTGGCTCGGGATTCAGCGCAGCGGCGATGGCCGACTCGCTCGGCGACCCGATCGGCGACGCCGGCAGCCCGACGTTGATGTAGGTGTTGTATGCGCCTGGCCGAGCACGGTCGGCATCGGAGGTGCTCGCCTCCGGCCGGTCCAGCGGGTAGTTGATCGTGGAGTCCATCTGCAAAGGCATCCCGGTGGAAAGCCGGTTGTATATCACCCGGGACACCCGGCTGAAGTCCGGAGCAATCGCCTCGCGCTCGATCACCGAAGCGATGATCAGCACGTCGTAAGCGCTGTAACCGGTACCTGCGGCGGACGCGGGGAAACCCCCTGCTAGCAGCCGAGCGGCGGAAGTACTGACCACCTGCCCCAATAGCTCCACCGCAGAACTGCCAGGGCGCACATCGTAGTCTCCGGGGACCAGCAGACCTTCCAGGCGTCGGCGAGGTTCAACGCGCGACAGCGGATCTAGGGCCCAGCTCGGTACCGCGAGCGCCCCGAGATCGGTCTGGCCCATCGCCGTGCGCAGGCCCTCTGGACGCACACACGTGCTCGCGCCCGCGATCACCGCGCAGCTCGCGCGGGAGATCTCGGTGAGCATTCCGGGCACGGTCGTCCCGTCGGGCAGGTCGACGTTGTCGAGTTGCTCGCCGCCGCGAATCTCCAAGTGCCCGACCCGAGCGGCCGGCTCTTGCAGTCTTGCGACAGCAGCCGATCCGGACATTCGCTGCCGTACCTGGTAATAGCCCGGTTGCACAGCTCGGATCCGGGTATCGGCCTCAGCCGCGAGGGTGAAGGCGCGGACGCTGGCGACGACGTTGCGTCGTACCAGGGTGGCTCCGATCGCGGTCAGGCTCTGGCCGTCCTCGACCTGCACGACGGCCTCCGCACCCTCGGCGCCGACAAAGTCGGGTGCAGCGCGCCACGCCTGCAGCTCGCGCACTCCGTACAGCACGCCGCCGATCGCCAGCACGAGCAAAGCCAATACCGTGCCAAGCACGAGACATCGACGGCGTCGCTCCCGGATCTGGCGCCGTGCCCGACGGGAATCGGTACCCGGCTGTGGGCGGCGTGGCTCAGCTCGGTCTGTGGTGTCCCTGAACAGCCCGAGGTCGTCGCTCATAAATCCGCCTTCGCGCGACCATGCGCGTCGGCGGTCACCACGCCGGCCGCTGTGCGTCGAGCCAACTTTGCAGGATCTCCACCGCTGCGGCCTGATCGACCACCGCGCGCTGCTTGCGACCGCGAACACCCCGCTCAGCGAGTACCCGAGCGGCCGAAACGGTAGTGAGCCGCTCGTCGGTCAGCCGGACCGGCACGGTGCCACCGAGCCGGTCAGCCAGGGCACGAGCGTATTCTGTTGCCGCCTGCGCCGCTGGACCATGCCGTCCGGCGAGGGTGCGCGGAAGCCCGACCACTACCTCAACCACGCCATGTTCGGCCACCAACGCTGCCAACGCTTCGAGGTCCGTGTCCCGCGACCGGTCGCGTTTCAGCGTGACCAGGGGCGTCGCGAGAATGCCGGACGGGTCGGACACCGCCACGCCGACACGCACCTCGCCGAAATCCACGCCGAGGCGGCGGCCGGTTCGGGGATCAGACTCCATCACGCGCCGTCGCGCCCCGCGAGATCGGTGCGCAGGGCCGACACCGCGGCTCGGATCCCGCCAGGTTCGGTACCGCCGCCCTGAGCCAGATCAGGCTTGCCGCCCCCGCGACCTCCCACCGCAGGGCCGAACACCGGCACTAGCGCGCCCGCGGCCAACCCTTGCCGCCGCGCGGCAGCGGTGGTGGCCACGACGAAGGAGACCTTGCTTGTCAAATGATCGACGCTGAACAGCGCTACTACCCCGGGTCGTTCGCCCAGCCGACCACGGACCTCCGTGGCCAGCGCGCGCAGGTCTGCACCACTGATCCCCTCGCTCGTTTCGGTCGCCACCAAAGCGGTGGCACCGACCTGCTCGGCACCCTCGACCAGGGTGCTCGCCGAGGACAACACCGCGTCGGCGCGTAGCCGTTCAAGCTCCCGCTCGGCCGCGCGTAGCCGCTCGGTCACCGCGCCGATGCGGTCGGGCAGCTCCTCGGGGCGTGCCTTGAGCTGCTCAGAGAGCTGCGCCACCAGCACATGCTCGCGGGCCAGGAAGCGGAACGCGTCGAGGCCGACCAGAGCTTCCACCCGGCGGATCCCCGAGCCGATGGACGCCTCGGACAGCAGTTTGATCAGACCGATGTCGGCCGAGTTCGGCACGTGAGTACCACCGCAGAGCTCCTTGGAGTAGTCGCCGATGGTGACTACCCGGACCGCGTCACCGTACTTCTCGCCGAACATCGCGATGGCACCATCGCGGCGGGCGACCTGTAGGGGCATCACCTCGGCCGTGACCGGCAGCGAGCGCAACAGGACCTCGTTGACCTCGTCCTCGACGTCGGTCAGCACGCTGGGCGGCACCGCACCGCCTGGCGAGGTGAAGTCGAACCGCAGCCGTCCCGGCGCGTTGAGTGAGCCGGCCTGCGCGGCACTGCTGCCCAACGCCCGACGAATTCCGGAGTGCACCAGGTGCGTCGCGGAATGCGCCCGGGCCACCGCGCGTCTGCGGGTGATGTCCACTCGCGCGAAGACCGGAGCGTCAAGCACAACCTCGCCGGAGACGACCGTGCCGCGGTGTACCGACAAGCCGTCCACCGGGGACTGCACGTCGGCCACGTCGACGGTGAACCCGTCGCCGACCAGAGTCCCGGAATCGGACTGCTGGCCGCCACCCTCGGCGTAGAACGGGGTGCGGTCGAGCACCACCTCCACCGCGGTTCCCGCACCTGCGGCCGGCGCCGCAGTGCCCTCGATGAGTAGGCCAATCACCCGGGCCTCGGCGCTGAGTTCGGTATAGCCCAGGAACTCCGTACGACCGTGCGCGTCGAGCACCGTGCGGTACTCGCTGAAGTCCCCGTGCCCGGAGCGGCGCGCCGCGGCGTCGGCCTTGGCCCGGCTTCGCTGCTGCGCCATCAGCGCGCGGAAGCCGTTCTCATCGACGCGCAGGCCGGCCTCGCCCGCCATCTCGAGGGTGAGGTCGATCGGGAAACCGTAGGTGTCATGCAACTGGAACACCTGATCCCCGGACAGCTGCGAGCCGCCGGCTCGGCGGGTCTGCGCCACCGCCAGATCGAAGATTCGCGACCCGGCGGACAGTGTCGCCAGGAATGCCTCCTCCTCGGCGCGAGCGACCGCCTCGATCCGGTGGTAGTCCGTATCGATCTCCGGATACGACGGGCCCATCGTGTCTCGCACCACCGCTGTGATGTCACCAAGCACCGGTTCGGTGACGCCCAGCAGGCGCGCGGAGCGCACGGTGCGGCGCAGCAACCGGCGCAAGACGTAGCCGCGGGCCTCGTTGCCGGGGGTCACACCGTCCCCGATGAGCATGACGCCGGTGCGGGCATGGTCGGCGATCACCCGAAAGCGTACGTCGTCTACCGGGTCCGCGCCGTAGCGCCGACCGGAGAGCTGCTCGGCCAGAGTGATCACCGGGCGTAGCAGGTCGGTCTCGTAGACGTTGGGCACGTCCTGCAGTAGCAACGCCACCCGCTCGATGCCCATGCCGGTGTCGATGTTCTTCGCGGGCAGCGATCCGAGAATCGGAAAGTCACCCTTGCCCGGGCCGGTGGACTCACCGCGCTCGTTCTGCATGAAGACGAGGTTCCAGATTTCCAGAAAACGGTCCTCGTCGACGACCGGGCCCCCGGGCCGGCCGAAGTCCGGGCCACGGTCAAAGTAGATCTCGGAACTGGGACCGCACGGTCCGGGGACGCCCATGGACCAGAAGTTGTCTTCCATACCCCGGCGCTGGATACGCTCGGCAGGTATGCCAGCGATCGTGCGCCACAACTGCTCAGCTTCGTCGTCGTCGGTGTACACGGTGACCCAGATACGGTCTGGATCGAAGCCGTACCCGCCGGCCTCCTGGGATCCGGTCACCAGCTGCCAGGCGTGCTCGATCGCTCCTTGTTTGAAGTAGTCCCCAAAGGAGAAGTTGCCGGCCATCTGGAAGAAGGTGTTGTGCCTGGTGGTCTTTCCGACCTCATCGATATCCGGGGTACGCACACACTTCTGGACTGACGTTGCCCGACTGTAGGGCGGTGTCGCCTGGCCGAGGAAGTACGGCTTGAAGGGCACCATGCCAGCGTTGACGAACAGCAGATTCGGGTCGTCAACCAGTAGCGAAGCACTGGGTACCACGGCGTGGCCGGAGCGTTCGAAACGGTCCAGGAACCGCTGACGGATCTCGTGGGTCTGCACAGGCCTTCCTTGAGAAGCGCGATCGGTGCGCGCCATGCGGCGCCGAATACTACCGCTGTGTGGCGGCGCCGAATACTACTGCGGCCAGGCCGCCCAGAGAAAACCGGCAGAGAAAACCGCTGGCAACCTAAAGTGTCACCAGGGTGCAGGACTGAGTCGAGTCTAGGCCCGCGCGGCGGCTGACGCTCGACCGCTGGCCGACCTCGACCCGAGATCCATGCCCGTACGCTGGGCGACGGTGGAATGCAGCTCGGCCTCCCGCTGGACCATCCCAGCCCGTACCTCAGCACCAAATGAGCCGACCGCTGCGGCTAGTTCTCGAATCCCGTCGCCGACATTCTCGGCCGCCCCTGCCGGAGTGATCCGGTGGACGGCGCCGCGAGCCTTGCGGGTAGCCGCGACCCCAGCGGCAATACCAAGGCCAAACCAGAGCATCCCCTTCACCGCTTGCTCCCATTCCGTCGTCCCCGCGGCCGGCGCGCGGATACGACGTCCTTGCTGCTCTTGCGGTGACTTCGCATCGCTTTGCTGACGCCATATGACAGTGCCGCTACTCGCACCAACGGGCCGCCCAGCGTCGCGGTGAACAGGGAGGTCAACGCCGACACGTTGCCGGTCACGGCTTGGGCGTTCGCGGCGATCCCGTCCAGCCGTTCCAACTGAGCGTTCACTTGTGTGACAGTCGTATTCGCGCCGCTGAACAGGGGATCGGCGTCCTCGCTGGCCTTTCGGATCGCCAGTGTCGCTTCGTCCAAGGTACGGCCCAACTTGATCAGTGGCACGGCTAGCAGACCGACCAGCACCACGAACGCCCCAGCGGCAATCAGCGCGGCGATCTGACCTGCCGACACAATGCCCTCCCTTGCCGATGGCAGTCGACCGACCGCGGCGACCTGCACGCCGCGGGCGGTGATGGGCGGACAGGTTACCGCGTAGCACCGAGATCCGAGCACCCCGGCTGGGGCGCCCCAGTCTTATGGTTAGCCTCTCCTAAACGATCGATGACTGAACCGCCTCGGAGGATCCGTGATCCCGGCCGCCACGGCCCCCTACCAATCCGCTACCGCAACCGGCGACGACGGCGCCGCACCTCCTATCCCACCGAGCGCGTTGGCCGGCAGCAGGGAGGGTCTGAACGAGCTCATCACCCTGGTGGCCCACACCATGCGCGACGCGCTCGCCGAGACACGCGCGGCCGGTCCGCTACCGCCGGGTGCACCGCGTGAGGTTCTCGCCGCCGCCCGCGCCCTGCTGGGGCCGGCCTTACTGCCCGAGTACGGCTGCGGCCCGGACGCTGCTCTGTACCGTCTTGCTACGGTGCTGACCAGGCACGGGCTTGACCTGTCCCACCCGCACGCCGCCGCACATCTGCAGCCTCCGCCGTTAGCCGTCGCGGTGGCCGCAGACACACTGGCCACCGCTGGCAACTCGTCACTAGACACCTACGATTCCGGACCCGCGACCCTCGCCGTCGAGGGCTGGGTGGTCGAGGTGCTCACCCACATGGCGGGTTGGGGTCCCGACGCCGGCGGGGTGTTCACTCCGGGCGGATCGATGTCCAACCTCCTGGCGCTGCTGCTGGCCAGGGAGCACGCCGCTGGTCAACGCGGGGTCGACACCCGCCGCGACGGCGTCGCCGGACTGTCACGACCGGTGGTGTTGGCCAGCGAGGTGGCACACTTCTCGATGCAGCGGGCTTGCGCCGCGCTCGGCCTGGGCGAAACCGCGGTGCACCCGGTCGCAGTCGACCACCGCTACCGAATGCAACCGGACGCCTTGGCCGCCCAGTTGAAGCAGCTCACGCAGCTGGGTGCTGCCGTCACCCCGGTGGCGGTGGTGGCCACCGCGGGCACCACGGACTTCGGTTCCATCGACCCGCTACCAGAGATCGCCGCATTGGCCGCCGAGCACCGAGTGTGGTTGCACGTCGACGCGGCATACGGGTTCGGTGCGCTGTTCTCCGATCGGATGGCTTCGCTGCTGACCGGACTGTCCGCCGCCGACTCGGTCACCCTGGACCTGCACAAAATCGGTTGGCAACCTGCCTCCGCTAGCGCGGTGCTGCTCCGCGACGCCGCCCGGTTCAAGCCGCTGAGCCGCCAGGTCGCCTACCTCAACCCGGTCGACGACGCGCTGGCCGGCTACGATGGGTTACTGGGGCGCAGCCTGCAAACGACCCGCCGGGCGGACACAGTCAAGATCGCCGCCACGATTTTGGCGCACGGTCGCCTCGGACTGGGTGGGATGGTCGACGTCTGCCACGACCTCGCTCGACACGCGCAGCGGCGAATCGACGCCGAGCCCGCGCTGGAGCTGGTGTCCCCCGCACAACTCAGCACCGTGGTGTTCCGCTACCGCGGATCGCGAGCCGGTGGCGACAGCGCGCTCAATTCCGCGCTGCGCCGGCGGCTGCTGCGCAGCGGACGCGCCTTGGTCGGCCGCACTGAGGTGCGGCTGGACGGACCCACCGCACCATCGTCGGTATGCCTCAAGCTCACCCTGCTCAATCCAACGGCCCGACCGCACGACATCGACACGCTGCTCGACGCGGTGCTTGCCGCCGGCCGCGACGAGGAGCAGTCATGACGGCCGGGAAAGGCGCTGAGCCGCTGCAGATCGGCTCGGCTCGAGCCGCCGCCGAACACGCCCACCTCGAGGCGCTGCTGCGCTGCTGGACCCGGGAGACCGGCCTGCCGGTGCATCCGGGTCCGCTGCGGGTCGCGCTGCCGGCCACCGGGCTGACTCTGGTCACCCACGTGCGGTACGCGTCGATCACCGGCTGGCACCGGTTCGGCCCGGTGCGGCTGCAACGCACCGACGGCGCCGACGCCGGTCTGGCGGACCCAGTGCTCGCCATCGCACTGGTCGCCACCGAGGCCATCGCCCGTGGCGGGGTGATACCCGGCGGCATCCCGCCCGGCGAGCTGGCTGACCTCGTCGAGCGGACCGCAGACTCGGTGCGCCGAGTTGCGGCATTCCTGTCCGGTCCCGGGGCCGACCCGCGCCCATCCGACGATCCCTGCCGCGACGCTTTCTTAGACGCCGAGCAGGCGCTACTGCTAGGTCACCTGCACCACCCGGCCCCCAAGAACCGGGACGGCATCACCCCCGCCGAAGCCGCCGCCTGGTCACCGGAGCTGCGCGGCTCGTTCCGGCTGCACTGGTTCGCCGCCGACCCGGCCGTGGTGTCGCAGGATGCGGTGACCCACTCCCCCGCGCTGCGCGGCCGGGACACAGCCGCGTTGTTCGCCGACCTCGCCGAGTTCGCCGATGCCGATGGGCGAGTTGCGGTGCCCGCCCATCCGTGGCAAGCCCGGGACGCCCTGCGTCGTCCCCGGGTCGCTGCGTTGGTCGAAGCCGGCCTGCTGGAGCCGCTGGGAGAACGCGGGGCGCCGTGGCATCCCACCTCCTCGGTGCGAACCGTCTACCGGCCCGGCACGGAGGTGATGCTCAAGTTGTCCTTGGGGCTGCGGATCACCAACTCCCGGCGCGAGTTGACCCGCAACGAGCTGCGCCGCGGTGTAGAGATCCACCGCCTGCTGGATCTGGGCTATCTGGCGGCCTGCGCTGCCGCGCACCCGTCCTTTTCGATCGTGCGCGATCCCGGCTGGCTCGCCGTGGACGAGCCGCACCGACCCCGCGGTCCGAAGCTCAACGGCCTCGACGTCGTGGTCCGCGAGGTGCCAGGGCAGATCTCTGAGCTGCGCACCCTGGTCGGCCTGGTCGCTCCCCGACCGCAACACGGCTTGTCTCGACTGGGCGAACTGGTGACTACCGGCGGGCTGGACCCGATAGCCTGGATGGCCGCCTATACCGATCTCGTGCTGGTACCGATGCTGCACCTCTACGCGGCCACCGGGATCGGCTTGGAAGCCCACCAGCAGAACACACTGGTACGTATCGCCGCGGACGGGCAGGTGGTTGGTGGCGGGTTCCGGGACAACGAGGGCTACTACCTGGCTGCGTCGCGGCTACCGGAGCTGCTGCGGGTGTGCGGAACCACGGATTCGGCGTTGATGGTGGTCGACGACCGGATCGTCGAGGACCGGATGTCCTACTACCTGCTGCGCAACCAGGCCATGGCCGTGGTCGGCTGCCTCGCGGTGGACGGCTTGGCCGGTGAGTCCGAGCTGTTGGACGCTTTGGCCGCCCGGTTACGTGCGGCGCTGCCAGGACTCGCGGTGGCCGGGCCGGATGGGGACCGGTTGGCCCGCCGATGGCTGACGGCAGCCACCCTGCCGTGCAAGGGCAATCTGTTCACCCGCCTCCACGGCATCGACGAGGTCCGAGCCCCTTTAGACGCCCAGTCGGTCTACCTGGACATCCCCAACCCGCTGGTCACCCGGTAGACCTTCGCCGACCTGAAGATCAGTGTCCGCGGATGATTCGGCGGAGCCGGGTCATCCGCTCAGAGAGGGCGCGTTCGGCGCCGTGGCCGCTGGGTTGGTAATAGTTGCGGCCGACCAGGGCGTCCGGGGGATACTGCTGGGCCAGCACGCCGTCGGGCGCGTCGTGGGGATAGCGGTAGCCCTGCGCATGACCAAGCCGGGCCGAGCCCGCGTAATGCCCGTCGCGCAGGTGAGCGGGGACGGCCCCGGTGGCACCGCCACGGACGTCGGCCAGGGCCGCGTCGATTCCGGTGATCACCGCGTTGGATTTCGGTGCGGTAGCCAGATGCACCGTGGCCTGGGCAAGCGCAAGCCTGCCTTCGGGCATGCCGATGAACTGCACCGCGTGGGCGGCAGCCACCGCGGTCTGCAACGCCGTCGGGTCAGCCATCCCGATGTCCTCGCTGGCGTGCACCACCAGCCGCCGGGCGATGAATCGGGGATCCTCTCCCGCCTCCACCATCCGTGCCAGGTAGTGCAGCGCCGCGTCCACATCGGACCCGCGGATGGCCTTGATGTATGCGCTGATCACGTCGTAGTGCTGGTCCCCCGCACGGTCGTAGCGCACCGCTGCGCGGTCCACCACTGACTCGACGCAAGCCAGGTCCACCTCGGAGCCGCCGGCTGAGGTCACCGCCTCGGCGGCGGTCTCCAGTGCGGTCAGCGCCCGCCGGGCATCCCCGGCGGCGAGGCGAACCAGGTGTTCCTCGGCCGCGGCCGCGAGCGCGATCGACCCGGCAAACCCGCGCGGATCAGTCAGGGCACGCTGGATCAAGACCTGCACGGCTCCGTCGGATAACGGGTGCAGCTGCAACACCAGTGAGCGCGACAGCAGCGGCGACACCACAGAGAAGAACGGATTCTCGGTGGTCGCGGCGACCAGCAAGATGACCCGGTTCTCGACCGCACCGAGCAGCGCATCCTGCTGGGTTCGGGAGAAGCGGTGCACCTCGTCGATGAACAGCACAGTGGCGTCGCCGCCCTCGCGTCCCAACCGGCGACGGGCGGCGTCGATCACGGCGCGGACTTCCTTGACCCCGGCTGACAGCGCCGACATCGCCTCGAAGCGTCGCCCGGTCGCCCGCGAGACCAACCTGGCCAGCGTCGTCTTCCCGGTTCCCGGTGGGCCGTAGAGGATGACCGACGCCGCCGAGCTTCCCTCGACCAACCTGCGCAGCGGGCTGCCGGGCGCCAGCAAATGATCCTGCCCGACGACCTCGGCCAGCGTGGCCGGGCGCATCCGTACCGCTAGCGGCGCTGAGACGGACAGCCGCTGCTCGGCGCGCTCCTCTATCTGCCGGGCGAACAAACCCTCGTCGAACAACGTCTCGTTATCCGCAACACCGTCACCTGCGACACTGTGATCTGGCACATCGCGACGGTACCGCCGCCGGTCGACTGAACAGCTCGGCGCAGCACCACCCGGCGGTAGCGGATAGCAGGTCGCTAGCCCTTCGCGGCAGGCTTCGCGTCCACCCCCGCCTCGATGCGCTGCGCTCGGGTGATCGGGGTTGGAGCGCCGGTGAGCGGGTCAAAACCGCCACCGGACTTCGGGAACGCAATGACCTCGCGCAATGAGTCGACACCGGCGAGCAGCATGCAGATCCGGTCCCAGCCCAAGGCAATACCTCCGTGCGGCGGCGGGCCGTAACGAAAAGCCTCGAGTAGGAACCCGAACTTGTCCCGGGCCTCGTCGGCGGTAATTCCGAGCACCCGGAAAACTCGTTGTTGTACGTCAGCCTGATGGATACGGATCGAACCCCCGCCGATCTCGTTGCCGTTGCAGACGATGTCGTAGGCGTAGGCCAGCGCGACGCCCGGGTCCTGCTCGAAACGGCCAATCCACTCCGGCCTGGGTGCGGTGAACGGATGATGAACCGCCGTCCAGCTGCTGTGACCCATGGCAACATCGCCGCTGCGCTCGGCTGGTTCGAACAACGGCGCATCGATCACCCAGACGAACGACCAGGCCGCCTCGTCGATCAAACCGCAGCGCCTACCGATCTCTACCCGGGCGGCACCCAGCAGGGCACGTGCGTCACGGGCATCACCGGCCGCAAAAAACACACAGTCGCCGGGGTTGGCGCCGGCCGCCTTGGCCAAACCCTCCCGCTCGTGCTCGGCGAGGTTGCGGGCCACCGGCCCGGACAGCTCACCGTCCGCGCTGACCAGCACGTAGGCCAGTCCCTTGGCACCTCGCTGCTTGGCCCACTCCTGCCACGCGTCCAGCTGCCGCCGCGGCTGGCCTGCCCCGCCGGGCATGACGACCGCTCCCACATAAGGCGCCTGGAACACCCGGAACGGAGTGTCGAGGAAGTAGCTGGTGAGCTCGGTGAGTTCGAGCCCGAAGCGCAGATCGGGCTTGTCGGTGCCGTAGCGCGCCATCGCATCGAGGTAACCCAGCCGACGAATCGGCAACTCGATCTGGTGGCCGGCCAACTCCGACCATAGAGCGGCGATCACCTTTTCGCCGATCGCGATCACGTCATCCTGCTCGACAAAGCTCATCTCGATGTCGAGCTGAGTGAACTCGGGCTGCCGGTCGGCGCGAAAGTCCTCATCCCGGTAGCAGCGGGCGATTTGGTAGTACCGCTCCATGCCGGCGACCATCAGGAGCTGCTTGAACAGCTGCGGTGACTGTGGCAGTGCATACCAGCAGCCTGGCTGTAGCCGTGCCGGCACCAGGAAGTCCCGGGCTCCTTCCGGGGTGGACCGGGTCAGCGTCGGGGTTTCCACCTCGACGAAGCGCTCCTCGTGCAGCACCGTGCGGGCGATCCGGTTGGCCTCGCTACGCAGTCGCATCGCCGCAGCGGGGCTGGGCCGGCGCAGATCGAGGTAGCGGTGCCGCAGCCGGATCTCCTCACCGACCTCAAGGTGCTCGTCGAGCGGAAACGGCAACGGTGCTGACTCGCTGAGCACCGTCAGCTCCTCAGCAGTGACCTCGACGCTTCCCGTGGGAATATCCGGATTCGCATTGCCCTCGGGGCGGGCGGCCACAGTTCCTATGACTTGCAGGCAGAACTCGGCGCGCAGCCGGTGCGCCCGCTGCGCCATCTCGCCCTCCCGGAAAACGACCTGCGTCACCCCGGAGGCGTCTCGCAGGTCGATGAAGATCACGCCCCCGTGGTCGCGCCGCCGGGCGACCCACCCGGCGAGGGTGACGGTGTTCCCTGAATCCTCGGCGCGCAGCGTGCCAGCAGGGTGGGTGCGCATCACGGGAACTCGCTCCTAGATCTCTCCGACGGCAAACCGGACCCTGCAGAGGCTAGCCGCGCCGAGAGCGCCGCCGTCGGCGTCCCCTCGTCATAGCAGCCTGAGCTGCTCCACCCGCGAGTTCGTCCCTAGACTTTGCGCCCACGGGCGCCGTGGCTGTGTGGGTGAGGTTGCCACCGTGTGCCGTTCCCGCACTGCGATGCGCCGGCCGGATCGCCCCACTGTGTCGAACACACCTTCGATCCGCTAGGAACATAGCGCGGTATCGACCAGAGAGGCACGCCCAGCTGATGAGTGCACTGGACCATAGAACCGGCCGGCACCGTGACCGCGGCACCGTCGCACCGGCCGGGGCCGCCAGCGGGCATGGCCACGGGCATGGGCACGGACCTGCGCCACCGTCCTCCCGTCGAGTCAAGATGTTGCTGGTCGCGGTCCTGGTCCCGATCGCGCTCGCCACCCTGGTAGGGCTCTGGCTGACCTGGCCGGCTGACCAGCCCCGCAGCGGTGTCGACATCGGACTCGGGCAGCGGCCGGTACAGGGTGACGTGCTCACCGCGAGCTCCGCTCCGTGCACCAGCGGCGGGGCAGGCGTTAGCGGGGAAGCACCCGCCGGCCAGGTCAAAAGCTGCATCTCACTCGGTGTGCGGCTCACCGACGGCGATTCACCCGGTGTGATGATCCAGCAGGTATTGCCCGACGAACCGAGCACGCCGCGCTTCGCTGTCGGCGACCACGTGGTCCTCGGGTACACCGGTGGCAATCCCTCCGACGCCGCCTCTTACCAGATCCAGGATTTTCAGCGAGGCGCCTCGATGCTGTGGCTGGCCGCGCTGTTCGCCGCCGCCGTGTTGTTGCTCGGCCGGTGGCGAGGCCTCGCGTCGCTGGCCGCGCTGGGCTTCAGCTTTCTGGTGTTAGTGACTTACCTGTTCCCCGCGATCCTGACCGGCGGCGATCCGGTGATCGTCGGCGTGCTGGCCGCGAGCGTGATCATGTTCGGGGTGCTGTATCTCACGCACGGTTTCTCCGCACAGACCTCCAGCGCGGTTCTGGGCACCGTGTTGAGCCTCGCTCTCATCGGGGTACTCGGTACCGCATTCTCCGCGGCCACCCAGTTGACCGGGCTGGACGACGACACCGCCAAGCTTATCGGAGTCCTCGGCCACGGAATCGATGCCCGGGGATTGCTGCTCGCGGGAATGCTTGTCGGAGCCCTCGGCGTTCTCGACGATGTCACTGTCACCCAAACCAGTTCGGTGTGGGAATTGCGCCGGGCGAATCCCGAGCTTGGGGCACGGCAGCTCTACACCGCCGCATTGCGGATCGGCCGGGACCACATCTCCTCAGCGGTCAACACCTTAGCGCTGGCCTATACCGGAGCCGTATTGCCCGTGCTGCTGCTCTTTTCGCTGTCCGGGCAGAGTTTCGGCACCCTGGTCACCACCCAGGACGTCGCCCAGGAGGTGGTACGCACGCTGGTCGGCAGCATCGGACTCGTCGCCGCTGTGCCCATCACCACGGCGATCGCCGCACTGGTCGCCCGGCACGACAGGATCGAACCCCTCGCTGAGCGGACGTGACGCTGCAACATCACCGTGCCGGGCGGCCTCAAGTCGCCACGAGCAGCTTGGTCGTCTTGGCGCGCTCTGTTACGGGCCGGGTCAAGTCACAGGGTCACCTGCTGGGTCAGATCACAGGCCGCGGGGTCGGTCGGGCGCGGCAAGTCCACCCAGGAACGGGTTGCTCGCACGTTCCCGACCGATGGTGGTCTGCGGACCATGACCCGGCAGCACCACGGTCTCGTCGTCCAGCACGAGAATCTTGTCCGTTAGCGAGATGAGCATCTGCTCGTGATCACCGCCGGGCAGGTCGGTTCGCCCGATCGAGCCAGCGAACAGTGTGTCGCCGGAAACCAGCAAACCCGGCCCGTCATCAGTCACCGAGCGGAAGGTCACCGAGCCTCGGGTGTGGCCCGGGGTGTGGTCGACGGTCAGAGTCAACCCGGCCAGTTCCAAGGACGCCCCGTCAGCCAGCAGGCGCACCTCACGCGGCTCGCGTAGCTGAACCCGACCACCGAAGAACTGGCGCGCATCGGCGGATAGCGCCCGTAGCGGGTCGGACAGCAGCACCCGGTCCTCGGGGTGGATCCAAGCCGGGATGTCATTGCCGTCGCATACCGGCGTCACCGCGAAGATGTGATCAAAATGCCCATGTGTGAGCAGTACCGCCACCGGGTCGAGTCGGTGCTGTCGCAGCAGGTCATCTAGATGATCTATTCCAAGGGGTCAGTGGTCGTAGGCCAGCAGTGATCGCTTGATCGGCTGGCCAGTGCGGTCGTTGTGCCAGATCGCGGTGGTCA